>JACPNX010000037.1 GCA_016185275.1 Actinomycetota bacterium | reverse complement strand
TCATCGTCCCCCCACCGCGCCTGCGGCGGGCGACGGCGGTCGGCGCGGCAGCGCGCGCTCGGAGGAGGTGGAGATGGTCCAAACGGACGCACGCAGGATCGTCCGGGCACTGGGAGACCCGGTCGCCTGGCGCGAGTGGACCGCGCGACAGCTCCCAAGCGACGCGGGCGGCCGTCGTGAGCCGTCCATCAACTCGGATCTGGCCGACACCTCGCGCGTTGCGCGCCCCAGTCCAGACGTGATGATCGCCGGTCCGGTCGACCTTCGCCTCGAAGCGCGCTGCGGAGATCGGCATCCGAAGCAGTCTGACGCCGGTCTAACGCGCCGAATCGCGCCGAAACGGGAACTGTTAGACAGGCTCAGCCGGTGGGCCGCCTGGGACTCGAACCCAGAACCTGCGGATTAAAAGTCCGTTGCTCTGCCATTGAGCTAGCGGCCCTCGGACGCGGCCGGGCTTCCTTGGAGCGCCCGCACGGCGAGCGTAGGCCGCGGCCCGCGGCGGTCCCTCGGCGGGGTCGCTACGGTCCTCGGGATGGGGACGGGAGCCGTCGTCGCCGCCATGGCCGAGGCCGCCGGCGAGTGGCTGGCATCGCTCGACGACGACCAGCGCGCCGTCGCCTCCTGGCCGTTCCCGTCCGACGGCGAGCGGCAGCGCTGGTTCTACACGCCGACGGATCACGGCGGGCTGGCCCTCGCGACGATGCGGCCACGCCAGCAGCAGCTCGCCATGCGGTTGCTGGCCACGGTCCTCTCCGAGCCGGGTTACGCGACGGCGACCGCCATCCGGGCGCTCGAGGATTTGCTCGACCGCCGCGAGGGCTTCCGGCTCGGCAGCCGCCGCAACGACCGCGAGCGCAACCGCGACCCGAGCCTCTACTACTTGCGCGTCTTTGGGCAGCCGGACGGCCAAGCCCCGTGGAGCTGGCGGTTCGGCGGGCACCACCTCTCGGTTCACCCGACGGTCGTCGGCGGCGAGGTGGCCTCGACGACACCGGTGTTCATGGGCGCGAACCCGGCGGCCGCACCGCTGCTCGGTCCGCACATGCTGCGTCCCCTCGCCGCCGCCGAGGACCTCGGCCGTGAGCTCGTGTGCTCCCTGGACGACGGTCAGCTCAGCCGCGCCCGCCTGGCAGCCGCGGCTCCGCCGGACATCGTCGGCGGGAACCGGCCGAGGGTCGCTGCCGGCGACGAACCGTTGCCGCTCTGGGCGCTGTTTCGTGACAGCCCCGCGATGTCGCCTCCCGGAGGCGCCGCCCCCCAGCGCGCCGCCGAGGACGCGCAGCCGTGGGGCCCGGAGCACCTCGACGCACTTCGCATGCGCGCCGAGCCTGCGGGCCTGCCGGCCGCCGACATGACGCACGATCAGCTCGAGGTGTTGCGCGGCCTGCTCGACAGCTACGTCGAGCGTGTCGTGGACGGCCTCGCCGACCGCGAAGCAGCCCGCTACGCCGGCGACGCCCTCCGGTCGTTCGGGTTCGCGTGGGCGGGCGGTCTCGAACCCGGCGAGCCGCACTACTACCGGGTGCAGGGTGCCGGGATGGTCTTCGAGTACGACAACGTGCAGGACGGCGCCAACCACGTCCACACCGTGTGGCGCGACATGGCCGACGACTTCGCGGCCTCGACGCTCGCCCGCCACCACGCCGAGCACCGCGCGCACGGATCGCACGGATCGAACGTCGACGAACCCCGCACGGCTTCGAGCTGAGCGGACCGCGCCGCGCCCGGACCGCGCGAGGTCGCGGGATCAGCGTGACGGATCGCCCGGCCGGTAGCCTCGCTCGAACGCCGGGGCGGGACCGGCTTCGTTTCGCGCAGGTCGGCACCGAGGCCGGCCTCGAAGGGGGATCCATCGATGTCGCATCACTCCGGCCGGCTGGCCGCCGGCGTCACCGCGCTGCTCATGGCCGTCACCGTGCTGGCCGGCTCGTGGTCGGCACCCGCAAGCGCGACCGCGACGTTCACGACGCGCGGGAGCATCCGCCAGGTCGAGACGTGGGGGCACCCGGCCGGATCCACGGTCGAGCTGCGCAACGCCTCCAACCAGATCGTGGCCACCGGAACGGCCGACGCCCAAGGTGCGTTCCTGTTCCGCAACCTCTCGGCGGGGCCCGGCTACACGGTGAGCGAAGGCGGAGCGACGTCCGCCCCGGTCGCCGTCACCGCGCTCGGCGACGATCCCGCCCAGACCTTCTACCAGGGCATCACGCTGCAGGAGGGCTACGGCTACCTGCCCACCCGGGACGGCACGCTGCTGTCCGTCAACATCACCTTCCCCAAGGACGGCTCCACCGGACCGTGGCCGGTGGTCGTCGACTACTCCGGCTACGACCCGTCCCAACCGGGCGCCGCGCCGCAGGAGGCCCAGATCTACCCGTGGTTCGGTTACGTCGTCGTGGCCGTCAACATGCGGGGGTCGGGTTGCTCGGGCGGTGCGTTCTGGTTCTTCGAGGACGCGCAGCGTACCGACGGGTACGACGCCATCGAGGCAGTCGCCAACCAGTCGTGGTCCAACGGCAACGTCGGCATGGTCGGCATCTCGTACTCGGGGTACAGCCAGCTCTACGTCGCCGCCACCCGCCCGCCGCACCTGCGGGCGATCACTCCGCTCTCGCCGTTCTCGGACACCTACCGCGGCATCCTCTATCCGGGCGGCATCCTCAACAACGGGTTCGCCCGCACGTGGGCGCTCGAGCGCCAGGCGGCCTCGCAGCCCGCCGCTCGCCAGTGGGTCAAGGACCGCATCGCGGGTGGCGACACCACGTGCGCCGCCAACCAGGTGCTGCGCCTGCAGAGCGAGGACCTCGCGTCGGAAATCACGCCCGGCCGCTTCAACGACCCGGCCTACGCCTATCTCGACCCGAGCTCGTTCGCCCCTCTGATCAACGTTCCCACCTACGTGTCGACCCAGTGGCAGGACGAGCAGACCGGCGGCTACGGCGCGGAGCTGGCCACCGTCATCGCCCGCAACACCCGAGTGCGAGCCGAGCTCACCAACGGAACGCACGTCGACCCGCTGGGCCCGGAGGACTTCCTGCGCGTCACCGAGTTCGTCGACTTCTACGTCGGTCGCCGCGTGCCGCGCCAGCAGGGCAACGCCTTCTACCGCAGCGCGATCGCCTCGGCGCTGCAGGGCATCTTCGGCACGCCCATCACGCTCCCGCCGAGCCGCTTCGGGGGCTACACGGACTACGCAGCCGCTCTCGCCAAGTACGAGTCGGAACCGCCGGTCCGCATCCGCTTCGAAAATGGCGGTGTTGCCGGCAAGGAGGGCGCGCCCTACGCCAACCAGGCCGTCAGCTACGCGAGCTGGCCGCTGCCCGGCACGCAGGCCGAGCGTTGGTACCTGCAGCCCGACGGAGGCCTGGCCAGGACGGCACCGGCGGTCGCCGACGACCAACCGCGCGGAACCTCGTCGTACACCTATGACCCCACGGTGAAGCGACCCACGTCGTACGACGGCAGCACCGAGTCGATGTGGCTCTCGCACCCGGACGTGCGCTGGTTGCCCGAGGCCGAGGGGCGCTCGTTGAGCTTCGTGACCCCGCCTGCCGCTACGAAGCTGGCCTACGCCGGGACAGGCAGCGTCGACCTGTGGCTGCGCTCGTCGGCCGCCGACACCGACCTCGAGGTGACTCTCACGGAGGTCCGCCCCGACGGCAAGGAGGTCTACATCCAGAGCGGCTGGCTCCGGGCCAGCCGGCGCAAGCTCGACGCGGCCGCGTCCACGCCGCTGCGCCCACGCCAGACGTTCCTGGCCGCTGACGCCGCGCCGCTGCCGGCGGGCCAGTTCGTACCGGTGCGCATCGAGCTGTTCCCCTTCGCCCAGATCGTCAGGCCCGGTTCCCGGCTGCGGCTCAACATCGAAGCGCCGGGAGGGAACCAGCCGTTCTGGGCCTTCGACACCTTGCCGGGCACGGCCACGAACGAGATCGGCCACTCGGTCGGCCGCCCGTCGAGCGTCGTTCTCCCGCTGCTCACCGACAACCGAGCGGCGTTCTACGCACCGGCCGCCGCCCCGTCGTGCTCGGTCTCGGGCGTGACGACGCAGGCCCAGTCGCTGCGGAACCAGCCTTGCCGGAACTACCTGCCCGCCCGGGTCCCGGCCGCGGTGACGGCCACCCCGCGCAACGGCCAGGTCGACGTCGCCTGGCAGGCACCGCCCACCTGGCCGGGTGGGGTCGCCCTCACCGGTTACCGGGTCACCGCCTCGCCCACCGGCGGCGTCTACGACGTCCCCCCCGGCACGACGACGTTGTCGTTCACCGACGTCTCCGGCGGCGGGCCGTTCTCGTTCCGGGTTTCGGCCCGCTACGGCACCGACGTCGGTCCGCAGTCGGACGCGTCGCCAGCGGTCACGGTCGCCCCGCCGACCGGGGTGGCCGGCCGGCCCGCCAACGCGTCGGCCGTCGTCTCCTGGAAGGCGCCCGCGGCGACCGGTGGGCGGACCGTGACGGGCTACGTCGTGACCCCCTATGTGGGAAGCACCGCGCAAGCGCCCCGCACGTTCGCGTCGAGCGCGCTCACGCAGACCGTCACCGGTCTCGCCAACGCGACCTCGTACCGGTTCACGGTCGCGGCGACCTACGGCGGGGGCAACGGTCCCCCTTCGGCGGCATCGGATCCCGTGCTCGTGGGGGCGCCGTCCACACCCGGGTTCGCGAGCGCGGTGGCCGGCAACGCGTCGGCCCGGGTGTCGTGGTGGCCGCCGTCCGGCAACGCTTCGCCGGTGACCGGCTACGTGGTCACGCCGTACGCCGGTGGCGCGGCGCAGGCTCCCCGGACGTTCACGACCCCCGCGAACGCCGTCACGGTGACCGGCTTGACGAACGGCACGCCGTACACGTTCAGCGTGGCCGCGGTGAACGCCGTCGGCACCGGCCCCGCCTCGGCCCCCACAGCTCCCGTCACACCGATGGTCACTCGTCCCGCCGCACCCGCACCCCCCGTCGCGTCGCCGCGTGACGGCGCGGTCGCACTCACCTGGGCGGCGCCGGCGGACGGAGGCTCGCCGATCACTGGTTACGTCGTGACGCCGTACGTCGGCGGAACCGCGCAACCGGCGCGGACGTTCGCGTCGGCGAACACGGCCCAGGTGGTCACGGGTCTGGCCAACGGCACCACCTACGCGTTCACCGTGGCCGCGGTGAACGCCGTCGGGACGGGCCCGGCGTCGGCTCCCTCGGTTCCCGTCACGGTCGGAGCACCGACACGGCCCGCGTTTCCTCGGGCGGTCGCCGGCAGCGGCTCGGCGCGGGTGTCCTGGTGGCCGCCGGCCGACAACGGCTCGCCCATCACGAGCGCGGTCGTGACGCCGTTCGTCGGCGACGTGGCGCAGACCCCGCAGACCTTCACCGGATCGGCCAACGCGGCGACCGTGACCGGGCTGGCGGCGGGCACCTCGTACACGTTCACGGTCGCCGTGCGCAACGCACGCGGTTCCAGCCCCGTGTCCGCCCGCACGAGCCCGGTCACACCGACGTGACGGTCCCGGGCCGGCGTGTCGATGACGGCGGAGCGCTCGAGCGATGGTTGCCGCGCCCGTGCGGCACGGAGACGACCCGGTAGCCTGACGCTGACCTCCGATGGCCACCTCGTCCCGTCCTGAGCGCACGTCCGGCCCGCGGTGGGCTCTTCTCCTGGCCTCAGCGCTGTTGGTGGCCATCACCCTGGCGGCTGCGTTCCGGGGCAGCGCACCGGCCGCGTCGGCGAGCGCACGGCACGCCGACGCAGCCTCCGACCACGTGGCGGCGACCGACTCGGGCCACGCGGCCGCCTCGACGCAACCAGGCACCGCCGTACCCGCTGTGCTCTTGGCCGTGCGCGTCCGGGCCCGAGGCGTCCCGGTCCTGCTCGCCGCCCTGCTCGCGGCGACCTTCGGAGTGCTCGGCGCCGGTGAGCGCAAGCGCGGCCGGCGACGCCAGATCACCGACGTGGGCCGACCCGGTTGGCTGGTCTCCTGGTGGTCCCCACGCGCGAGGCGCGCACCGCCGCTCAGCCGAGCCTGAGCGCGGCCGGGGCGTGGACCCCGGACGCACCGCCACACCTGCACCACCGACCGCCCGCCATCCCCTGCGTGACACCGGTCCGTGGGAGACCGACTGCTCCCGCTCGTCGCGCATCGCCTACGAGGAAGAACCATGCCGCCTTCGATCACCGCCGCCGTCACCTCGGCCGGCTCCGCCAACGACCGCTTCGCCAGCTTCGACGTCCCCCTGTGGGTCTGGGGCGCGCTGATCGGTGTGCTCGCGGTGCTGCTGATCGCCGATCTGCTGCTCGTGCACCGGACCGCGCACGCCGTTTCGTTCAAGGAAGCCGCCATCGAGTCGGCGGTCTGGATCGGCCTCGGCCTCGCGTTCTCGCTCGTGCTCCTCGCGTGGCAGGGCGGCGGGGCGGCAGGCGAGTACCTCTCCGGCTACCTGATCGAAAAGAGCCTGTCGGTCGACAACGTGTTCGTCTGGGCGGTCATCTTCGGCTACTTCGCCGTGCCCGCCGCCTACCAGTTCCGCGTCCTCTTCTGGGGCATCTTCGGTGCGCTCGTGCTCCGGGCGGCGTTCATCTTCACCGGGGTGGCGTTGATCGAGCGGTTCGAGTGGCTCCTGTACGTCTTCGGCGCGTTCCTCGTGTTCACCGCCGTGCGCATCGCCCGCCACGACGACGCCGAGGTGCACCCCGAGCACAATCCCGTGCTCCGGCTCGTGCGCCGGATCGTGCCCTCGACGACGGAGTACGACGGCCAACGGCTGTTCACCCGTCGCACCGGCAGGCGCCTCGCCACACCGCTGTTCGCCGTGCTCGTCCTGGTCGAGACCACCGACGTGGTGTTCGCCGTCGATTCGATCCCGGCGATCCTGGCCGTGAGCCGCGAGCAGTTCATCGTCTTCTCGTCGAACGCCTTCGCCATCCTCGGCCTGCGCTCGCTGTACTTCCTGCTGGCCGGCATGGCGGGGCGGTTCCGCTACCTGAACGTCGGCCTCGGCGTGATCCTGGCCTTCGTGGGCACGAAGATGCTCGTCGGCAAGTGGTACCAACCGCCGACGTGGCTCAGCCTGGTCGTGATCGCGCTGGTGTTGGCCGTCGCGGTCGCGGCCTCATTGCGGGCGGAGCGGCGCGGCACCGGCGTCGGCGTCGGCGTCGGCGTCGGCGACGGCGACGGCTCGACGGACACGAACAACTCGACTGACTCGACTGGCACGACCGGCAGGACGGCCCGGGCCGTCGATCCGGAGGGGGGCGCGCGGGACGGCACGCTCGCCGCCGAGAACACCGGCGGCGATACCGGTCGGCCGGGCGGCTAGGTCAGCCCTGCTTGCGAGCGATCGCCCGTCCCAGCTCGAGCTTCGACATCTTCGAGCGGCCTGTGATCCCGAGCTGCTTGGCCCGCTCGTACAGCTCCTGCTTGCTGCGCCCCTCCACGTCGACGCCCCCGGCCGTGGGTCGCCGCGTCCCCCGACCACCCTTGGCCTGCGGATCGGAGGGACCCTTGCGTTCCTTGGGTTCCCAGTGGTCTCCCACCTTTTCGAACGAGTGCTTCACGGCCGCGTAGGCCACCTGGTGGGCGCGGCGTTCGTCGCCCCCGTACTCGTCGTGCGCACTGTCGAGGGTCTTGGCGTAGGTCCGCTGCGCCTTGGCGGGCGAGCGCTTCAGCGTGCCGGGCAGGTCCTCTTTGCTCGTCGGCATCGGGTGTCCTCCTGGGTCATCGGGACTGATCCGCTCCATACCCACGACGGGCTACCGACGCGAGCACGGGACGCAGGCCGAACAAGGAGTGATGATCGGGCGGGTTCGTGCGTCGGATTCGGGGTAGGCGAGCGCCATGGCGGCAACGGCGGTAGGGCTCGTGCTGGGTGCTGGCGGCGTCGTGGGGCAGGCGTACCACGCGGGCGTGCTGGCGGCGTTGGAGAACGATCTCGGTTGGGACGCGCGGACGGCCGACCTCCTGGTCGGCTCGTCGGCCGGGTCCGTGACGTCGACCCTGCTGCGTCTCGGGGTGCCCGCCTCCGATCTGGCTGCCTGGGCGGTCGAGGCTCCCTTGTCGCCCGATCTCGAGCCGCTCCTCCGCCACGTCGCGCGCGACCAGGTCGACGACTTCCCGGCGCTGCGCGCACGCGACCTCATGCGCGGTTGGCGGGTGCCATCGCCGGCGCTGTTCGCCCGCGTCGCCCGCCGGCCGTGGGCGCTGCGGCCCATGGTGATCGCCGCGACCATGGCACCGACCGGTTGCGTGGACATCGCCGAGCGAGCGGAGCTGCTGCGCCTCCTCGGGGCCGGTTCGTGGCCGGAGGGCCTGCTGGTCTGCGCGACCCGGCGGAGCGATGGCCGTCGTGTGGTGTTCGGGCGGGAGGGCGCACCCCCGGCCGGCTGCTGCTCGGCGGTGGCCGCGTCGTGCGCCATCCCGGGATACTTCTGCCCCGTCACGATCGGCGGCACGGAGTACATCGACGGTGGCGTCCACTCGCCGACCAACGCCGACGTGCTCAGCGGCCGCGGCCTCGACCTCGTCATCGTGGTGTCGCCCATGTCGGCGGCGCGGGGTCGGGTGCGCAGCGCTGATGCACCGCTGCGATGGTCCGCGCACCGCCGCCTCGCCCGCGAGGTCGCCCGCCTGCGGGCGGAGGGGACGACCGTGGTGCGCTTCGAACCCGACCAGCGCTGCCTCGGCGTGATGGGCCTGAACGCGATGGACCGCTCCCGCGTCGCCGCGGTGGTGCAGCAGGCGTTCCTCGAGACCGGCCGTCACCTCAGGCACCCCGGCGTGCTCGAGCGCCTGTCGTCGGTGGACGTCCGGGCCGCCCGCCGCAAGGCTGCCCTCGCCGCCTGAGCTGCGGCCGGCCCCCGACGGCCCGGCCCGTCTCAAGCGGGATCGGGGATGGGGTCAGCGTGGGGGCTGGGATCGCGGGCGTCGTCGTCGCACCGCCAGGGACCGGCCGCGCCGAGCAACACATCGACGGCGCGCGCGGCGATGGGCCGCGCCAGGTGGAAGCCCTGGGCCGCGTCACAGCCGAGGCCCCGCAGCCGCTCGAGCTGCGCGTCGGACTCGACGCCTTCGGCGATGGCACGGAGCCCGAGCGCGTGCGCCAGGCTCACGACCGCGGCCGCGATCGACTCGCCCTCCTTCGACTCGCTCATCCGGCTGACGAAGCTGCGGTCCACCTTGAGCACGTCGAGCGGGAAGCGGCTGAGGTACGACAGCGAGCTGTAGCCGGTCCCGAAGTCGTCGACGGCGATGCGCACACCCAGCGCCCGCAGTGCCCGCAGCGTGTCGACCACCCGCTCCGGGTCGTCCATGAGAACCGTCTCGGTGATCTCGAGGCTCAGCCAGCACGCCGGGAGCCCGGCATCGCCGAGCGCGGCGGCCACCGAATCCGCCAGCCGCGGCTCGGCCAGCTGGCGGGCGGAGAGGTTCACGGCCATGGACAGGGACCGGCCCTCGTCGAGCCACGCCTTGGCCTGGCGGCAGGCGGCGTGCAGCACCCACTCGCCGATGCCCACGATCAGCTCCGTCTCCTCGGCCACGTCGATGAACGAGCCTGGGAGCAACAGCTCTCCGTCGCGCCGCCAGCGCAGGAGCGCCTCGACGCCCTCGATCACCGGGGCCGTCCCGCGCGGCGGCAGGGTCCACACCGGCTGGTAGCGAAGCTCGAACTCGCCGAGCTCGAGGGCCCGGTGCAGGCCGGTCTGGAGGCCGAGCCGGCGCTGGACCTCCGAGCGCAGGCTGTCGTCGAACACCTCCGCACGAGCGCGCCCGCTGGCCTTCGCCTTGTACATCGCGGCGTCGGCGTCCGCTACCAGCGCGCCGGCGTCGGCGTCGTCCGTGACGAGCCGGATGCCGATGCTGGCCGTCGCGTACACCTGGCCGCCGGCCACCTCGATCGGTGGGCGAAGCGTGTCCAGCAGTCGCTGGGCGATGGCGCGAGCCTCGTCGAGCCCGTCCACGTCCTCGCACAGCACCACGAACTCGTCGCCCCCGAAACGGGCGACCGTGTCACCGGGCCGGAGGGCGCCCGAGAGCCGCTCGGCCACGTCGCACAGGATCTCGTCCCCCCGCTCGTGGCCGAGGGAGTCATTGACGAGCTTGAACCGATCGAGATCGAGGAACAGCAACGCGCGGCGGGACCGTTGCCGTCCCTGCTCCAGCCGGTGGAGCAGGTTCGTGCGGTTGGGCAGGCCGGTCAACGCATCGTGGGAGGCCTGATGGGTGAGCTGCTCCTCGGCGGATCGGCGCTCGGTGACGTCACGGGCGTTCACGACCACGCCCTGGACCGCCGGGTCCCCGGTGAGGTCCGTGACGATGGCGTCCACCCAGCGCCAGCGGCGCGTGGCCGCGGCCTTCACCTGGAGCTCGACCCGCGCGCTCCCGTCCTGGACGGCGCGCTGGAACGTGGCTGTCGCCTCCGCCGCGTGGTCGGGGTGCACCAGCTCGTGCAGCGGAAGGCCCATCAGGTCCCGGACCCGGTAGCCGAGGGCGCGTTCCACCGACGGGCTCGCGTAGCGCAGGTTGGCGTGGCGGTCGAGGACGAGGATGAGGTCCGTGATGTTGCGGACGAGCGCCTCGTGGTGCGCGGCGCTGCCCATGACCTGAGCGGTGAGCTCCCGGTTCTCGAAGGCCGTGAGCAGCTGGCGCACACCGAGCAGCGCCAGGGCCAGCACTCCGGCCCAGCCGAGGGCGGGGTCGAGCGGCTCGAACAGCCGGCCGCTCAGCACGACGACGAGCAACGCCACCCCGGCCGACCCGACGACGACGACCGAGCTGCGGACCGAAGGCCGGTCCACCTCCGGTCGCTCCGGGACGTCGGCGTCCCGAGCCAGCCACGCCGCCGAGGCCATGAGGCTCAGCCCGACGACCCAGATGGGGTCGAGCGGCCCACCGACCTCGTAGGTGCCTCGGGCGACCAGGACCCCGAAGATCGACCACGCGACGGCTGAGGCGCCCATGCCCGCAGTCAGCAGCACCAGCGTCCGCCGCTGGCCCCGAGGGGCTCGGACGAGGGTCACGACCGCGATGGAGCCGGTGATCACATCGCCGAGCGGGTAGGCGGCGCCGACGAGACGCTGGATCAGCGACGTGCCCGGGAGGTTCCACACCTCGGCCAGCACGACGATCCAGCAGGCGGCGAAGAAGGCGTCGGCCACGATCAGGCCGTCCACGACCCGCCGCGCCCTCGACGTCGTCGAGCGCCCACCGATCGGATAGCGCAGCATCCCGATCGCGGCCAGCGGGACGGACATGAGGTAGAGCAGGTCGGCCGCCGAAGGGACCGGCACGGGGACGCGAAGGACGACCTCGTACCAGGTCCACGCCACCTGCCCCAGCGTCCAGCACAAGCTGCTCGCCGCGAACCAGGTCCAGCACTCCCGGAAGGCGCCGGCCGTCCGGTGCGCGGTCGCGGCGGTGATCCAGGTGGTCACCATCGCGACGACGATCCACCCCAGGTCGGCGAACACCTTGGTGCCGAAGGCGCCGCCCGGCCGCAGCACCAGCCCGCCCGCGAACACGGCCGTGACGCCGACCGACCAGGCCAGCGCGGTTCGCCACTCTGGTTCCGCTGTCTCCGCGTGCTCGCCGGCCCTTCGGCGGTGTCCGCCGCCGCCCGGCCACGTCCCGGGGGCGTCGGTATCGGCGTCGGTGTCGAGGGGACTGGGCACGATGGTGTTCGTTCTCCGCCGTCCGGCCGGGGGCCGGGCCCGGCGGGCGGGGCCGCCGGAACTGGTGCCTCACCATCGGCAGGACCGACCCCCGATCAAGACGCCCGATCAAGGGGCGGGCGGCCGACCGAAGAAGACGGCGGGCGGCCGAAGAAGACGGCGGCCGCTCGCCGGTGAGCGGCCGCCGCCTTGCCCTGGCCTGGTCAGCGGCGCCCGGCGGACTCGCGGCGCTGGAGCTCGGCCCACTCCGCCGCGGTGTAGCGCGGCTCGTCGCCGGAAGAGTGGCGGCCGAACCAGGAGCGGCCGGTCCCGGCCTTCCGAGGCGCCATGCCCGGCCGGTCCTCCCGGAGGTCGATCTCCCGGGCCGAGGCCCGCTCGGACCGGTCGTCGATTCCGTCGCCGTCGTCGTCACGGTTCGGACCGACCAGAGCGGCGTCACGGCGGACGGCCGGGTCGGCGGCGATCACGCGGCCGCGCTCGGCGTCGGCCTCCTCGGCCCGACGGCGGGCCGCGACCTCCGGGCCGTAGTCGGGATCAGCCGCTCGGCGCGCGAGCTTCGTGTGCCAGCGCTCGCCGAGCACGCCGCCGCCGATCGCACCGGCGGCCATGAGGACCAACGAGGCGATGGCGGCGGCGATGCCGACATTGCCCCACTGGCTGGCCGTCGTCGGCACGCCGATGCTGCGCAGGTTCCGGTTGACATCCTGGTTGTCCGCCAAGACCGACACGAGGCCGCCGACGACTCCCGCGGCCACGAGCCCGAGCAGGAAGACGAACAGGCCGTTGAGCATGCCCGCCCGGCGGGCCATGCGCCCGGCGACGTAGCCACCGAACAGGTAGGCGACGAAGAGCGTCAACGCCGTGGCGAGACCGCCGACCGCGCTCGCGCTGGTCCAGTCGTTCGTGCGGAAGTTCGTGTCGGCTCCCGCGGCGGAAAAGATCGCCCCCACCACGGCAGCCAGGATGGCGAACGAGCCGTAAGCGGTGAGCGTGCCCGCGACGATCGATACGGGCGAGAGGCTGCCGAAGCCCGCCTCGCGGGCTACCGCCTTGTGCTCCCGTGCGGGGGAGAGCCGTCTTCTGGCCATGTGCGACCTCCTAGGTCCGTGCTGCTCGCGCCCCATACCCTCGGTGGTAGAAGCGGATGACGGGCGTCACTGAGCGCGGCCGCCGAGGCCCGAATCGCCGGAAGCCCGTCGAAGGTGGTTCCGCATCGGTGGCCGCGGGAAGGAACCGGCCATGACCGAGGAGGACTCGGCCCGCGACCGTAAAGCGGCGAGCCGTGCCGGTGCGATCGACGATGAGTCGCCGGCCGGGACGTTCGGCCCCGCCGACGGAACGCAGAGCTGGTCCGAGCTGGCCGGCCAGTCCCTTCGGTGCAGGGCCTGCCCGCTGTGGGAGCCGGCCGGCCCGACGGTCTTTGGGGAGGGGCCCGTGCCCGCCGACGTCATGCTCGTGGGCGAGCAGCCGGGCGACCACGAGGACCGCGCCGGTCGACCCTTCGTCGGGCCGGCCGGTCATGTGCTCGACGAGGCGCTCCGGGAGGTGGGCCTCGAGCGGTCGGCCGTGTACGTGACGAACGCGGTGAAGCACTTCAAGTTCGTGCCGCGAGGCAAGCGCCGGATCCACCAGACCCCGACGGCCGGAGAGTCCGCCGCCTGCCGGCCGTGGTTGCGGGCCGAACTGTCGCTGGTGCGGCCCCAGCTCCTGGTCCTGCTCGGCGCCACCGCCGCGAAGAGCATCCTCGGGCCCGGCTTCCGGCTCACCAAGCAGCACGGGGTGCCGGTGCCCTCCGACGCGGCACGGCACGTCACGGCCACGATCCACCCCTCCGCGGTGCTGCGCGCACCGCCCGGCGAGCGCGACGAGGCGCTGGCCGGGCTGGTCGCGGACCTCGAAGCGAGCCTCGCTCTGCTCGGCTGAGCGGTGATGCTGCTGCTCCCCGCCGGCGGCGGCCCGGCGAGGAGCCGATGGCGGGAGACCGTGACCGCCCACCGGCGGTGCACGCCCAGGCGCGCCGCCCGGAGTAGGTTCGCCGCCCGTGGAGCTGGGGATCGCGGGGCGCCGCGCCGCGGTTGCGGGCGCGTCCGCCGGGCTGGGCCTCGCGTCGGCTCGCGCCCTGGTCGCCGAGGGCGTGGCCGTGGCGATCTGCGGGCGCGACGAGGACCGCCTGGACCAGGCGGCCTCGCAGCTCAGGCAGGGCGGAGGCCGGGTCGAGGCGATCGTCGCCGACGTCGCAAACCCTGAGAGTGCCGCCGCCTTCGTGAGCGCCGCCCGCGACCGGCTGGGCGGCCTGGACATCGTCGTCCCGAACGCCGGGGGCCCGCCGGCGGGTGGCGCGCTCGACCACGAACTGGCCGCGTACCGAGCCGCACTCGACCTGAACCTGCTGTCGACGGTGGCCATGTGCGCCGAGGCCGTGCCCGCGCTGCGCGCCCAGGGGTGGGGCCGGGTCGTGGCCATCACGTCGGTGTCGGTGCGCCAGCCCATCCCGGGGCTCGCGTTGTCCAGCACCGCCCGCGCCGGGGCGACGGGGTACCTGAAGACATTGGCCGCCGAGGTGGCGCGCGACGGGGTGACGGTCAACTCCGTGCAACCCGGATCGCACGCCACCGACCGCATCGCCGCGCTGTACGGCGACCTCGAGCAGGCGGCGCGCGGCGTCCCCACCGGCTCGCTCGGTCGGCCCGACGACTTCGGCGCGGTCGTCGCCTTCTTGTGCTCCGACGCAGCCCGGTTCATCACCGGAGCCGCCATCCCGGTCGACGGCGGCGCCGCCAAGGGGTTGCAGTGATCCGCCACGTCGTGCTGTTCCGCTGGACCGCCGAGGCCACGGCAGAGCAGCGGGCCGCGGTCCGAGACGGTCTGGCCGCTCTTCCCCGCGAGATCCCGGCCATCGCCGCGTACTCGGTCGGGCACGACCTGAACCTCAGCGACGCCTCGTGGGACCTCGCGGTGGTCGCGGACTTCGCGGACGAAGCGGCGTGGCTCGCGTACCGGGACCATCCCGCCCACCAGGCGGTCATCCGTGAGCGCATCGCGCCGATCCGTGCCGACATCGCGCGCGTGCAGTTCCGGGTGGCCCCGTGATGCGGCGCGCCGGTCGCGCCGCCGTCGACCAGCGGTCGGCGCGCCGGTCGACCGCGCGCGTGGCGGTGGCCGTGGTCGTGAGCGCCATGGCACTCGGCGGGACGGCCGGGCGCGCGCACGCCGCGCCCGCGCGGACGTCGGCACCTTCGGCCACGGCTGGTGCGCCGACGCCGCCTCCCGCACCGAGCACAGCCGCGCTCGCCCCGGCCAAGGGTGCGATCGTCGTCGACGCCGACACGGGCAGGGTCATCGCGGCTCGCGCGGAGCACTCCCGGCTGCTCGTGGCCAGCACCTCCAAGATCCTCACCGCGCTGGTCGTCCGCCGGACCGTCCGGCCCGATGCGATGGTGCGCATCTCCAAGCGCGCCGAGGCGATGCCGGCCCGTCGCCTCAGCCTCAAGGCCGGCCAGCGTTGGCGGGCCGAAGACCTGCTCTGGGCGATGATGCTGTGCTCCTGCAACGACGCCGCCATGGCCCTCGCCGAGCAGGCGGGCGGCGGTTCGCTGTCGCGGTTCGCGGCCCTCATGCGCGACGAGGCCACCAGGCTCGGCATGACCGACTCACCGGTCCTCGTCGACCCCGCCGGCCTCGACGACGAGGCCGCGTCCGGTGGCGGCAACCTCATCAGCGCCCACGACCTCGCCGTCGCGGCCCGGGCGCTGTTGGCGGACCCCGTGCTGTCGCGCATGGTCGTGACGCCGACCTACTCGTGGGTCGGCGGCGACGGCCGCCAACACGAGGTGAGTGGCCACAACCGCCTGCTGACGGGCTACGTCGGTGCCATCGGGATCAAGACCGGTTACACCAAGCGCGCCGGCGTGAGCCTGGTCGGAGCGGCCCGCCGAGGCGGGCGCACGATCATCGCCGTGGTGGTCGCATCGCCGAACATCTGGGCCCAGGGCGCGGCGATGCTCGACCAGGGCTTCGCCACGCCGGTCGGAGCCCAGCGGCGATTGCCGCTGCTCGTTCCGGACCGCACGACCGTCGCGGCCGGCCGGGCCAGCCCGCGCGCCGTGCCTGGCGCATCGGGAACGGGCGAGTCTGCGGCTCGCCCGTTCGGTGGCCTTCCGCCGAGCGCGAGGCGCGGCCGGGGAGGCACCAGCACGTGGGACGCGCTTCGCGCAGGTGTGGCCGTCGTGCTCCTGCTCGTCGCGTTGGTGGTGTTGTGGGACCGCCACGTCGTGGCCACCCGGCGGCGGCGCCGGCGGGCCGTGGTGCGGTCGGCGTCGGGCGCCTCGGGTGCCGCCGGGCCGGAAGGCAGCCGGCGGGACCGCGTCTCGGCCTGAGCGGCCGGCCGGCGCCACGGGCCTACGCTGCCCGGCGTGGAGCCGCGGGGCACGGAGCGCTTGGCCGCCATCGAAGCCGAGCTGGCCCAGGTCGAACGGGCCCTCGGTCGCATCGACGACGGCACCTACGGCCGCTGCTCGGTGTGCGGCGACGACATCGACGACGAGGTGCTGCGCACGACCCCCTTGTCGAGCCTGTGTCCCGCCCACCTCGACGTCGTGCCCGACGCCTGAGCTCGCCCCTCCCGCGTGTCGAGCGCATGCCGCTTCCGTGCCGGAAGCCTCCGCACGCCGCGGGCCGTTCGAGCCGGCCGTGGGCCTGCCGGGGCCTCAACCGTCGTCGGGTTCGAGGCCCTTGGCGATGAGGAAGCCGATCGCCCGCTCCGACCGGGGGTGCCGGGCGACGAGTGCGTGGAAGGCGGGCGAGTGGTCCGCGTGCACGAGATGCGCGAGCTCGTGCACGAGCACGTGATCGAGCACCCACGGCGGGAAGGCGGCGAGCCGGTCCGAGACGCGGATCGCGCTCGTCGCCGTGCTGCACGATCCCCACCGCTGCTCCTGGTTGCCGACCCAGCGGACCGTGGCCGGTTGCGGCAGGCCGTAGCGGCGGGCGAGGACGCGGGCGCGCTGCTCGAGGTCCACGCCGGCGGCCCGGTGCCGGCGCAGCAGCCGCTTCTCGAAGGCGTCCACCATCTCGGCCACCTCCCGCTCCGGCATGCGGGCCGGTACCCGCACCTCGAGCACGCCGCCGACGAGGCGTGCGCCCGCGGTCTTGCGCCGCTTCGGGCTGCGGATGACACGGACCTCGAGACCGGCCGGCTCCGATGGGCCGCCGACCGGAGCCGCGGTCGCCGGACGCTCGTGCTTCGGGGCGACCGGTGCCGGCTCGGACAGCCCCGGGGCGTCCCACTCGGGCGCGTCGTCGAAGGGCAGAGGGTCGAAGGGCAGCGGGTCAGATCTCACTGGGCACCGTCACCGCCACGTCGAGCCCGTCGAGGAGCTGCACGCGCTCGCCGACCACCCAACCGGACGGACTCCGCTCGAACCAGGCGCCCGCCAGGTTCGGCAGTCGTCGGTAGCGCTCGCCGGTCATGTGTTGCTGCAACGCCCCGACGACGCCACCGTGGGAGACGACGAAGCCGGTGCCCGCATCCATGGTGTCGGCCAGGCGATCGAGGGCGCTGAGCGCTCGGGCGACGAGTTGCTCGTCCGGCTCCCAGTCGGCGGGGAAGCGCGGCCCACCGTACGCGCTGCCCGTGACGGGGTCGTCGCTGAGATAGCCGGGGTAGCGCGCGTGGATCTCGGCGCGGGTCAGTCCCGACCAGGCTCCCGCGTCGCGCTCGCGCAGCCCGGCCTCCACCACCACGGGCCCGGCGCCGAGCGCCGCCGCGATGATCTCCGCCGTCTCCCGCGCCCGCACCAGGTCGGACGCGGCGATGAGGTCGACCGAGCCCAGGGCCCGGGCCGCGCTGGCGGCCTGCCGGCGACCCAGGTCCGTGAGGGGGATGTCGGCCTGGCCCTGCCAGCGGCCCTCCGCGTTCCAGACGGACTCACCGTGCCGCACGACCAGCAGCCGCGCCCGGCGGGCGTGGCCGCCTTCGCGGGTTGGGCACGGCTCGGTGGTTCGGGGTGGCATCGGGGGCGACCGTACCCAACCCCTCTGACATCGCCGGTGACCCGGTCGCGTTCGCGGCGTGGCTACCTCCGTGGACGGCTCGACGGATGTTCCCGGGGGACCGGGTCGGGAACCTGCCGGCGCGCCGGCGCGCCGGCGCCCTGGCCGGAGGCGACCGAGGCCGCGGCTCGTCGGTAGCCTCCGGCTCCATGCCCGTCCTCCGGCTGTTCGCCGCGGCCCGCGAGGCCGCCGGCACGGGTCGGGACGATCTCCCGGGTGCCACGGTCGGGGAGGTGCTCGAGGCCGCGCGGACGCGCTACGGCGCCGCCTTCTCGGCGCTGCTGCCGTCGTGTCGCGTCTGGCGCAACGGGGAGTCGGCGGCGGAGAGCGACCCCGTCGATCCCTCCGACGAGGTGGCTGTCCTGCCCCCCGTCTCCGGCGGATCGCCGTGATCGCCCCGCCGTCCGCGACGGGGCGGGGCTCGGTGCCCGCCGGGGCCAGGGGGTGAGCCGCGCCCCGCGCGGGCCGTCGAGCCGCCGGCCACCGGCCAGCCGCCGCCCACCGTCGGGCCGCCGGCCACCGGCCGCCGGTGAGCTGCCGGCGAGCGCGGCTCCCTCGCAACGAGCCGCTCGACGCCCCGCGTCACCCGCACCACGCCCGCCCGGACCACGCCCGGCTGCGACCGCGCGGAAGCGCTCGGCGGCGACGGGCGAGGTCGTGATCGACGGTCGGCGTTACCGGGTCGTCGACGCCGCCCGCAGCCGGGCCGCCGGGTCCCGCCGGTACTGGGTGGTCCACGACACGACGGGGCCGAAGGTGCGCCTGGGCCTGGCCTGGTTCGCCGCAGCCTCGGTCGCCCTCGCCCTCGGTTGGGCGGCGGTCGCGGCCCTGTACGCCGTCGTCGCCGGATGGGCGGCGCTCGACGTCGTGGTGGCGAGGCGCGCGACCGGGAGGCCAGCGGGCCATGCCGTGGTGGCCGCGGTGGGTGCAGCAGCCGTCGTCGTGGCCTCTGCGTTCGGAACGGGCGCGCTGGGCGTCGCGATGCTGGGTCTCGTGGCCGCCGCCGTCGTGGCGGGCGCGCTGCGCCCGCACCGGCGCCTGGGCGGCCCGTGGGCTGCAGCCGGCGCGACCGTGGTGGCGGCCCTCGTGCCGGCGGCGGCCGCGGTGGGCGTCGTGCTCACGCGCCGGCTGGAGATCGGTGCGGCCGTGACCCTGCTGGTGCTGGTGTCGGCCTGGGAGGTCGGCGACTTCCTGGTGGGCAGCGCGGCGTCGAGCGCCGTCGAGGGCCCGGTGGCCGGCTCGCTGGCGGTCGCCGTCGTCGCCGTGCTGCTCGGCGTGGTCCAGGCTCCGCCGTTCCATGGCTTCGACGTGCTCGCCTTCGCCGCTGTCGTGATCGTCGCCTGCCCGCTCGGCCAGGCCGCGGCCTCGGCCGCCCTGAGCTCGGTCGAGGTCCCGGCGCGCTCGCTGCGCCGACTGGACTCGATGATCGTGCTCGGGCCCGCATGGGCCTTCGTGGTCGGGATCTACCTCCAACGCGCCGCTGGTTGACCGGCCCGGCCGCTCGCGACCGTGCGCGCCGCGCTAGCCCGTGTTGGTGGCCGCGGCGCGCTCTCCGTAGCGTTGGGCCGATGAACGAGCTCGAACAGCGCTGGCGGGAGCTGGGCGAGTTCATCCGCGAGCAGCGGCGCATCGGACACCTGTCGCTACGCAAGCTCTCGGAGATGGCGGGAATCTCCAACCCGTACCTCAGCCAGATCGAGCGTGGCCTGCGCAAGCCCTCCGCCGAGATCCTCCAGCAGATCGCGCGGGCGCTGTCCATCAGCGCGGAGACCCTCTACGTGCGGGCCGGGATCCTCGAGGAGCGCGACGCAGGTAACGACCTCGTGACCGAGATCCGGCGCGACGCCGTGCTCAGCGAGGAGCAGAAGCGCACGCTCATCCAGATCTACGAGACGTTCCGGGCGAGCCGTCCGGCGGGGCGGCGGGCGGCTGGTCTGCGCGGGCGAGATCCGTCCCCCGGCGCGGACGATCCTTCGACCAGCCCTTCGACCAGCGAGGAATCCGCCGCGGGCGCCTAGCGTTGGTGGCCTCGTGCGCCGCCTCGCCGTCCTGTCCCTGCACTCCTCGCCGCTCGCCCAGCCCGGGACGGGCGACAGCGGCGGCATGAACGTCTACGTCCGTGAGCTCGTGTCGGCCCTGGCCCAGGCGGGCGTCGACAGCACGGTGTTCGTGCGCTCCTGGCGCGACGGCCTGCCGGAGGAGGTCGTCGTCGAGCCGGGGTTCCGGGTGGTGCACGTGCCGGCCGGTCCACCGGGGCTGGCCAAGGAGGGGCTGGCGGGCACGCTGGACCAGTTCACGGCGGGAGTGGCGTCCCACCTGCGCACCACGCCGGTGGACGCGCTGCACGCGAACTACTGGCTCTCCGGTGTCGCCGGGCACCGGCTCAAGCACGCCCTCGACCTGCCGCTCGTGTCGACCTTCCACACGCTCGCCCGGGTCAAGGCGGAGACGGGCGATCCCGAACCGCAACGGCGAGTCGACGCCGAATCGGAGGTGATCTCGTGCAGCGACGCCATCCTCGCCTCCTGCGACGCGGAGGCGGAACAGCTCGTCGCTCTGTACGGCGCCGATCCGGCCCGCGTCGAGATCGTGCCGCCGGGCGTCGTGCACGCGTTCTTCTCGCCGGGTGACCCCGCTGGAGCCCGGGCCGCCCTGGCCCTTCCCCCGTCCGATCCCGTCCTGTTGTTCGTCGGTCGCATCCAGCCGCTCAAGGGTCTCGACATCGCGGTGCAGGCACTGGCGCTGAGCCACCACGCCGCTGCTCGGCTGCTCGTGGTCGGGGGGCCGAGCGGTCCCGACGGCGAGCGGGAGCTGGCCCGGGTGCGCTCGATCGCCGCCGAGCTCGGCGTCGCGGCCCGCGTCCGGTTCACGCCGCCGCAGCCGCACCACCTGCTGTCGACGTTCTACCGGGCGGCCGACGTGTGCCTCGTCCCGAGTCGCTCGGAGTCGTTCGGACTGGTGGCCCTCGAAGCGGCGGCCTGTGGTACGCCGGTCGTGGCCTCGGCCGTCGGCGGGCTCACCACGCTCGTCGACCCGGGCCGGACCGGTGTGCTCATCGAGGATCGGGACCCCGCCCGCTTCGCCGGAGCCGTCGATGCCCTTCTCGACGACCGGTCGCGGGCCGCGGCGATGGGCGGCGCGGCGGCCGAGCGGGGCCGCAGCTACACCTGGTCCACCACCGCCGCGCGCCTTCGGCGCATCTACGCCGACCTGGGCGAGCGGGCACCCGTGGACTGCCCCGTCCACTGAGCCGCGCCCGCCTCCGCCCGAACCGGATCGGAACGAGACCACCATGGCCGACCGCCCCGCCAGCCCCGCCGAGCTCGACCGGCTCCAAGCCGACATCGAGCGCTGGCTCGATCGGCAGCGGCAGCAGAACCCGCTCGTAGAGGCGGTCGACGTGGACGACACCGGCGAGCGGCGCTGGTTCGTGCGTCTGAAGGGCGAGCAGAAGGACCACACGACCGTGTGGCTGCACCTGAGGCAGCGGACCCTGCACTACGAGACCTACGTGATGCCGGCCCCCGAGGAAGACCACGCCCGCTTCTACGAGCACCTGCTGCGCCGCAACCTCACCTTCCACGGCGCGGCCTTCGCCATCGGCGACGAGGACGCCGTGTTCCTCGTGGGGGCACTGCCCGTCGACACGCTCGACGAAGGCGAGCTCGACCGCATCCTGGGCTCCCTGTACGCCTACGTGGAGCGCTGCTTCCGGCCCGCGCTCCGGATCGGCTTCGGCTCCCGGTTCCGCGACACCTGAGCGAGCCGGGCCGGCGCCGCACTTCCCCGAACGACGACCGGCCCGGCTGGCCGGTCCAGCCTCCCCGCTGCTGGGAACGGGCAAACACAGAACACATCGAAACAACATGACAGGAGCCGCCGGCTCCGCCCGAGTCCCGGACCGGCCGCCCCCGATCGCACCGGTAGCCTCGCCGCCCATGACACGGCTGGTGCTCGTCGGCGGCGGTCGCATGGGAGAGGCTCTCGTCGGCGGACTGCTCTCGAGCGGGTGGGCATCGCCCGACGGCCTCGCCGTCGTCGAGGTCGCCGCCGAGCGGCGGGAGGCATTGGCTAGCCGGTTCCCCGGTGTGCTGGTCACGTCCGGGATCGAGGGGGCCGGTCCGGTCGGAGGAGCCGTCGTGGCCGTGAAGCCGGCGGACGTGCCGGATGCGTGCACCGCCCTGCGCCTCGCGGCCCCGGGCCGGGTCCTGTCCATCGCGGCGGGGGTGCCCACCGCTCGGCTCGAGGCGGCCCTCGGTTCGGGGCCCGCGGTGGTCCGCGCGATGCCGAACACGGCGGCGCTGGTCGGCGCGGGAGCGGCCGCCATCGCGGCGGGGGCGTCCGCGGGCGAGGACGACCTTGCGTGGGCCGAGTCGATCCTCGGCGCGGTCGGCACGGTGGTGCGGGTGCCCGAGAGGTTGCTCGACGCGGTGACCGGGCTGTCGGGGTCGGGCCCGGCCTACGTGTTCCTCGTCGCGGAGGCGCTCATCGAGGCGGGCGTTCTGGCCGGCCTGTCGAGGCCGACGAGCGCCGCGCTGGCCACGCAGACGATCCTCGGCGCGGCCCGCATGCTGACCGAATCCGGGGATGCCCCCGAGGTGCTCCGAGGCGGCGTGACGTCGCCGGGCGGCACCACGGCCGCCGGCCTGCGCGAGCTCGAACGTGCCGGCGTCCGGTCCGCGTTCCTCGATGCGGTGATGGCGGCGACCGAGCGGTCGCGCCAGCTCGGTGGTTGACGGCGACCCCACCGACGCCCTGCGCTGGATCGCGTGCGGTGGCGTCGATCGGGGGGGCGAGCGGGCACATCTCCACCACTTCCCCCAGCAGCAACAGGGCGGTACGGTGACCCCGGAGTCGGAGAAGGAGGGTGCCGCGTGCCCCAGCCCGATCGGTCGCGCTTCCTCACGGTCGCTGAGGTGGCCGGCCAGCTGCGGGTGTCGAACATGACCGTCTACCGGCTCATCAAGGCCGGTGAGCTCGGCGCGGTCCGGGTCGGCAAGTCCTACCGACTGCGCGAGACCGACGTCGACCGCTACATCGCCGCCCGCTACACCGAGGCCGGCTGACCCGTCCGCCTCGACCGGCGGAGTCCCGTCTGGTGCCGCGCTCGCGGCGCCGGCGGCTCGTGGGCAGAGGGGCCCTGCCGGTAGCGTCGAGCGGGCCATGGCCGCTCGGTACGACACCGTCTCGTTCCTCTCCGACTACGGGACGGCGGACGAGTTCGTCGGTGTCGTCAAGTCGGTGCTCCGCTCGCTCGCGCCGCACGCCGCCGTCATCGACATCACGCACGAGATCCCGCCGCACGACGTCCGCGCCGGGGGGCTGTGCCTCGCCCGGGCCTGCCAGTACCTCACCGCCGGGGTCGTGCTCGCCGTCGTGGATCCCGGCGTGGGCACGGCGCGCCGGGCGTTGGCGGTCGAGGTGGGCGGCGGGGAGTCCGTCCTCGTCGGCCCGGACAACGGGTTGCTCGCTCCCGCCGTGGCACTCGTCGGCGGGGCGACGCGTGCCGTGCTCCTCACGAACCCCGATCTCCGGCTGCCGGCCGCCGGCGCCACCTTCGACGGCCGTGACCTGTTCGCCCCGGCCGCCGCCCACCTGTGCAACGGGATCCCGCTCGGCGATCTGGGCGAGGACATCGACCCCGCCCTCCTGCGGCCGGGCGTGATGCCCCTCACGCGGGTCGAGGGGGGCGCCGTCGTCGCCGAGGCGCTCTGGGTCGATCGCTTCGGCAACGTGCAGCTGAACGTCGATCCCGCCGAGGTGGCCGAGTTCGGCCCGAGGATCGGCGTCGAATGGGGTGAGCAGTCCCGTACCGGCACGCTCGCCGTCGCCTATGGCGAGCTCAGCGCCGGCGAGGTCGGGCTGGTCGTCGACTCCTACGGCCTGCTCTCGATCGCCCTCGACCGTCGCTCGGCGGCCGAGGAGCTCGGGCTCGGTCCGGGCTCGCAGGTCACGCTGCGGGCCCTCGCCGACGACCCCCTGGTCGACGTGGCCCCGCCCGTACCGATCACGCTGCGCGCCCGCACGAGCCCGTCCGGGGCCGGCTGATGAGGCCCGGGACCACGATCGTGCTCGCCGTTCTCTTGGCGCTCATCCTCGGAGCCGGCGTGCTCCAGCTGTTCTTCTTGTCGCGCTGAGCGACCCGTCGGGGGCCCGGCGAGCCGACCCCCGGGCCCGAGCGGCGCCGCGGCCGCCGGGACCGGCGGCGCGTCGGCGCCTACGGGACGTGGCCCTGCCCGTCTCGGTGTGGCAACGTCTCCGCCCGTGAACCTGGCGCGGATCCTCGAGGCGCATCCCGACGACGCAGTTGCGCTGATCAGCCGCAACCGGCGGACGACCTACGGCGAGCTGCGCTCGCAGATCGCCCGCATGCGTGGTGGGCTCGTCGGCCTCGGCATCGAGCCGGGCGACCGCGTCGGCATCATCTGTGCGAACAACTGGTACTTCGTCCTGTCCTACCTCGGGATCCTCGGTGCCGGGGCGGTGGCCGTCCCGCTGAACCCGCTCAGCCCGGCTCGCGAGCTCGAGCGCGAGCTCGCCGCGGTCGGGACGCGAGCGGTCATCCTCGGTCCGGCGGGGCGCCAGGCCTTCGCCGCCGTCGAGCGGTCACGAGTGCCGACCCTCGAGGCCGTCGTGGTCAGCGGGGCCGACGACATCGTGGGCTCCACCCCTCTCGACGCCGTGCTCGCGGGTGAACCCGCCCCGGTCGTGGAGCGCGAGGACGGAGATCTCGCCGTGCTGATCTTCACGAGCGGCACGGCGGGCTCGCCGAAGGCGGCGATGCTCAGCCACGGCAACCTGCGGTCGAACATCGAGCAGGTGCTGGCCAGCACGGGGTTCGAGCACCGGCCGGACGACGTGTCGCTCGGCGTGCTGCCCATGTTCCACATCTACGGCCTGAACGCCGTGCTGGGGGTGGCGTTGGCACGAGGAGGGACCATCCTGCTCATCGAGCGCTTCGACCCGCAGTCGGCCGCGGAGGCGATCGGCCGCCAAGGCGTGACGATCATCGCCGGAGCGCCCACCATGTGGGCGGCCTGGGCCAGCATGCCGGACCTGCCCCCGGGCACCTTCGCCACGGTGCGCATGGCTGCCTCGGGCGCAGCCCGGTTGGCGCCCGAGGTGGCCGCACGCGTGCACGAGCGCTTCGGGCTCGACCTCGCGGAGGGCTACGGGCTGACCGAGGCCTCGCCGGTCGTGACCAGCAGCGCCGGGATCAGTCCCCACAAGGTCGGTTCGATCGGCGTGCCGTTGCCAGGGGTGGAGGTTCGCCTCGTCGACGCCGACGGCGAAGACGTGTTGATCGGCGACGAGGGCGAGATCTGGGTGCGCGGGCCGAACGTGTTCGGCGGCTACTGGAACGACCGGCGGGCGACGGCCGCGGCCCTCACCCCCGACGGATGGCTGCGGACCGGCGACATCGCCGTGGTGGACGACGACGGCTACGTCTTCCTCGTGGACCGGGCCAAGGACCTCATCATCGTGTCCGGCTTCAACGTGTACCCGGCTGAGGTCGAGGAGGTCCTGGTCGACCACCCGGGCATCGAGCAGGCGGCAGTGGTCGGCGTGTCGCACCCCTATTCGGGTGAAGCCGTCAAGGCGTACGTCGTGGCCGCACCCGGCGCCTCCATCGAGGAGGACGACGTGATCGCCTTCGCGGCCCAGCACCTGGCCCGCTACAAGTGCCCCGAGAAGGTGATGTTCGTCGACGAGATCCCCCACGGGCTCGCCGGCAAGGTGCTTCGCCGCGCCCTGCGGTGACGGATCGCCCGCGGGCCCGTCACACCCCCTGCGTAGCCTCGGCCGGGTGATCCTCGACCAGACGCGATGTGGAGCCGCCCGAGTCGGCACGCGGCTCGGCGGGCAGCCAAGCCCACAGCTCGTGCGGGGCGATGCCGAGCGCCTGCGCCAAGCGGAGCTTGAGGCGGTCGTGCGGGCACAGCCGGCCGCGCTCGAGCTTGGAGATCGTCTGCTGGCTCACGCCGGCCCGCTCGGCCAGGTCGGCCTGGCTCAATCGCCGCGCCCTGCGGGCGTCGGCCACGCGCTCGCCCCACGCAGCGGCCACGCGCCGCAGGGTCGGGGCGGAGGGCGGGCTGTGGTCGGTCATGTCGCCCGGTCTACCCGAAGTGGTCACCGCCGTACACGTCGATCGAGTCGCCGGTCTGTGGCTACGCCTGCCAGGCGTGGAACACTGGCGCTGATGCCTCCGACCCCGACGCCATTGGGCGACCTGCTGCGCACGGCGCTGCGGGTGGCCGGCCTCAGCCAGACCCAGCTCGCCAAGTCCGTCGGCGTGAGCCAGCAGACGGTCTCCAAGTGGCTCACGGGCGAGACGCAGCCTCGCCCGCGCCTGATCAACTCGTTGGCCGGCGCGCTCGGCGTCGACCCGACCGACCTGTCGGCCGCGCTGGTGGCCACGGAGGACGCTCCGCTCGCTCCCCAGCGGGCCAAGGACGTGCGCGTCGCCGCGCTGGATCGTCGCATCCGCGACCTCTCGCCCGACCAGCTGGAGCGCCTCGAGGCCTACGTGCAGGGCCTGGAGGACGGCAGCCGCTGACCGTTGCCGGCCTGGGACCCGTGGGTCGCGCTGCGGGCTCGCCCGCACGTCGAGCTCCGGCTCGACCCGGTGGCCGCGCTCCTGGGAGGAGGGATGCTCGTGCGCATCGGCGAGCGGGCCGTGATCACGCTCGACCCCGCGCTCGATGGGCGCTCCCGCCGGGTGGCGCTGGCCCACGAGCTGATCCACGACGAGCGGGGCGGCGGTTGCGACGAGCCCGGAACGCCCGCGGGGTGGGACGCCGTCGTGGCTCGTGACGAGGCGGCCGTCGACCGCGAGGTCGCCCGCCGCCTCGTGCCGGCGGCCGGCCTCCGGCGTTGGCTCGAGGAGCGGTTCTCCGTCGACGACGCGGTTGCGCTGTGGGAAGTGGCGGAAGCGTTCGACGTCGACGAAGCGACGGCGGCGCGCGCGCTCAGCTTCGTGGACGCGCACCCAACCCCGGCGGGGTGACCGGCTCTGCACTCGAGCGAACGGGGGTCGCCGGCTCGACGGGCGGCGCATCGACGGACGGAGGACCCCCCGCGGAGCGATCCGAGGCGTGCGGTGGGAGGGCGCCGGCCATCGTGGGAGGCGCCTGCCCGGCGGCCACCGGCCGGGCGCTCGTCAGCAGGAAGCCGGCGAAGATGCCGGCGATGCCGACGGCGACCGCAGCCGAGAAGGCCGTCTCCTCGTCTCCCAGGCCGGCGAAGATCTGCTTGGCGCTGATGATCAGCGTGCCGACGGCGATCAGCACGTTGGCCGCCGCGAGCCGGCCGGCGGGAAGCCCGGACCGTCCGGCGGCCGCCGGACGGGTGCGACCCCGGAGCAGTCGCGCCGCGCTCCAGAGCGCACCGCCGATGATCACCGAGGCGGCCAGGCCCGAGCCCACCGCAGCCAGCACGCGCGGCAGCACGCCGAAATAGACCTTGCCCGTGGGGAACACGTCGGGCGCGACCGGTCGCCTGGTGGGCGCGGTCACCACGACGCCCGCCGCGAACGCCCCCAGCAGTGCCACGGAGGCGCCGACCCGGTCGCCCAGACGGGTGCCCCCGAGCAGGTAGACGGTGCCGAGCGCCAGGAACGGCACGTTGAGGACGCCGCCGAAGAGGTAGAAGGCCCGCAGGGACCAGCTCGCCCAACCCAGGGCCGCGCCCGCCCACAGGGCCATGGAGCCGGCCGCGAACAGGACCAGGGAGACCGACCACGCCAGCTCGTGGCGGCGGCGGCGCGCCAGCCAGCGCTCGAACGTGCACAGCGCGAACGCGAGCGAGATCAACGTGGCGGCAGCGGCGAAGGCGTCGGTGAGCACCGGGGTCGAACCGTACCCGGGGGCAGCCGAGCGTGGTGCGCCGAGGCGGCCGAGCGTGGTGCGTCGCATCGGCCGACCGCCGGTCCAGATGCGTCTTTGTGAACGTGTGCACGTGAGCGGTACGGTCGCCGGCGCCATGGTCGAGCGCACCCGACGCATCCCGGAAGCGACCGTCGCACGGTTGCCCATCTACCTGCGGACGTTGCTCGAGATCGCGGATGACGCGACGGCCACGATCTCCTCCGAGCGGCTGGCCGAGCTGGCCGGCGTAAACGCGGCGAAGGTGCGCAAGGACCTGTCGTACCTCGGCTCGTACGGAACCCGTGGCGTGGGCTACGACGTCGAGTACCTCCTGTTCCAGATGAGCAGGGAGCTCGGCCTCACGCAGGACTGGCCGGTCGTCATCGTCGGTGTCGGGAACCTCGGTCAGGCCCTCGCCAACTACGGCGGGTTCGGTGAGCGGGGGTTCCCGGTGGCCGCGCTGGTCGACGCCGATCCGGGCAAGGTCGGCCAGCTCGTGAACGGTGCGCCGATCCGCTCCCTCGACGACCTCCCCGCCATCGTCGCCGACCTCGGCGCCGCCATCGGCATCATCGCCACGCCTGCCGCCGTGGCCCAAGACGTCGCTGACCACCTCGTGGCGGCCGGGATCGGTTCGATCCTGAACTTCGCTCCCGCGGTCATCTCGGTCCCGGCGGCCGTGACCCTGCGAAAGGTCGACCTCGCCGTGGAGCTCCAGATCCTTTCCTTCTACCAGCAGCGATCCGGTCAGGGGGGCCTGCCGCCCGGCCCCACCGTCGGCGCCGCCGCCTCGGCCGCCGCCTCGCGCTCGGCCGCCTCGGCCGATGCCTCGCGCTCGGCCGCCTCGGCCGGCGCCTCCCCGTCCGCCGCCTCGGCCGGCGCCTCCCCGTCCGCCACCTCGGCCCAGTAGGCACACGGTGCCGGTCGAGCGTCCGCTGTACCCGGCCAACCTCGTGGTGGCCGGGCGGGCGGTGCTCGTCGTCGGCGCGGGTGCGGTCGCCGCCCGAAAGGTGGCCGAGCTCCTGGCGTGCGAAGCCGACGTCACCGTGGTGGCGCCCGAGGCCGACCCGGCCATTGCCGCCGACCCCCGCGTGCGCTGGGAGCGCCGGGCCTACCGAGACGGCGACCTCGAGGGCCGTTGGCTGGCATTCACGTGCACCGGAGATCCGGGCGTGGACGGGGCCGTCTTCGCCGAGGGCGAGCGGCGCGGCGTCTGGGTCAACAGCGCCGACGACCCCGCGCGCTGCTCGTTCACGTTGCCGAGCCGGGTGCGCCGGGGCGATCTGCTCGTGACCGTGTCGACCGCAGGTCGCAGCCCGGCGCTGGCGGCGTGGCTGCGCGCTCGCCTCGGAGCCGAGCTGGGACCGGAGTACGCCGTGCTGCTCGACCTGCTGTCGGAGGCCCGGGAAGCAGTCCGGGCCACGGGGCGTTCCACCGAGGGTCTCGATTGGAACTCCGCCCTCGAAGGCGGGATGCTGGATCTGGTCCGAGAGGGCCGAACGGACGAGGCCAGGGAGCTTCTGCGCACGTGTCTGTCGTCGTCATCGGACTGAACCACCGGACCATGCCGCTCGGGTTGTTCGAGCGGCTGACCATCGACGACGCCCGCCTCCCCAAGGCGCTCGACGACCTCACCGGCCGGGCGCACGTCAGCGAGGCGGTGATCCTCTCGACGTGCAACCGCACCGAGATCTACGCCGTCGTCGAGGCGTTCCATGGCGCGTACCAGGACATCCGTGGCTTCCTGGCGGAGACGTCGTTCCTGGCGCCCGAGGAGTTCGCCGACCACCTCTACGTGCACTACGACCGCGAGGCGATCCGGCACCTCTTCACCGTGGTGGCCGGGCTCGACTCCGCCGTCCTCGGTGACACCGAGGTCCTGGGGCAGACCCGAACCGCCTGGGAGCGAGCCAAGCACGAGGGCGCCACCGGCCCGGTCCTCAACCTGTTGTTCCGCCACGCGCTCAGAGCCGGCAAGCGAGCCCGCACGGACACCGGCATCGCCAGGGGCACCGCCTCGGTGTCGTACGCGGCCGTCGAGATGGCCGCCGAGCGCATCGGCTCGCTCGAGGGGGCGACCGTCCTCGTCCTCGGTGCGGGCGACATGGGCGAGGGGATGGCGGTGGCCCTCGCCTCCGCCGGCGTCGCCGAGGTGCTCGTCGCCAACCGCACCTGGGAGCGGGCGGTGGCGCTGGCCGAGCGGGTCGACGGCCGGGCGGTCCGCCTCGGCGACCTCCCGGTGGCGCTCGCGGACGTGGACGTGATGCTCACCTCCACCGGTGCGGCGGCGATCATGCTGGAGCACGCGGACCTCGAACCGGTGGTGGCGGCCCGGTGCGGCCGGCCGCTGCTGGTCGTCGACATCGCCGTGCCTCGTGACGTGGACCCCTCGGTCACGGACCTGCCCGGCGTCACCCTGCTCGACATGGAGGACCTCCGCCGCTTCGCCCAAGCCGGGATGGACGAGCGCCGGCGGGAGGTCCATGCCGTCGAGCGCATCGTGGTGGACGAGGTCGACCGGTTCCTCGAGGCGTCGTCGGCGCGCGCCGCCGCGCCGCTCGTCGGTGCGCTGCACGCTCGCGCCGAGTCCATGCGCCAGGGCGAGCTCGAGCGCTTCCGCAGCCGCCTCTCGTCGCTGTCGCCCCACGATCGGGCGACGGTCGACGCGCTGACCAGGGCGATGATGGCCAAGGTGCTCCACGAGCCGTCCGTGAAGCTCAAGGATCTGGCGGGAACGCCCAAGGGTGATCGCCTCGCAGAGGCACTGCGCACCCTGTACGACCTCGAGGATCTCTAGGCCCCGGGGTTGCCCGGCCGACGCCCCCTGGTCGCCGGCTGCCGGCCCCCACCGGGATCCGCTCCGCCGTGGCCGTCCTACGCATCGCCACCCGCGGCAGTCCCCTGGCGCGCTGGCAGGCGGAGCGCGTGGCCGGTCTGGTGCGAGCGGCCGAGCCGTCGGTCGAGACCGAACTGGTCGTCGTGGCCACGGTGGGCGACCGTCGCCAGGCCGTCCCCATCGCGGAGATGGGCGGCAAGGGAGTGTTCGCTAAGGAGGTGCAGGCGGCCGTGCTCGACGGCCGCGCCGACCTGGCCGTCCACTCGGCCAAGGACCTGCCGTCCGAGACGCCCGAGGGCCTCGTGATCGCGGCGGTGCCCGAGCGCGGGGATCCGCGGGATGCGCTCGTCGGCTCCACGCTCGACGGGCTCCTCGCAGGCGGGGTGGTCGCCACTGGCTCCCAGAGGCGCCGCGCTCAGCTCGCGGCGGCCCGGCCCGGCCTTCGCGTCGCCGAGCTCCGCGGCAACATGCACACGCGCCTCGACAAGGCCGCCGGCTTCGACGCGATCGTGGTGGCGGCCGTCGCGCTCGACCGCCTCGGGCTGGCAGATCGCATCAGCGAGCGGCTCGGCACCGGCGTGATGGTCCCGCAGGCCGGCCAGGGCTGCATGGCCGTCGAGTGCCGTTCGGGTGACGCGCCGGTCCGCGACCTGCTCGCCGCCGTAGACCACCACGCGAGCCACCGTTGCCTCGACGCCGAGCGAGCGTTCCTCGCCGAGCTCGGCGGCGACTGCACGATCCCCGCGGGAGCGCTGGCCACGGTCCGAGCCGGCGCGGTCGACGTCGACGGGCTCCTCGCCTCTGCTGACGGGGCCACCGTGCTGCGCCACCGAGCGGGTGGCGCCGACGCGGCGGCGACCGGCCGCGCCGTCGCCCGCCACCTGCTCGACACCGGCGGCGCGGAGCTGCTCGGGCGTTAGTTCCCAGGCGCGCGCTGGACGGTGCCCTGCCGCTCGCCGCCCGACCACCCGCCCTCCTCCACGTTTCCCGACACATCCGGCCGACCCTTGGCCGGATCGGTCGGGAAAGAGGGACGCGGCCGACGGGGACGCGGCCGACGGCGGCAAGGCGAAGCCGCGGTCGCCCCTACGCTCCCGCCCGTGACCGTGTACCTCGTCGGCGCCGGGCCCGGTGATCCCGGGCTGCTCACGGTGCGGGGACGCGAGCTGCTGCAGCGCGCCGACGTCGTGGTCCACGACCGGCTTTCCGCCGCCGAGCTGCTGGACCTGGCACCCGACCACGTCGAGCGCATCGACGTCGGCAAGGCCCCGGGTCACCATCGGCGCACGCAGGACGAGATCAACGCGCTGCTGGTCGAGCGAGGTCGCGCGGGTGGCACCGTCGTGCGGCTGAAGGGCGGCGACCCGTTCGTGTTCGCCCGCGGTGGCGAGGAGGCGGCCGCGCTGGCCGAGGCGGGCGTGCCCTTCGAGGTCGTCCCCGGCATCACCTCGGCCGTCGCGGTGCCGGCCTACGCCGGCATTCCGGTCACGTTGCGGTACTCGTCGACCAGCTTCACCGTGGTCACCGGGCACGAGGATCCGGGCAAGGCGACCGAGGTCGACTGGGACGCGGTCGCTCGCGTCGGGGGCACCATCGTGTGCCTGATGGCGGTGGCCCACTGGCCGGCCATCGCCGCCCGCCTGATCGCCGCCGGTCTCGACCCGGCCACGCCGGCCGCCGCCGTCCAGTGGGGCACCCGGCCCGAGCAGCGCACCACCGCAGCGACGCTGGCGACCCTGGCCGATCACCCGCTCGACAGCCCGTCGGTGATCGTCGTCGGTGAGGTGGCCGCGCAGGCGGGCCGGCTCGCGTGGTTCGATCGCCGCCCGCTCTTCGGCCGTACGGTCGTGGTTACGCGGGCGCGGGCCCAATCCTCGTCGCTCGCCTCGAGGCTGCGCGAGCTCGGCGCGGCCGTCGTCGAAGCGCCGGCCATCGAGATCGGTGACGCGGGCGACGCAGGCGCGGCACTGCGCGCCGCCGTGGCCCACATCCGCCGGTACGACTGGCTGGTCCTGACCTCACCCAACGGCGTCGAGCGGACCTTCGCCATGGTTCCCGACACCCGCGTGCTGGGCCACCTGCGCGTCGCCGCCATCGGTCCCGGCACGGCCGAGGCGTTGGCCCGCTACCGGGTCGTCGCCGACCTCGTGCCGGACCGTTTCGTGGCCGAGTCGCTGCTGGAGCGGTTCCCCCCGGCACCGCCGCCGCTCGGACCCGGCGCCGGCGAGCGCGGCGTGGCGCGGGTGCTGATCGCTCGCGCCGCGGTGGCGCGCGACGTCCTCCCGGCCGGGTTGCGGGCCACGGGGTGGGAGGTCGACGTGGTGGAGGCGTACCGGACCCGCCCGGTGCCCGTCGACGAGGCCACCCGAGCCGCCGTGCGCGCCGCCGACGCGGTGACGTTCACCTCGTCGTCGACGGTGACCAACCTCGTCGACGCCGTCGGGGTCGACGGCCTACCGCCGCTGGTGTGCTGCATCGGACCGGTCACCGCGGCCACGGCGCGCGCCGCCGGCCTGCGCGTCGCGGCGGAGGCTCCGGTGCACACGATCGACGGCCTCGTCGGGGTCGTCCTCGAGGTGCTGGCGGACCGCGGGAGCCTCGCGTGAGGATCCCGTGGGACGCCGTGGTGTTCGACTTCGACGGCACGCTGGTCGACACCGAGTGGCCCATCTACCTCGGAGCCCGAGCCGCCTTCGCCACGTTCGGCATCGACCTGCCCGAGGCGGAGTGGGCCGCAGTCGTCGGCATGTCGGACGAGGAGGACGGTTGGTGGCCGGGGATCTGCGAACGGCTCGGCGCCGGCCACATCGAGCGTGAGGTGTGGGAGGCGGCGAAGGCCCGAGCTCGCCTCGACGGCAGCCCGAGCGGTCGTGATGCCCCGATGGCGGACGGGGCGGCGGCGCTGGTGGGCGCGCTCCACGGGGCGGGCGTGCCCCTGGCCGTCGCCTCGGGCTCGCCCGTGGCGTGGCTGGAGCACCACCTCGACCGCTTCGCCATGGCGGACCGCTTCGACGCTCTCGTCGGCGTCGACCATCCCGGCGTGCGGGGCGGCAAGCCCGCGCCCGACCTCTATCTGGTCGCCTGCGCAGCGCTGGGAGTCGAACCTGGCAACGCCGTGGCGGTCGAGGACACGGCCCGCGGCATCGCCTCGGCGCGCGCGGCCGGGATGGGCGCGGTGGTGGCGGTGGCCAACCGCCTGACGCGCCACCACGACCTGTCGGCCGCCGACCTGCTCGTGCCGTCGTTGACCGAGGTGGGCATCGAGGTGCTGCGGACCCTGCGGGCGGCCTGAGCCGGCGCCGATCGAGCGCGGCGCGCCAGGAACGGACGTTCCTCCGGGCGCGGCTTCCGGTCCAGCGCGTACGGTCGACGGAATGCGCCCATCGGACATCGGACTGCTCGCCAGCGTCGGCGCCCCGGCCGTCTCCCCCGACGGCACGCAGGTCGCGTATCCCGTGACCCGCACCGACCTCGACGCCAACAAGTACCGGACGGCCATCTGGGTCGCCGCCACTGACGGGGGCAGCCCACCTCGCCAGATGACGTCCGGCGAGCACGGCGACGACGAGCCCGCCTGGTCGCCCGACGGCCGGTGGCTCGCCTTCACGTCGTCGCGCAAGGAGGACAAGGGCGGGACCCGCTCGACGCTGCACCTGCTGCCGGTCGACGGCCCGGGCGAGACCGTCACGCTCGCCGACCGGGACGAGTCGATCGCGGACCTGCGCTGGTCGCCCGACGGCGCCCGCCTGGCGTTCACCTCGCGGGTCCGGGCCGAACGGCTGGCCGAGGACGACGAGGCCGCTCAGCCACCCCGCCACATCACCCGCCTCTTCTCGCGGCTCGACAGCGTGGGCTGGACCATCGACCGCCCCAACCAGGTGTTCGTCGTTCCCGTGGACGGCTCCAGTGCAGCGGTGCAGATCACCACGGCCGAGCGCGACCACGGCGATCCGGACTGGCGCCCCGACGGCCTGGCTCTCGTGTGCTCGGCGCAAGCGGACGGCGCGGACCTCACCGCCCGCACGGACCTGTTCCTCGTCGGGCTCCAAGAGGACGGGCTGTGCGCCGCGGGTGAGCCGGAGCGGCTCACCCCCGACGAGGAGGTCTCCTACGGCGCGCCGGCGTGGTCGCCCGACGGCAGCCGCATCGCCTGCCTGACCGAGCACGCCACCGTGTGGCCCGGGCAGCCCCAGATCGAGGTGCTCGACGTGGCCACCGGTGAGCACCACGAGGTGGCACGGTCGCTCGACCGCAGCTGCTTCCCGTTCCCGGGCAGGCGCCGCCCCGTGTGGGACGGCGATTCGCTCCTGTTCTCCATCGAGGACCGTGGAGCGGTGCACGTGTACCGGGTGCCGGCCGACGCCACCGCACCACCGGCCCGCGTGATCGGTGGGGAGCGTTGGGTGACGGGCTTCGACCTGGCCGGCGGCACGCTCGTCGCCAGCGTCTCCACCATGACCGAGGTGCCGGACGTCTACGTGGCCGCCGGGGGGCTGGCCGCGGGCGGCTCCGGTGAGGCGGAGCTGCGCCGGTTGTCGACCGTCGGCGCGTCGGTGCACCGGCGGGTGCCGCCGATTGCGGCCGAGCACTTCGTCGTCGACTCGCCGGCGGGTGACGGCGACCTCGACGCCTGGTTGATCCGGCCTGGGGCCGCGGGCGCGAGCGGTCGCTCGGGGGGCACGAAGGTGCCGGTGCTGCTGAACATCCACGGTGGCCCCATGACGCAGTACGGGCACCGGTTCTTCGACGAGTTCCAGGTCTACGCGGGCGCGGGCTACGCCGTGCTGTTCTGCAACATCCATGGCTCGTCGGGCGACACCGAGGCGCGGCTGCGCTCGATCCGCTCTCCCAAGGCCGCCGAGGAGCCCGGGTCGGGCTGGGGCGGGGTCGACTACGAGGACCTCATGGCCGTGGTCGACGCCGCGCTCGAGCGCTTCGACTTCCTCGACGCCGACCGCATGGGCGTGATGGGCGGCTCGTACGGCGGCTACATGACGTCGTGGATCGTCGGCCACACCGACCGCTTCGCCGCCGCCTGCTCCGAGCGGGCGGTGAACAACATGCTCACGCTCGAGACGTCGAGCGACGTGGCGGGATGGTTCCGCTTCGAGATCGGCCCCTCGCACCTCGACGACCCCGAGGAGTACCTGCGCCAGTCGCCCATCACCTACGTCCGCGACATCACCACCCCGGTGCTGATCCTGCACTCCGAGCAGGACCTGCGGTGCCCGATCGAGCAGGCGGACCAGCTGTACGTGGCCCTGCGGCTGCTCGGCAGGGAGGTCGACTACTACCGGTTCCCGGCCGAGAGCCACGAGCTCACCCGTTCCGGATCGCCGAAGCACCGGGTGCAGCGCTTCGAGATCCTCCTCGACTGGTTCGGCCGCCACCTCCAGGGTGCGCCGGCCTCGACGTGAGGGTCGCGACCGGCGCTTCGTAGGCTGGGCCGGTGAGCTTCCCCCAGCGCCGCCTGCGCCGCCTGCGCCGCACGCCGGCGTTGCGGCGCCTCGTCGCGGAGACGCGCCTCGGCGTCGACGACCTCGTCGCACCGCTGTTCGTGCGCGAGGGCATCACCGAACCGCAGCCGATCGCCTCGCTGCCCGGCGTCGTGCAGCACTCCCGCGACTCGTTGCGCAAGGAGGTGGCCGAGCTGCGGGGTCTCGGTGTCGGGGCGGTGATCCTCTTCGGCGTGCCGGAGCGCAAGGACGCCGAGGGGTCCGGCGCGTCCGATCCTGACGGCGTCGTGCAGGTCGCGCTGCGCGACCTGCGCGACGACGTGGGCGACGACCTCGTCCTGCTCGCCGACCTGTGCCTCGACGAGTACACCGACCACGGCCACTGCGGGCTGCTCACCGCCGCCGGTGAGGTCGACAACGACGCCACGCTCGACCGCTACGCCGAGGTGGCGCTGGCTCAGGCCGACGCGGGCGCGGACGTCGTGGCACCGTCGGGGATGATGGACGGGCAGGTCCGCGCCATCCGCGGGGCCCTCGACGAGGCCGGCCACGACCACGTGGCGATCCTCGCCTACGCCGCCAAGTACGCCTCGGCGCTGTACGGCCCGTTCCGGGACGCGGTGGACGTGACCATCGCGGGCGGCGGTGACCGGCGTGGCTACCAGCAGGACCCCGGCAACTGGCGCGAGGCGCTGGAGGAGATCCGCGAGGACGTCGGCGAGGGCGCGGACATGGTGATGGTCAAGCCCGCCCTCGCCTACCTCGACGTGATCGCCCGCGCCCGCGCCGAGGTCGGCGTGCCGCTGGCCGCCTACCACGTGTCGGGCGAGTACGCCATGCTCAAGGCCGCCGCCGAGCGCGGCTGGATCGACGGGCCGGCCGTCGCGTTGGAGCACCTGCTCGCGATCAAGCGAGCAGGTGCCGACCTGATCCTGACGTACCTCACCCGCGAGATCGCCGAGCAGCTGGCGTGACCGGCGAGCCGGCGGGCTCCAACGAGGCGCTGTTCGCCCGCGCCCAGGCGGTCATCCCCGGTGGCGTGAACTCTCCCGTGCGGGCGTTCCGGGCCGTCGGCGGCACGCCGTACTTCGTGGCCCGCGGCGAGGGTCCGTACGTGTGGGACGTCGAGGGCACCCGCTACGTCGACCTCGTCCAGTCGTACGGCGCGGTGATCGCCGGGCACGCGCACCCGCGCATCGTCGAGGCCGTCACCCGCGCCGCCGCCGAGGGCACGTCGTTCGGTGCCCCCACCGAACGCGAGGTCCTGCTGGCCGAGGCCATCGCCGAGCGCGTGCCGTCGTGCGAGAAGGTCCGGTTGGTGTCGAGCGGGACCGAAGCGACCATGTCGGCCGTCCGCCTGGCCCGCGGCGCCACCGGGCGCGACGCGGTCGTGAAGTTCGCGGGCGGCTACCACGGGCACGGTGATGCGCTGCTGGCCGAGTCGGGCAGCGGGGTGGCCCTGCTCGACGCCGACGAGTCGGGCACGGTGCCGGGCTCCGCCGGCGTGCCGGCCGGGGCGGTGGCCGACACGACGATCGCCGCGTACAACCGCGTGCCCCGGCTCGACGGTCGCGTGGCCTGCGTGATCGTCGAGCCGATCGCCGCCAACATGGGCCTCGTCCCGCCCCGGCCGGGGTTCCTCGCCGAGCTGCGCGCCGAGTGCGACCGCGTCGGCGCGCTGCTCGTATTCGACGAGGTCATCACCGGGTTCCGCGTCGCTCGCGGCGGCGCCCAGGAGCTCTCCGGGATCCGGCCCGACCTGTCCTGCTTCGGCAAGGTGATCGGTGGTGGGCTGAACATCGGAGCGTTCGGCGGCCGCGCCGACCTCATGGACCACCTGGCCCCCCTCGGGCCCGTCTACCAGGCGGGCACGCTGTCGGGGAACCCGCTGGCCACGGCCGCCGGCTTGGCCGCCCTGGACCTCCTGGACGCAGCGGCATACGAGACGCTCGGCGACCGTGCCGCGCGCTTCGGGCGTGGCCTGCAGGACGCGTTCGATGCCGCCGGCCTGACCGCCCGCGCGCTCGTGGCTGCGTCCCTCGTCGGGCTGCACCTCGGACCGGACGATCCGGTCGACTACGAGACGGCACGGCGGACCGACGAGTCGGCGTACGCGTCGCTGTTCCATGCACTGCTCCGCCGGGGCGTGGCCCTGGCGCCCGGCGCGTACGAGGTGCTGTTCCCCGGCCTGGCCCACGACGACGCGCTGCTCGAAGCGGTGGTCGACCAGGTGGCGGAGGCGGCCGCCGAGGTCGCTCGCGGGGGCTGGCCCCGGTCCTGACCCGCCCCTCGGGCACCCGCCGGGTCGCACGGCGCAGCACAGGCGGCGGCAAGGCGCTTCTGCCACCATGGCCGTCGTCATGCCCTCGACCGACGATCGAGCCTGGTTGCTCGACGCGCTTCCCGACGTCGTGCTCGTGGTGGACGCCGATGCGGTGATCCGGGACGTCGCCGGCGACGTCGAGCTCCTGCTCGCCTGGCCGCGGGATCGGCTTGTCGGACGGTCGTCGTTCGAGCTGTTCGCCAAGCAGGGCAACCGCCCGCTGCACGAGACGGCGTTCGCCGAGGTCGTCGGCCGGCCCGGCATCAGCGGTCCCATGGCGGCGACCGTCTACGGGGGCGACGGGTCCGTCCGCGAGGTGGAGCTCGTGGTCAACAACCGCCTCGCCGAGCCGGAGGGCGCGCTGGTCGTGTCGTTGCGCGACATCACCCGGCGCGTCGGCCCCGGCCAGCACGACGTGGAGAGCCTCCGTCGCAGGGAAGCCTGGGCCGACGCTCTTCTCCGCCAGACGGCGGACGTGATCATCGTGACCGACCGGCGTGGGCACATCGTGTACCTGAACCCCAACGCCGCGGCGGTGCTCGGCCGGCCCGTGAGCGAGCTCGAAGGGTGCCCGCTCTCGTCGCTGCTCACGGAGGAGGATCGCCACTCGCTCGGCGGCGAAGCCCTCGAGGCGCTGATCACCAGCGGTGGCGGTGGTGAGCCGCTGCTCCTCCGTGTCGAGCGGGCCGACGGAGCGCAACGGGTGCTGCGCGCCGTGCTCGCCGACCGGCCCGGCGATCCGGCCGTGGCCGGCGTCGTGATCTCGGCCACCGACGTCACCGACGGCTTCCTCGCCGAAGACCTCCTTGCCGAGACGGCCCACCTCGTGGAGGGGGTGGCCCGGGGGGAGGACCTCCGCAGCACGATCCGCCGTGTGGCCGAGGCCGCCGAGTCGCGGCTTCGGGACGCCAGGGTCGTGGTGGGCATCGCCCGGTCCGAGGGCGACGGTGCGGTCCACATCGGTCCGTCGCTACCGATCAGCGCGCTGCAGCTCTTCGACCGCACCGACCGGGTCGTCACCGGCGGCGCGCTGGGTCACGTGCCTGTCCGAGAGCTCGGCCCGCCAGGCGACGAGGGGGTCGAGGCGCTGGCGGATCTCGGCCTGCGCAGCTGCTGGGCGGTTCCGGTGGTGTCCTCCCACGGCGCCGTGACCGGGTCGCTCGCTGCCCTGCACCCCGGCGACCGGCCGCCGACAGGAGCCGAGCGATCGCTGCTCGAGCGCTACGCCAACGTCATGGCCCTCGCCGTCGAACGCCGCGACCTGGAGCGCGAGCTGGCGTACCGGGCCAGCTACGACCAGCTCACCGGGCTGCCCAACCGAGCGGAGATCCTCACCCGCATGTGCGAGCGCGGGGCCGACCGCCCCGGCGTCCTGCTCGCGGTCGTGTTCGTCGACCTCGACCGGTTCAAGCTCGTCAACGACACGCTTGGGCATGCTGCGGGCGACGAGCTGCTCCGGGCCGTGGCTGGCCGGTTCCGCCGGACCGTGCGCCCGCGCGACGTCGTCGCCCGGTTCGGGGGCGACGAGTTCGTGGTGCTGTGCGACGACGTGCACGACCGTGAAGGGGCGACAGCTCTGGCCGGCCGGCTGGCCGGCGCCCTCGAGGAGCCGGTCCACATCGGCGGCTCGACGGTCGTGGTGACCGCGTCCATGGGGATCGCGGTCGGCAGCGCGGACGTGGCCGCGGAGACGCTGCTGCGCGACGCCGACCTGGCGATGTACGAGGCGAAGGCGCGCGGCCGGAACGCGACGGCCGTCTTCGAAGAGGACCTGCGCGAGCGGGCCCAGCGGCGCCTCCAGGTCGAGAACGACCTGCGCGAGGGCTTGCGCGACGCCGGATTCGCGCTGCACTACCAACCGCAGATCCGCCTCACGGACGGGGTGGTGGTCGGCGTCGAGGCGCTGCTGCGGTGGCGGATCCACGGCCGCCGCGCGTCGCCCGCCGAGCTGATCCCGGTGGCCGAGGACAGCGGGTTGATCATCCCGCTCGGCGCGTGGGTCATCGACGAGGCCACGGCCGCGGCGCGCCGCTTCCTCGATGCGGGCCGGGCGCTCGTCGTGACCGTGAACGTCTCCGCCCGCCAGCTCGCGCACCGCGAGCTGTTCGACGTGGTCGTCGCCGCCCTCGACCGCAACCGGCTCCCCGGCGCCCACCTCTGCCTCGAGGTCACCGAGAGCGACCTCGTGCACGACACCGACACGTCGGTCGAGGCCCTCGCCAGGCTCAAGGAGCTGGACGTGGAGCTGGCCATCGACGACTTCGGCACCGGCTACGCCACCTTGGACTACGTCCGGCGATTCGGGATGGCGGACGTGCTCAAGATCGACGGATCCTTCATGTCGGGCCTCGCCGATCCCGACGGCAAGGACCGGGCCATCGTGTCGGCGGCGCTCGTGCTCGGGCGCGCCCTCGACTTCCGCACGGTCGCGGAGGGAGTCGAGACGCCGGCCCAGCGCGCGGTGCTCGAGGAGCTGGGATGCGACGGCGCCCAAGGGTTCCTGCTGTCACCGCCCGTGCCCGAGCGCGATCTGTCGGCCGCCTTGGCGGCGCTGGACCCGGCGTGACGGCCGATGGACCCACGCCCGGCCCGGCCTCGCCGGCACCGGCGGGGGACCGCCGGCCGGTGGAGCAGCGGCCCCGCCCATCGTGCCGCCCGGCCCGCTCGGCACCGGCAGGGTAGAACTCCGGGGATCATCTCCTGCGGAGGTTGCATGGATCGACTCGGACCACTCGCTGAAGCCGTTGACGGAGCCGTCCAAGACCTGACCGATCGTGGCGCGGTGCGCCGGATGTGGACCGGTGACCACACGCTCTGGCAGGACGACCCCACCGAGGTCGCCGACCGGCTGGGTTGGCTGCACGTGGCCGACGACCTGCTCGCCGACCGGGATCGGCTCGACCTGTTCGCGTCGACGGCCCGGAGCGACGGCATCACCCACGCGGTGGTCATGGGCATGGGTGGGTCGAGCCTGTTCCCCGAGGTGCTGGCCCGGACGTTCGCACCGGCCGGCATCGAGCTTCGGGTGCTCGACACCACCGACCCGGCGGCGGTGCGGCGCGTCGGCCACGAGTGCCCGGCCGAGACGACGCTGTTCATCGCATCGTCCAAGTCCGGCTCGACGATCGAGACCCGCAGCCACCTGGCGACGTTCTGGGCCAGGACCCCCCGCCCCGACCGCTTCGTGGCGATCACGGACCCCGGGACCTCGCTGGCCCGGACGGCCGTCGAGCGGGGCTTCCGGGCACTGTTCGAGAACCGGCCCGACATCGGCGGCCGCTACTCGGCCCTGTCGCACTTCGGCATGGTGCCCGCCGCGCTGTCCGGCGTGGACTGGACCGGCATCCTCGCTGCCGCGCAGACCATGGCCGCCCGCCTGGGACCGGAGGCCGATCCGGCCGGCAACCCCGGCGTCCGTCTGGGCGCCGCGCTCGGTTGCGCCGTGAGGGCCGGGCGGGACAAGGTCACGCTGGTCATCGACACCACGATCGAGAGCTTCGGCCTGTGGCTCGAACAGCTGCTCGCCGAGTCGACCGGCAAGCAGGGCACCGGGGTCGTGCCGATCGCCGGCGAGCGCCTCGGGCCGCCCGAGGTGTACGGCGACGACCGCCTCTTCGTCGCCATCGGCGAGCACCACGGGCTCGATCGCCTGGCGAAGGCCGGCCACCCAGTCGTGGACCTGCCCTTCGACGGGCCGCTCGACCTCGGCGGCCAGGTACTGCTCTGGGAGGTGGCCACGGCCCTGTGCGGAGCCGTGCTCGGCATCAACCCCTTCGACCAGCCCAACGTCGCCGAGGCCAAGGAGGCCACCGCGAAGGTGCTCGCGGAGGGCCCGCCCGACATCCCGGTGGAACCGCTCGGCGGCCTGCTCGAGCGCGTCCGCCCCGGCGACTACGTGGCCATCCAGGCCTACGTCGATCCGGAGTCCGGCGTGGTCGACGCCGTCGAGGACGCCCGCACCGCGATCCGGGACCGCCTGCGGGTCGCGACCACCGTGGGGCTCGGTCCCCGCTTCCTGCACTCCACGGGCCAGCTCCACAAGGGCGGTCCGCCCACCGGCGTGTTCGTGCAGGTGGTGGGAGAAGATCCCGAAGACGAGCCGATCCCCGACGCCGGCTACGGCTTTTCGACCCTCGAGCACGCGCAGGCCGACGGCGACTGGCTGACCTTGCGCCGCCACGGCCTGCGGGTCGCGCGCGTCACGATCGACGACCTCATGGAGGTGACCCGGTGAGTGGAGCCGAGCGACAGGAGCAGGAGGCGTTGACCTCGCCCCACGGCGACGCCGGTGGCGCCCGCCTGCGCATCGGGATGATCGGGCTCGGGCGCATGGGGGCCAACATGGCGGAACGCCTGCGCCGGGCCGGCCACGAGGTCGTGGGCTTCGACCCGAAGAGCGAGCAGTCCGACGCCACGTCGCTCGAGGATCTGGTCGAGCGCCTCGGCGCGGCGGGGAGCCGGATCGCGTGGTCGATGGTCCCCGCCGGCGGGCCGACCGACGAGACCGTCACCCGGTTGTGCGACCTGATGAGCGAGGGCGACGTGGTGGTCGACGGCGGCAACTCGAACTTCGAGGACTCGATCCGCAGCGGCGGGATGCTGGCCGAGCGCGGTGTCGGCTTCGTCGACGCCGGGACCAGCGGCGGCATCTGGGGCCTCGAGTATGGCTACGCGCTGATGGTCGGTGGTGAGCCGGACGTCGTCGCCAAGGTGTGGCCCGCGCTCGAGGCGCTCTCGCCCGGCGAAGGCCGGGGCCTCGCCCACGTCGGGCCGGTCGGAGCGGGGCACTACACGAAGATGGTCCACAACGGAGTCGAGTACGGGATGATGCAGGCGCTCGCCGAGGGCTACGCCGTGCTCGCCAAGTCGGACCTCGGCATCGACGTGCCCGCCGCACTCGGTTCCTGGCAGCACGGCAGCGTCGTGCGCTCCTGGCTGCTCGACCTGCTCGTGCGGGCGGTCGACGACGAGGGTGGCATCGAGGCGATCGCGCCCTTCGCCGCCGACTCGGGCGAAGGTCGCTGGACGATCGCCGAGGCGATCCGGCTGGGCGTCGCCGCGCCGGTCATGTCGGCCGCGCTGTTCGCCCGCTTCGTCTCGCAGGATCCCGACGACGTCGAGATGCGCGTGGTCGCGGCGCTGCGCAAGCAGTTCGGGGGCCACCCGGTCCACAAGGCGACGGCGGAGGACCCCTCGTGAGCGCACACCCGCATGACGACACCGGAACGGCACCCGGCGCCAACCCTGCGCCGGACGGTCCGTGCGACGCGCTCGTGCTGTTCGGCGCCACCGGCGACCTGGCGGCCAAGAAGATCTATCCCGCGCTCTACCACATGGAGGCCGAGGGTCACCTCGACATCCCCGTGTTCGGGGTCGCCTCCTCCGACTGGGACGACGAGACCCTCCGGCAGCGGATGCGCGAGTCCGTGGTCGACGTGGTCAAGGACCCGGACGACGACGTGATCGACCGGGTCGCCGCCCGCCTCACCTACCAGAACGGCGACTACCGCGAGCCGGCGACGTTCGACGCGCTGTGCGACAAGGTGCGGGGTTCGGACGTCGAGCGGCCGCTGTTCTACCTCGCCATCCCGCCGGCGCTGTTCGACGACGTGATCGACGGCCTCGGCCGGGTCTGCCTCCACACCAACAGCCGGGTGGTGGTCGAAAAGCCCTTCGGGCGTGACATCGCCTCCGCCCGCGCCCTGAACGACTGCCTGCACCGGGCGTTCCCCGAGGAGGCCGTCTACCGGATCGACCACTTCCTCGGAAAGGAGGCGGTCGAGAACCTCCTCGTGTTCCGCTTCGCCAACTCGCTGCTCGAGCCGGTCTGGAACCGCAACTTCATCTCGAGCGTGCAGATCACGATGGCCGAGGACTTCGGCGTGGGCAGCCGCGGCAAGTTCTACGAGAGCGTCGGCGCGCTGCGCGACGTGCTCCAGAACCACCTCCTGCAGATCGTCGCCCTGCTCGCCATGGAGCCCCCGGTGGCGGCTGATGCCGACGCGCTCTCCGACGAGAAGACCAAGCTGTTCCGCCAGGTGCGCACCATCGAGCCGAGCGACGTGGTCCGCGGCCAGTACCGGGGCTACGAGAACGCCGAGGGGGTGCAGGCCGGCTCGGACGTCGAGACGTACGTGGCCGTGCGCTTCGAGATCGACTCGTGGCGCTGGGCCGGCGTGCCGTGGCTCATCCGCTCCGGCAAGGCGCTGGCGACGACGGCGACCGAGGCCATCGTGCAGTTCAACGCCCCGCCCCGCCTGCTCTTCGCCGGCGAGACCGTCGACCCCCACCCGAACCACCTGCGCTTCCGGCTGGGCAAGGACGACGGCGTCACGCTCCACCTCCAGGCCAAGGCCCCCGGTGACCGCCTCGTCCCCCAGCCGATCGACCTGGACGTGGATTACGACCAGGCTCTCGGCCAGCGCGCCGAGGCGTACCAGCGCCTGCTGGAGGACGCGCTCCAGGGCGACCGGCGCCGCTTCGGCCGGGCCGACAGCCTCGAGGAGCAGTGGCGCATCGTGGAGCGGGTCGTCGAGTCGCCGCCGGAGACCTCGCTGTACAAGGAGGGTTCGATGGGGCCGGCGGAGGCCAACCGGCTGGCAGCGGACGTGGGCGGGTGGATCGATCCGCTCGAGCTCCTGCGGGCCCGCAGGGCCGGTGCGGCCGACGGGGCCCGCGCGCCGGACTGAGCTCAGGCGACGGGGTCGGGGACGAAGCGCACGATGGCAGCGACGGCCCGGTAGGCCGCCTCGGCCGGGCCCAGCTCGTCCTCGCGCAAGAGGTTGGCCATGATGCGCAGCACCCACTCCATGAGCGAGCGCGAGTGCATGCCCACGCGGGTCAGTTCCCGCATGAGCGCGGGCTGGCCGATCACCTTTGAGAACAGGCGGGCGACCTTGAAGTACAGCCCGTACTCGGCCTGCAGCAGGTGCGGGTAGCGCTGGAGCGCCATGCCGTCGCCCGTGGTGAGGGCCTCGTCGAGCAGGCCGGCCACCATGCGCCCCGTCTCGTAGGCGTAGTCGATCCCCTCGCCGTTGAACGGGTTCACCGAGCCGGCCGCGTCGCCGATCACGGCCCAGGTCGGGCCCACCTTCGGCTCGACCGAGCCGGCCATCGGGATGCGCCCGCCGGTGGGCGCGCACGTCGCGCCCGCGGGGGTGAGCCCCCAGCGCGGCGGCGCGGTGGCCGCGAACTCTTCCATGAGGTGGGTCGTGTTGACGTCGCGGTAGTCCCGGAAGGTCGACAGCAGACCGACGCCGACGTTCACGGTCCCGTCGCCGACGGGGAAGATCCACCCGTAGCCCGGCAACGAGGCGCCGCGACGGTCGCGCACGTCGAGGGAGCTCTCGATCCAGGGGTCGTCGTGGAGCGGGCTCTCGTAGTAGCCGCGGATCGCGATGCCCATCGGGTAGCGACGGTTCCGCGAGGTGCCCAGGGCCCGGCCGAACCTCGAGTTGGCGCCGTCGGCCACGACCACGTAGCGGGCGCGCAGCTCCCGCGACTCGCCCCGCTCCTTGTCCTTCACCACCGCGCCGACCACGAGGCCGCCCTCGACCAGCGGCTGGAGCGCCTCGGTGCCTTCGTGGACGGTCGCTCCCGCCTTGACCGCCTGCTCGGCGACCATCTGGTCGAGGTCGCGCCGGCGGACGACGAAGCCGTGCGAGGGGTAGACGGGGTGCTCGGGCCAGGCCAGCTCGAGGGTGATGCCGTGGGCCACGGCCCGCAGGCCCTCGAAGCGGTGGAAGTCCTCGAGGCGCTCGGCGAGACCCATGTCGGCGAGCTGCTTCACCGCTCGGGGCGTCAAGCCGTCGCCGCAGGTCTTCTCACGCGGGAAGACCTTGCGCTCGACGGCCACGACGTCGTAGCCCGCAGAGGCGAGCCAGTACGAAGCGGCGGCACCGGCCGGACCGGCGCCGATCACGAGGACGTCGGAGCGGTCCGTGGGGGGCACCGGGTCAGTGTGCTGCCTGGCCGGCCGAACCGGCCACCCGGCGCGATCGGTCGCCCGGCGCGCAGCCGGCTCGTCGAGGCCCGCCCCGGCCCCGCCCCGGCCCGCTCGGCCTCAGCCGACCTTGGTCGAGGCCTTGACCCGCTTGGGGTCGGGCTTTTCGTTCTTGTAGACAAGCTTGCCCTTCTGGGCGTCGTCGATCGCCTCCTGGGCCAGCTCGGGCGTGATCACCTCGGACTCGTCGGGTGCGCCGGACAGGGTCTCGCGCACGTAGCGGGTGACCGCGGCCAGCTCCGCGGCGGAGAGATCGGGGAAGGCCGGCATGGCCTCGCCGGACAGGGTGGCCGTGTTGTGGGGGCCGCCCGGGCGCTTGGGGTCGCCGTAGATGGCGTTGGCCGCTGATCCCGTCTTGCCGGTCCACTTCTCGGCCCCGAGGTTGATCCACTGCATCATCGCCTTGGGGTCCGGGAACGTCTTCAGGACCTCACCCCCCGCCAGCTTGGCTCCCGTACCTCCCTGGCCCGCGGCGCCGTGGCAACCCGAGCAGCTGCCGAACACCGACTGGCCGGTGGTCAGCGCGTCGTCGGTCGTGGTCGGCACCTGCACGCTGTTCCAGTAGATGAAGCCCCACACCGGAAGGGCGACCAGGACCGGCATGGCCCAGTACGGGATGCGCCGCCGGCGTTGAGCGGCGGCCACGTAGGCCGGCACCGGCTTGGGCGGCGGGGGAGCGGCTGGCGCGACCGGCTGGGCCTGCTCGGCGCGCGCCGGCGCCTTGGCGGCCGGGGGAGCGGCCGCCGCCGCGGCGGGCGCGGCCCCGGTGCCGGACGCGGCCGCATCGCCTCCGTCGTCGCCCTCGCCGCCGGGAAGGCCCATGGCAGCCCGGCGAGCCTTCGAGCGCTTGAGGAGGTGTTCGGGGATCTCGGTCAACGGATGCCTCCAGAACGGGGCCGGTGCTGGGCGGAGCGGCTCGACGGGTGACCGCCGCGCAACCTACTCGGCCGGCGCAGAGGCTCACCAAGCGGCCCGTCGCACCCGCTCCGACCCCCCGAGTGCTGATGTGCTCCGGCCGAAGCGCCCGTGCTAGACCCGTGCCCTGAGGGAGCGCAGCAGTCCGGCTCCCTCATTCATCGCCGGTCTTTGTGAGAGCTTTCACGAGGAGGTGTCGCTGCCATGGTCGCGTTCGTGAGCTCGTTCCTGCTCGCCGTCCTCATGGTCGCGGCCGTGATGCGCTACGCGCGCCGCCGGCCGGTCGGCACGCCGCTCACGTGGGGCGAGGCCATGTTCGCGGCGACGTTCGTGTTCTTCGCGATGTTCTGGGCCTACGGGGTGGTGGCCCACCAGTGGCTGAGTTGGGCCGACAACGACCTCAAGTGGCGTTCCGACGCCTATCTCGTCGGACCCGCGTCCACGGCCAAGCTGGTCATCGGCGGCAAGACCCTGATGGACTTCCGCAACGTGCCGTTCAACGTCTCCAAGCAGACGATCCGCGACCTCGTGGCGGTGCTGATCTACGGGCTGTTCCTCGGCGCCCACGTGACCCTCTGGAGCACCTGGCAGCGGCGGGGTGAGCTCGCGCAGCGCCGCCAGAAGGCGCTCGAGGAGCGCACCACCGCCTACGGGCGTCCCCTGGCGAGGAAGGCCTGAATGGCCCGTACCGATGCGAACCCGCCGCTGCCGGAGTTCCGCGACGACTACGTCCTGCGTGAGGTCGACGCCGACTACCTGGCGAAGGCGGTCAAGCCGAAGCAGTTCATCCACATCGACCAGTCCGAGTGCATCATGTGCGAGGGCTGTGTCGACATCTGTCCATGGAAGTGCATCCACATGGTCACGCCCGGCGCCATCGCGGAAGCGGACGGCACGGAGCAGCCGGGGATCGACCCGAGCGACCACGTGGTCTTCCTGATCGACGACGACGTCTGCACCCGTTGCGCGCTGTGCGTCGACCGCTGCCCCACGGGCGTCATCATCCTCGGCAAGGTGGGCGTGCCCTCCGCCGATGGTGACGCCCACCAGCGGACGAACACGCACGGCTACGGCTACGGCATGCGCCTCGGATAGGAGAGGAGTCCTGTGGCGAAGGCGATGGAGGGCAAGGGTGGCGGTCCGGCTCAGAAGCTGGCCGAGCTGACCGACCGGGTCCAGGGCTCGCAGGCATGGGGCTCGATCTTCCGCCCCGGGTCGATCTTCCGGAAGGGCTACACGGACAGCCCCCGCAACCGCTCGTACGTGATCATGAACTCGGTGCTGTACCACCTGCACCCGGTCAAGGTGAAGCGCCACGCGGTCAAGGTGAGCTACACGCTGTGCCTCGGTGGCCTCAGCTTCTTCCTGTTCATCCTGCTGACGGTGACCGGCATCTTCCTGATGTTCTTCTACCGGCCGGAAGCCACGTCGGCCTGGAACGACATCTACCGGCTGCAGACCTCCGTGGCCTTCGGCCTGCTGGTGCGCAACATGCACCGCTGGGCCGCGCACCTGATGGTCCTGTCGGTGTTCCTGCACATGGCCCGCGTCTTCTACCACGGGGCCTACAAGCCGCCGCGGGAGTTCAACTGGGTGATCGGCGTGATCCTCCTCACGCTCACCCTGCTCCTGTCCTTCACCGGCTACCTGCTGCCGTGGGACCAGCTGGCGCTGTGGGCCGTCACGGTGGGCACCAACATGATGGGGTACACGCCGGTGTTCGGGAACCAGGTGCGCTTCGCCCTGCTCGGAGGCGCGGAGATAGGCACCGATACCCTGCTGCGTTGGTACGTCCTCCACGTCTTGATGCTGCCCTTCGTCATCGTCATCTTCATGGCGGTGCACTTCTGGCGAGTCCGCAAGGACGGCGGCATCTCGGGTCCGCTGTAGGAGCGAGGCTGATCGACCGATGACAGAGATCCCAGAGCACCTCAGGAAGCGGGCCGAGGAGGCCCGCAAGAAGGCGGCCGGTGCGGCCGCCTCGAGCGGCGACGCCCCGGCGCCGGCGGCGCCCGAGGGCGGGTCAGGCGGCGGCGAGGCGGAGAGCAAGATCCCCGCGCACCTGCTCGAGCGAGCCCGCAAGGCCCGCGAGAAGGCGTCGGGCGGCGGCGACGAAGGGGGCGGCGTCACCACCGCCGCGCCTGCGGCCGCGGCGGCAGGAGGTACGGCCACTGCGGTGGCCACCGCCGCTCCTCCCGTGGCGGCCGGTCCCGGGGGGCACACGCAGCGGCTCCTGACCGTCGTCAAGTCGGGCTCGATCCAGGACGTGAAGGCCACCCCGCAGGACAAGGTCCACGTGTGGCCCCACCTGCTGGCCATCGAGTTCGTGGCCTCACTGCTGTGCCTGGCCTTCCTGCTCGTCTTCTCGATCTTCGTGAACGCTCCGCTCCAGGTGCTGGCCAACCCGAACCTGACGCCCAACCCCTCCAAGGCCCCGTGGTACTTCCTCGGCCTCCAGGAGCTGCTCACGATGTTCCACCCGATGGTCGCCGGCGTGACCATCCCGGGCATCGGGCTGTTCGCCCTCATCCTCGCCCCGTACACCGACCGGAACCCGAGCAACAAGCCTGAAGACCGGAAGTTCGCGATCTCCATATTCACGGTGTTCCTGATGTTCTGGGCGGTCCTCGTCATCATCGGCTCGTTCTTCCGCGGACCCGGGTTCAACTTCGTGTTCCCGTGGCAGAGCGGCCTGTTCTTCGATCTGTAGGAGGCAGTCACATGGCTGTCGTCGTCCTTGCTGCAATCGTTCTGGTCCTTCTCGCGGTGGCTGCCGTGTTCGTCAACCTGCGCCGCCGTGACACCGAGCGCGCCGTGGGTTACCTCTCCCGTGAGACGGTCGCGCGCGACCGGTCCAACGAGCGCCGCGGCCAGGTCGCACCCCAAGCGGTCAGCGGGCGCGAGCTGGAGCGGTCGGTCGCGCTGGAGCGGCGCGAGCCGAGCCGCGAGCTCGCCACCGTGGGGGCCGGCGCCCCCGTCGCATGGTCACCGCCCGACCCCGAGCAGCTCGGCGTCAACCGCCGCCAGTTCCTGAACCGCGGGATCGTCACCGGAATGCTGTTCGGGCTCTCCGGCTTCGGTGCCGCCGTGCTCGCCTTCCTCTGGCCCCAGGTGCGCGGCGGCTTCGGGTCGACCATCAAGGTGGGCAAGATCGCCGACATCAAGACTCAGATCGCACAGAACAAGGGCTTCTACTACGTGCCCGAAGGACGCATGTGGGTGACCGAGTACCCCGCCTCCGCGTTGAGCAAGGCGCGCAACACCTATTCGCCCTCAGAGCTGGCCGGAATGGAGAAGGGCCTCATCGCCCTCTACCAGAAGTGCGTGCACCTGGGTTGCCGGGTGCCGTCGTGCGCCACGTCGCAATGGTTCGAGTGCCCGTGCCACGGTTCGCAGTACAACCGGGTCGGCGAGAAGAAGGGCGGGCCCGCGCCTCGGGGCCTCGACCGCTTCGCCATGTCGGTCGACGCCGGCGGCAACTTCGTGGTCAACACCGGCCTGATCATCCTCGGTCCGCCGATCGGGACGAACACGACGGGCCAGGAGGCCGAGGGTCCCCACTGCATCTCCTCCGCCGGAGGCGAGAAGAAGTGATCCTGGCGACATCCCAGGCGGCGGTCGGCGTCGTCATCCTCTTCATCACCGTGGTGGTGGCCGTCGCCTACGCGTTCTTGAACGTGCGGGCCGGTCGGGCCGAGGTCGGCTCCGAGATCGAGCTGGCCCCGAACCGCAAGCCCTACGTGTCCGACGAGGAGCTCGAGGGACGCAAGCTCGACCGGACGCTGACGCTCGGGCTGCTTGGCATCTTCGTGCTCGCCGTCGGCCTGCCGCTGTACTGGCTGGCCGAGCCGGGGCGCCAGAGCGGAGCGGTGGCCGAGTTCGGCCGGCGCTTCGACTCCCGTGGCAAGGCCATGTTCGACACGACGTCCAACGGCGGCTTCAACTGCGCCTTCTGCCACGGCGGCCTCCAGGCGCAGGGATCCCAGGTCGACTACACGATCACCGACGCCAACGGGCAGTTCGTGCGCCAGGTGAAGTGGAAGGCGCCCGCGCTGAACACGGTGCTGCTGCGGTACAGCCGCGACGAGGTCCGCTACATCCTCACCTACGGCCGGCCGTTCTCGCCGATGCCCGCCTGGGGTCTCAAGGGTGGTGGGCCGCTCAACGACCAGCAGCTCCAGAACCTCATCGACTACCTGCAGAGCATCCAGCTGACTCCCAAGCAGGCGCAGAAGGAGGTGCTGGCCGGGCTCCAGCAGGAGATGGACCTGGCCAAGAAGGCGGGCAAGCCCTACGGGTCGGAGGGCGAGGCTCTGTTCAACCTCGGCTACTACTCGAACTTCGCGGGCGGCGCGTACGCCTGCGCCCGCTGCCACACCCAAGGCTGGTCGTACGGCGACAAGGCGGCCGACGGCAGCGGTGCGATGGGGCCGAACCTGCGTGGCGGGGACGCGGTGCGCCAGTTCCCCGGGACCATCCTGGGCTTCAACCAGCAGGTCGACTTCGTGTGCTCGGGCTCCGACGAGGGCAAGCTCTACGGCCGCCAGGGCCAGGGCTCGGGACGCATGCCCGGGTTCTGCTCCACGCCCGAGGAGAAGGCGGACAACCCGCTCGAGGTCGGCGTCAACAAGAAGGACGCCTCTGATCCGGTCAAGGTGGGCGGCATGCTCACCAAGCAGCAGGTGGAAGCCATCGTCCGATACGAGCGGAGCCTCTAGCGCATGTCGCACCTCATGTTGGCGGCCATCTCCTGGGACCCGGGCTTTCGGGGCATCCTCGTCGTCGCGGTCGGGGTCCTGGTGCTGTGCGGCTCCGTCTACCTGCTCCTGGCCACCAACAGCGGCCCCCGGCTCGGCTTCCTGCTCGCCCTCACCGCGCTCTTCGGCTGGATCTTCCTGATGGCGATCATCTGGAGCATCTACGGGATCGGCAAGCGGGGGCCCGACCCGAAGTGGGTCGTCGAAGAGGTGAACCTCGGCGACCTGCGCCAGGCCAACCTGCCGGTGGCGCGGTCGGTCCCCGAGCCCGACCGGCTCCCGGATCCGGCCAAGCTGCTCGCCGCCGACCCCGTCCTCCAGCGCCAGTTCCCCCAGGGCCCGGGGCTGAAGCGCCCGAACCTGGGCGACCTGCTCGGCGCCAAGCCGTCGATCGAGTCGCAGCTCAAGATCGGCGGCGGTTGGCGGCTCCTGCCGACCTCCGATCCGCAGAACGGCGAGGCCGTGGCCACCGCCTCCGCGTACGTCGTGGACGTGGGCAAGCAGTACCAGACCTCGACGGACTTCGTCGTGCTCGAGGCGTTCACCAAGGGCGGCAAGTCGCGCCGGCCCCAGGTCACGTGCGCGAACCCGTTCTCCTCCGGCTGCCTGAAGCGGGCCTGGTTCAAGATCAAGCGGATCGTCACCTGGCCGCTCGGCAACCCGACCCACTACGGCGTCGTGCAGCTGCGCGGCGTCGTCCCGCAGGAGACCATCGCCGGCCAGCCTCCACCGCTGCCGGTCGCCGATCCCAGCCAGCCGGTGATCTCCGTCGTCATGGTGCGCAACCTCGGTGCGCGCCGCCTCACGTCGGTGATCACCGCGCTCGTGGCGGGCCTGCTGTTCGCCATCGGCTGCCTCACGCTGCACCGTCGCGACAAGCGCGTCGCGCAGGCCCGCGCCGCGCTGGCGACGGCATGACCGCGCCCGCCTCGCACCCGCGCGTCCGGGTGGGGGCGGCCCGCTCGGGTAGGGGCCGGCCCTGATGGCCCAGTACCTCCCGGTCTTCGCCCTGCTCGTCCTCGCCGCCCTCTTCGCCGCGATCAGCTTCGTCGCCTCACGGCTGCTCGCCCCCAAGCTCCCTACGCGGGCGAAGGAGGCGCCGTACGAGTGCGGCATCGTGCCGGGACGCGAGCCGCCCGAGCGCTTCCCGGTCCGCTTCTACCTGATCGCCATGATCTTCGTCGTGTTCGACATCGAGATCATCTTCTTGTATCCGTACGCAGTGATCTACCGGCAGCTCGGCGGGTTCGGCCTCGTCGAGGTGCTGGTCTTCGCGGTCGCCGTGTTCGCCTCGTTCGTCTACCTCGTGGCCAACGGCGCACTCGACTGGGGCCCGGCCAAGGGTCTCGTCGCCGCCCGACCCCAGGGGTCGGTCAGCGCGGCCCGCACGGCCGACACGACGGTCCGCCGCGTGGGTCTCGACGGTCGCGAGGGCCCCGACCGGGAAGCCGCCTGATGGGCCTGCGGGACATGCCGGACGAAGGCCTCGCGGCCCTGGACCACAACCTGGTCACGGGCAAGCTCGAGGACCTCGTCAAGTGGTCGCGCGCCAAGTCGATGTGGCCGGCCACCTTCGGCCTGGCCTGCTGCGCGCTCGAGATGATGGCCACCGGCGGACCCCACTACGACATGGCCCGCTTCGGCATGGAGGTGTTCCGAGCCTCGCCGCGCCAAGCGGACCTGATGATCGTGGCCGGCCGGGTGTCGCAGAAGATGGCGCCGGTCCTGCGCCAGATCTACGACCAGATGATGGAACCCAAGTGGGTCATCTCCATGGGCGTGTGCGCATCGAGCGGCGGCATGTTCAACAACTACGCGATCGTGCAGGGCGTCGACCAGATCGTGCCGGTCGACGTGTACTCGCCGGGATGCCCGCCCGGGCCGGAGACGCTCATGCACTCCATCCAGACGCTGCACGAAAAGATCGTGGCGGGCGAGATCACCCGCCGCCGGTCCGAGCGTGGCGCCGGCGCCGGCGGGGTGGTCGAGCTGCTCGACGGCCAGTCGACGTCGCAGACCGTCACCGTGTCCGGGCGGCGCTAGCCGTGGCCGACGCACGCGAGACCGAGTCGCGGGTCGCGCCACCTGAACCCGAACCCGAGCTCGGCCCCGAGCTGCTGCACGGCGCACCGGTCACCACGGCACGCGGCCAGCGGGTGGCGCACCCCGGCCGGGACCAGCTCGTCGATCTCGTGCGCACGCTGCGCGGCGAGGGCTGGATCGCCTGCCTCGACGTCACCGCCGTCGACCACCTGAAGAACCTCGGGGACCGACCGCGGCCCGAAGGCGTGCGGCCCGAGCGCTTCGAGGTCGTGGTCGTGCTCCTCAGCCACCGCGAACGGGCTCGCCTGCGTCTCGTGGTCCAGGTGCCCGAGGACGACCCCGTCCTGCCCTCGCTGTTCGCGGTCCACCCGGGCACCGAGGCGGCCGAGCGCGAGGTGTTCGACATGTTCGGCATCCGCTTCGACGGGCACCCCGATCTCACCCGGATCCTCATGCCGGAGGACTGGATCGGCCACCCGCTGCGCAAGGACTTCGCCGTCGGGCGCATCCCGGTCGAGTTCAAGGCGACCGCCGATGCACGCTGACCACGAGGCACAGCACGAGGTGGCGGGCCGATGAGCACGCTCGAGAGCCGGTCGCGCCTCACCGACGAGGGTGCGCAGGAGATGACCGACCGCCCGGTGGAAGGGGGCGTCGAGGTCCTGCGCGAGCTCGGCGCGGTGCTGCGCATGTCCGAGGCGGACGCGCAGGCGGCCGCCGGCTCCGAGACCACCGACGGCGAGACGACCATCATCAACATGGGGCCCCAGCACCCCTCCACGCACGGCGTGCTCCGGCTCATGCTCGAGCTCGACGGCGAGACGGTCCTGCGCACCAAACCGGTCATCGGCTACCTCCACACCGGCATGGAGAAGACCGGCGAGCAGCTCACCTACCTGCAGGGCCCGACCAACGCCACGCGCATGGACTACGCGTCGCCGCTCTTCACCGAGCTGGTCTTCTCGATGGCGACCGAGGCGCTCCTCGGCGTCGAGGTGCCGCCCCGTGCCGTGTGGATCCGCATGCTCATGACCGAGATCAACCGGATCTCGTCGCACCTGCTCTTCCTCGCCACCAACGGCATGGACCTCGGGGCCGTGTCGATGATGCTCTACGGCTGGCGCGAGCGCGAGGAGACCCTGCGCTTCCTCGAGAAGGTCACCGGCCTGCGGATGAACCACAACTACATCCGCCCCGGCGGGGTGGCCGCCGACCTGCCGGACGGCTGGCGCGACGACGTGCTGCGGCTGATGGACATGCTGCCGCCGCGCCTCGAGGAGTACGACATCCTGATGACCGGCCAGCCCATCTGGCGGGAACGGCTCCAGGGGGTCGGCGTCATCACCACCGAGGAGGCCATCGCCCTCGGCGCCACCGGGCCGATCCTGCGGTCCACGGGCTACGCGTGGGACCTGCGGCGAGACATGCCGTACCTCGCCTACGACCAGGTCGACTTCGACGTGGTCGTCGGCACCTACGGCGACTGCTTCGACCGCTACGCCATCCGCCTCAACGAGGTGCGCGAATCGATCCGGATCATCCTGCAGATCCTCGACCGCATGCCGCCCGGCGACTACCGCCTGCAGGACAAGAAGGTCACGCCTCCGCCCCGCGCCCGCATCGACGAGTCGATGGAGGCGCTGATCCACCACTTCAAGATCTTCACCGAGGGCTTCAAGGTGCCCGAGGGCGACGTGTACGTCGCCATCGAGTCACCCCGCGGCGAGCTCGGCTGCTACCTGGTCAGCGACGGCTCGTCGAAGCCGTACCGCATGCGCATCCGCGGTCCGAGCTTCTTCAACCTCCAGTGCCTGCCCCACATGATGCGCGGCGGGCTCATCGCGGACGCGGTCGCCGTCATCTCGTCCGTGGACCCGATCATGGGCGAGGTCGACCGTTGAAGGCGTCGCCGACCATCGGAGGCCGGCGTCGGCCGAGCCCCGACGAGACCTCCGAGGTCGATCGCTGATGGCGCGCCTCACCGAGGCCAACGAGCTCGTCGCCCGCGAGATCATCGGCCGTTACCCGCGCCCCAAGTCGGCCCTCATCCCACTGCTGCACCTCGCGCAGGAGCAGGACGGTTGGGTCACCGACGACGCGATGGAGCACATCGCCGAGCTGGTCGGCGTCACCGCCGCCGAGGTGCTCGGCACCTGCTCGTTCTACGAGATGTTCAAGCGCGAGCCGGTCGGGACCTACCTCGTCAACATCTGCACCAACATCTCGTGCCAGCTCCTCGGCGCCGAGGAGCTGCTCCACCACGCCGAGGCGACGTTGGGCGTCAAGGCCGGCGGCACGACCCGGGACGGCCTGATCACGCTCGAGGACGTCGAGTGCATCGCGGCGTGCACCGAGGCGCCGTGCCTCCAGGTCAACTACCGCTACCGGTACAAGGTGGCGCCCGAGGACTTCGACCGGCTCGTCGACGATCTGCGCTCGGGGGCCCTCGTCGACGAGGTCCCGCCGCACGGCACGCTGCACCGCACCCGCCAGCGCATCCCGACCGACCGGGCTGCGGGCGCCGCGTCGCCGGTCGGCGGGCGCGAGCCGGCCTGGATCGCCAGCCGCCCCGCCCCTGCGAAGGACACGCCGTGAACCCCCGCCATTCTGGAGGTGTCAGTACCGCTGGAGCGGTGCCCACACCTCCAGAACGAGGAGGACGTGGGGGATCAGGTCGACGGGAGGTGCGGCCATGACCGTCACCGACGCGCCCCGCATCATCACGTCGCGCTTCGACGTCGCCGACGGGTTCACGATCGACCGTTACGAGGCCACCGGCGGCTACACGGCGCTGCGCCGCGTCCTGTCCATGCGGCCCGACGAGGTCGCCGCCGAGGTGAAGGCGGCCAGCCTGCTCGGCCGGGGCGGCGCCGGCTTCCCGGCCGGGGTCAAGTGGGGCTTCTGCCCGCCGGGCGTGTGGCCCCGCTACCTGGTCGTCAACGGCGACGAGTCGGAGCCGGGCACCTACAAGGATCGCCTGCTCATGGAGAAGGACCCCCACCAGCTCATCGAGGGCGTCCTCATCGCCTGCTACGCGATCGGGTGCGCGCAGGCCTTCCTCTACGTCCGGGGCGAGATGGCCCTGGCCCAGGAACGCATCGCCCAGGCGCTGAACGAGGCCTACGCCCGCGGCTACGTCGGCCGCGGGATCCTCGGCAGCGACTTCTCGGTCGACGTGGTGCTCCACTGGGGCGCCGGCGCCTACATCGTGGGCGAGGAGACCGCGCTGATCGAGAGCCTCGAGGGCAACCGCGGCATGCCGCGGCTGAAGCCGCCGTTCTTCCCCGCCGCCAAGGGCCTGTACCTGCAGCCGACCGTCGTGAACAACGTCGAGACGCTGGCCAACCTCCCCTGGATCGTCGGCCACGGCGGTGCCGCGTTCGCCGCGCTGGGAGCCGAGACGAGCCGGGGCACACGCCTGTTCGCCGTGTCCGGCCACGTGAAGCGCCCGGGCGTGTACGAGGTCGAGTTCGGCGTCACCACCTTCCGGGACCTGCTCTACTCGCCGCTCTACGGCGGAGGCATCCGCGGGGGCCGGGCGCTCAAGGCGTTCATCCCGGGCGGGGCGTCGGCGCCATGGTTCTTCGAAGAGCACGTCGACCTGCCGCTCGAGGCGGGTGCGGTCGGCAAGGCCGGGTCGATGCTCGGCTCGGGCGCCGTCGTGGTGATGGACGAGACCACCGACGTCGTGAAGGCCGCGCTGCGGCTGGTGCGCTTCTTCGCTCGGGAGTCGTGCGGCAAGTGCACGCCGTGCCGTGAGGGCACCGGCTGGCTGGAGAAGATCCTGCAGCGGATCGACTCCGGTCTCGGCCGCCCGAGTGACCTCGATCTCCTGCTCGACATCTGCGACAACATCAGCCCGTCGATCACCTGGCCGCCCAAGCAGACGACGATCTGCCCGCTCGGACCCTCGGCGGTGTCGCCCATCGCCAGCGCGGTGCTGCGGTTCCGCGACGAGTTCGAGGCCCGCATCGGAGCGCCCGCGCCGGTGACCGTGGCCGTGCATGGTGTCGCCTACAACTCCAAGCCACCCGTCGAGGAGCCGGTCGGTGCCTGAGGCAACCAACGCCACCGACACGCTGACGATCACCGTCGACGGCAAGGAGATCGAGGCTCGTCCCGGCGAGCTGCTGATCGACGCCGCCGAGCGGGTCGGCATCTACATCCCCCGGTTCTGCTACCACCCGCGCATGCGGCCGGTCGGCATGTGCCGCATGTGCCTGGTCGAGATCGACACCGGCCGAGGGGCCGCGCTGCAGCCGGCGTGCATGGCTCCCGTCGCCCCCGGGATGAACGTCACGACCGACTCGCGACCGGTCGTCAAGGCCCAGGACGGTGTGCTCGAGTTCCTCCTCGTCAACCACCCGCTGGACTGCCCGGTGTGCGACAAGGGCGGCGAGTGCCCGCTGCAGGACCAGACCATGGCCTACGGCCCGGGCGAGTCGCGCATGATCGAGGAGAAGCGGCACTTCGAAAAGCCCATCCCGATCAGCGATCTCGTGACCCTGGACCGCGAGCGCTGCATCCTGTGCGACCGGTGCACGCGCTTCGCCAAGGAGGTGGCCGGCGATCCGCTCATCCACTTCCTCGACCGCGGCGGCCAGACGCAGGTCAACACCTTCCCGGACCATCCCTTCGCGTCGTACTTCAGCGGCAACACGGTCCAGATTTGCCCGGTCGGTGCCCTGACGGCGACGCCGTACCGCTTCCGGGCCAGGCCGTGGGACCTCCAGCAGACCGAATCGACGTGCACGTCCTGCTCGGTCGGCTGCCGGGTGGTGGTGGACTCGTCCCGCAACCGGATGCTGCGGATGAACGGCGTGGACATCGATCCGGTCAACTGGAGCTGGCTGTGCGACAAGGGCCGCTTCGACTTCCAGGCCTTCGAGTCCGACGACCGCCTGCACGGCCCGCTGGTGCGGCGCGGCTCCGAGCTGGTGCCGGTGCGCTGGTCCGAGGCGCTGAACGAGGCGGCGTCGGCCATCCGCGAGGGCCTCGACCGCTCGGGACCCGCCGGCGTGGCCGTGCTGGGCGGCGCCCGGCTCACCAACGAGGCGGCCTACGCATGGGCCAAGCTGACCAAGGGCGTCATCGGCACCGACCACGTCGACTGCCAGCTCGGCGACGGCCTTCCCGCCGAAGTGGTGCTCGGGCTGCCGCGGGCCACCATCGACCAGGCGTGCGCGCGCGGCGGCACCGTCGTGCTGCTCGCTCCGGACCTGAAGGAGGAGCTGCCGGTCCTGTACCTGAGGCTCCGCCACGCGGTGCTCGAGGACGCGGCGACGGTCATCGAGCTCGCGCCGGCGGCCACCACGTCGACCGAGCTGGCCGCGGCCTCGTTGCGCCACCGCCCCGGCGAGCAGGTCACGGTGGTCCGCGCCCTGCTCGACGGCGGCCCCGCCCCGCAGGGCGCCGACGAGGACGGGTTCCGCCGGGCGGCCGAGGCGCTGCGCCGCGGCCCGGTCACGGTCGTGATCGGCCGGTCGTCGGTGGCCGAGGGCGCCGGCGCGGTCGTCGACGCCGCGGCCGCGCTGCTGGCCGGGCTCGACGAGGTGCGCTTCCTGCCGGCCCTGCGGCGCGGCAACGTGCACGGCGCGCTCGACATGGGTCTGGCGCCGGGAGTCCTGCCCGGGCGCACGGCGCTGGCCGACGGCCGGGACTGGTTCGCCGGCGAGTGGGGCGCCGTACCGGTCGAGCCGGGCCTCGACGCCACCGGCATCCTGCGCGCCGCCGCCGACGGCCGGATCGACACGCTCGTCCTTCTCGGCGCCGATCCCATCGCGGACTTCCCCGACCACGTCCTGGCCGAGCGGGCGCTGGCCGGCGCCCGCACGGTGATCGCGCTCGACACGTTCCTCACCGCGTCGTCGAGCCAGGCCGACGTCGTGCTCGCCGCGGCCGGCTACGGCGAGGTCGACGGTACGACCACGAACCTCGAGGGTCGGGTCTCCACGCTCGGGCGCATCGTGACGCCGCCCGGGACGGCCCGGTCCGACTGGCACCTGGCGGGCGATCTGGCCAGGCGCCTCGGCGCCGACCTGGGGCTCGAGTCCGTGGAGGCGACCTGGGCGGAGATCGAGCGCGTCGCCCCGAGCCACGCCGGCGTGACGTGGGAGCTGCTCACGTCGCCGGAAGCCTCCGACGGCGTGGTCGTGCCGCTGCCGTCGCGCTTGTCCGCCACCGAGGTCGACGTCGAGGGCAACGCCCTCGGGGGCAGCGACGTGTCGGTCGTCGGAGGCGCTGGCGTCCCGGCCGCCGACGTGCAGCACGGGCAGGCCGCCGCCGCTGCGGTCGCGTCCGTGGCCGCGGAGGGTGGCCCGCAGGGGGAGGCCGGCAAGGCCGAGTCGCATGCGCACGAGAGTGCGGCCGCGGCGCACGAGGACTCGACCGACGTGTCCGCCGAGGAGCGCGGCCACGACGACGCCGGTGGGGTCGAGGGCCAGGACGACGTCCCCGTGGCCGAGCCGCCCCCCGGCGACCGGCCCTCCCTGTTGCGCTTCGCCCCGCCGGCCGCCGAACCGAGCGTCCCCCCGGTCGACCGCTACTCGCTCCGGCTGTTCACCACCCGCAAGCTCTACGACCGCGGCACGCTCAACCAGCAGGCCCGGGCCCTGCGGGGGCTGGCCGGGCGCAGCACGGCCCGGGTGAACCCCATAGAGCTGGCCCGGTTGGGCGTCGAGCCCGGCGGTGCGCTGAAGATCTCCTCGGCGCGCGGCTCGCTCGTCACCGCGACCCTGGCCGATCCCGACGTGCCCCGCGGCGCGATCGTGCTCGGTTGGAACCTGGACGGTCCCGATCCCGGTGACCTCATCGACGCCGAGGCGCCGGTCACCGACGTGCGCGTGGAGACGACGTCATGATCCTCGGCGCCGATCCCCTGCTGTCCGGCGGCGTCGGGCTCGCCGTCGTCCTGATCGTGCTGTTCAAGGTGGTGCTGGCGTTCGTCTTCCTGCTGGTCGCCACGATGTTGATGATCTGGTTCGAGCGCAAGCTCATCGGCGACATGCAGAACCGGGTCGGTCCGAACCGGGCCGGCCCCTGGGGGATCATGCAGAGCATGGCCGACGGCATCAAGGTCTTCTTCAAGGAGGACCTGACGCCCGAACGGTCGGACCGGTTCGTGTTCAAGCTGGCGCCGTACCTGTCGCTGATCCCGGCCTTCATCACCTTCACGGTCGTCCCGCTCGGCGGTCACTTCGAGAAGAACCGTGGCGGCGTCGTGCGGCTGTTCGGTCGCACCACCCTGTTCCAGGTCGCCGACCCACCCATCGGCATCCTGCTCGTGCTGGCGATGTCGTCCATCGCCGTCTACGGCGTCATGCTCGCGGGCTGGGCGTCGGGCTCGAAGTACCCGCTGATCGGATCGGTGCGAGCGTCCGCCCAGATGGTGTCCTACGAGGCCGCGCTGGGCCTGTCCGTCGTCGCCGTCGTGCTGGTCTCGGGATCGCTCACGACGAACGGCATCGTCGACTCGCAGTTCGGTGCCCCGTGGCGCTGGAACCTGTTCACGACCGGCATTGTGCCGTTCGTGGTGTTCCTCATCGCGGGCACGGCCGAGCTCAACCGGCCGCCGTTCGACCTTGTGGAGGCCGAGCAGGAGATCGTCGGCGGCTACCAGACCGAGTACAGCGGCGTGCGGTTCGCGCTCTTCTACCTGGCCGAGTTCATGAACACGATCACCATGTCGGCGATCATCGTGACGCTGTTCCTCGGCGGCCCCACCGGCCCGGCCGTCGTCGGCCCCGAATGGCTCTGGGGACTGTTCTGGTTCTTCCTCAAGCTCGTCGTGTTCCTGTTCGTGTTCGTGTGGTTCCGCGCCACGCTGCCGCGCTTCCGCTACGACCAGCTCATGGACCTCGGGTGGAAGGGGCTGATCCCCTTCTCGCTCGGGTGGCTCCTGCTGCTCACCGCCATCCGGGTCGGCGACGACCAGAACTGGAACCCGTGGCTCACGCTCGCAGTCAGCATCGTGGTCCTCGCCGGTGCCGCCGGGCTCATGTCGCTCGCCTTCCGCCGGGCTCGGCTCGACCACGGCGTGGACCGGCGCAGGGAGGTGAGGGCCTGATGGGCTACCTCGGCGGCTTCGCCGTGACGCTGCGCCAGATCGGCCGGCGCCAGCGCGTCACCCGTGAGTACGTGAAGGACGAGGGCGGCAAGCGCGACAAGGCGGTGCGCACCCATGGCCGCCACGTCCTCAACCGCTACGAGGACGGCATGGAGAAGTGCATCGGCTGCGAGCTGTGCGCCGGGGTGTGCCCGGCCCGGTGCATCTTCGTGCGCGGGCGCGACAACCCTCCCGACGCGCCGGTCAGCCCTGGGGAGCGCTACGGCTACGTCTACGAGATCAACTACCTGCGCTGCATCCACTGCGACCTGTGCGTCGAGGCCTGCCCCACCGAGGCGATCACCGAGACGAAGCTGTTCGAGTTCTCCTTCGTCGATCGTGCCGACGCCATCTACACCCGCGACGAGCTGCTCGTCGGTGACGACGGCCGCCCGAAGCAGCTTCCGTGGGAGGACTGGAGCGACGCCGAGGCGATCATCCCCCTCACCTCCGCGTGGGTGCGGGCCACGGCGGCCAGCGGCGACGCGTCGTACGAGGGCAAGGTGGCGTGGTCCGGCGAGCTCGGCTTCGGCGTCAAGCCGGCCGAGGCCGGCCAGACCGCGGAGGTCGACCAGGTGCCCGGCAGCGGCGAGGAGCTCGTCGCCCACCAGGAGATGGTCTCAACCGCCACCGGCGAACCGGTGGCCGGCTTCGGCTCGGCGCAGCCCGAGCACGTCGTCGAGCGGGGCGACGCCGGGCGGCGCTCGATTCCCGAGGGGGGCGACCGCTGATGGAGGCCGCCGTCTTCGCCGTGTCCGCGGTCATCGCCATCTCGGGCGCGGCCGGCGTCATCGCGTCGCGCAACGCCGTGCACTCGGCGCTGTCGCTGATCGCCACGCTGTTCGCCATCGCCGTCCTGTTCATCGCCCAGGACGCCCAGTTCCTGGCCGCGGTGCAGGTCATCGTCTACGCCGGTGCCATCGTCGTGGTCTTCCTGTTCGTGATCATGCTGCTCGGCGTGGACCGCTCCGAGGACCTCGAGGAGGAGCCCTTGCGCGGCCAGCGGCCGGCCGCCCTCGTCGCCGGGATCGTGATCGGTGCCGGCCTCATCGCCGTCGTGGCCACGGGCACCATCACCGGTGCGCACGGAGCCGGCGCGGCCGTGCGGGCCGACATGCCCAACGTCGAGCAGCTCGGCCGGCTGCTGTTCACCGACTACGTGTTCCCCTTCGAGGTCACCTCCGTCCTGCTCGTCATCGCGGTGGTCGGCGCGGTCCTGATGGCCCGCAGCCGCCGGGTCGACCAGGTCGACGAGGACGAGCCGGTGCTGGACCTGCACGCCGAGGACCGGGCCGACGCCGTCGAGGAGCCCGCGTGATCACCGCCGCCGTCGTCGACCCGTCGTGGTACCTCGGCCTGGGGGCCGTGCTGTTCACCATGGGCGCGGTCGGCCTGCTCGTGCGCCGCAACCCGCTGGTGATGTTCATGTGCGTCGAGCTCATGCTCAACGCCGTCAACCTGACGTTCGTGGCGCTGGCCCGCCAGCTGCGCGACGTGGGCGGCCAGGTCGTCGTGTTCTTCGTGCTCGTCGTGGCGGCCGCGGAGGTCGTCGTCGGCCTCGGGATCATCGTGTCCATCATCCGCCGGCGGCCCGGAGCCACTGCCGACGACGTCTCCCTGCTGAAGGGCTGAGCCGGCCGTGAGAGAGCTCGTCTGGTTGATCCCCGCGCTGCCGCTGGCCGGCTTCGCCGTGCTCGTCGTGTTGGGCCGCCGCCTCGGCAACCCCCTCGCCGGTTGGCTGGCGACGCTGATGGTCGCCGCTTCGTTCGCGGCGTCGATCGTGGTGTGGCTCGGCGTGCGCGCCGCCAGCGGCGAGCGCTCCTCCACCCAGCGGCTCTTCACGTGGATCCCGGCGGGAGGGTTCCGGGTCGACGTCGCGTTCCTGGTCGATCCGCTGTCGATCACGATGGCCCTGTTCGTCACCGGCATCTCCGCGCTGATCCACCTCTACTCCATCGGCTACATGCACGCCGACGCGCACTTCACGAAGTTCTTCGTCTACCTGAACCTCTTCGTGTTCTCGATGCTGGTGCTCGTGCTCGGCGACAACCTGCTGCTCACCTTCCTCGGCTGGGAGGGCGTCGGCACCTGCTCGTACCTGCTCATCTCCTTCTGGTTCGAAGAGGAGGCGAACGCGTCGGCGGGCAAGAAGGCCTTCGTCACCAACCGCATCGGTGACTGGGGCTTCATGGTGGCCACGCTGTTCACGTTCTTCGCCATCGGCTCCGTCCGCTACGCCGACATCACGGCGGCTGCTCCCGGTCTGGCCACGAGCACCGCCACCGTCATCGCCGTGCTGCTCTTCCTCGGCGCGGTCGGCAAGTCGGCCCAGCTCCCGCTGTACGTCTGGCTGCCCGACGCCATGGCCGGCCCCACGCCCGTCTCCGCGCTCATCCACGCGGCCACGATGGTCACCGCCGGCGTCTACCTGATGACCCGGGTCGGCCCGGTGCTGGCCGCCGCCTCGCCCTGGGTTCCCACGCTCATCGCCGTCGTGGGCGGCCTCACGGCCCTGTTCGCCGCCACCATCGCCGTGGCCCAGACCGACATCAAGAAGGTCCTCGCGTACTCGACGGTCAGCCAGCTCGGCTACATGTTCCTCGCCATCGGGTCCGGCGCGTACGTGGCCGCCGTCTTCCACATGATCACCCACGCCTTCTTCAAGGCGGTCCTGTTCCTCGGTGCCGGCTCGGTCATCCACGGCATGCACGAGGAGCAGGACATGCGGCGGATGGGCGCGCTCAAGCGAGCCATGCCGATCACCGCGCTGACCTTCGGGGCCGGCAGCCTGGCGCTGGCGGGCATCCCGCCGTTCTCGGGGTTCTGGTCCAAGGACGAGATCCTGCTCGGGGCCTGGAACCGCGGTGGCTTCGTCGGCCGGGGCTTGTGGGTGATCGGGGTGCTGACCGCGCTCATGACCGCCTTCTACGTCGGTCGCATGGTGTTCCTGACGTTCTTCGGGCAGGCCCGCTGGGGTGACGCCCCTGCGCACGCCGCCGGGGAGGCCGAGCGGTCGGCGGTGGAGGTGGACGATGGCGCCCGCACGGAGCACTCCGGCCAGGCCTCCGTCGCGACCGCGGCGCCCGCCGACCACGGCCGGCCCGCCGATCAGGGGGCCCTGCAGCCGCACGAGTCGCCGTGGACGATGACGCTCCCACTGGTCGTCCTCGGGGTGGCGGCCACCTTGGGGGGCGCGCTGAACCTGCCCGTCGCCCGGCTGCGCACGCTGGCCAGCTGGCTCGATCCGGTGGTCGGCGGCCAGGAGATCGCCACGTCGGCGGCGACCGCCACCAAGTGGATCCTCGCCGCCATCGCCGTGGTGGCCGCGCTGGTCGGACTCGGCGCCGCCGGCGTGCTGTACCTCAGGAGGCGCTTCGCCGATCAGCCCCGCGAGCCGCGGGTCCTGGCGCGCGGCTGGTACGTCGACGAGGCCGTCACCGCCTTCGCGGGCGGGCCCGGCCGGCGCCTCTTCGACGGCGTGGCCTGGTTCGACCGGACCGTGGTCGACGGCGCCGTCAACGGCGTCGGGTTCCTCGTCCGGGGCGCCGGCAGCGGGCTGCGCCGGGCGCAGAGCGGCTACGTCCGCAACTACGCGCTGGGCTTCGCCGCCGGGGCCATCGTCCTCGTCGCGGTGCTGGTGCTGCGGGGGGTCTCGCTGTGAGCGCGCTCGCGCTCGTCGGCGCGACGGCGGCGGCCGCGGCCAACGCCGCCACGTCGGCCACGTCGGCGTCGGCGGCCAACGCCGCCACGTCGGCCGCCGACGCCTCGCCCCAGTTCCCCGTGCTCACCGCGCTGGTGGTGCTGCCGGCCGTCGGCGCGCTGGTCACCGGCCTGGTCAGCCGGCGCCGGCCCGAGGCGGCCCGCCAGGTCGCGGTGCTGTTCGCAGTGCTCACCGGGGCGCTGTCGATCGGCGCCCTCGTACTGTTCAAGACGGGCACGCCGGGCTTCCAGCTCGTCGACAAGGCCACGTGGATCAAGGACCTCGACATCTCGTGGTTCCTGGGCATCGACGGCATCTCCCTCTTCCTCGTCGTGCTCACCGGCGTGCTGTTCCCGATCGCGATGCTCGGCGGGATCCCGCACCACGACGAGAAGCCGTTCTACGCGTGGCTGCTGATGCTCGAGGCCGGCTGCATGGGCGTATTCCTCGCGCTGGACCTGTTCGTGTTCTTCGTGATGTTCGAGATCGTGCTCGTGCCCATGTACTTCCTCATCGCGGGCTGGGGCTACGAGCGGCGCCGGTACGCGGCCATCAAGTTCTTCCTGTACACGATGCTCGGCTCAGCGTTCATGCTCGTCGGCCTCGTCGCCACCGCCGTGCTCTACCAGCGGGCCGGCCACCCGCTCACGTTCAACCTCGTCACCATCGCCACCAACCAGGGCTCGATCGCCACCACCACCGCCCGCTGGCTGTTCCTGTCGTTCGCCGTCGCGTTCGCCGTGAAGGTGCCGGTGTTCCCGCTGCACACCTGGCTCCCCGACGCCCACACCCAGGCGCCCACCGCCGGATCGGTGATCCTCGCGGGCGTCATGCTCAAGCTCGGCACCTACGGGTTCCTGCGGTTCGGTCTCTACCTGTTCCCGGAGGCGGCCACCTGGTTCGCGCCGGCCATGGTCACGCTCGGCGTGATCGGGATCATCTACGGAGCAGTGGCCGCGGCGATGCAGCGCGACCTGAAGCGACTCATCGCCTACTCGTCCGTCGCGCACCTCGGCTTCATCGTGCTCGGCACGTTCGCCATCACGACGCAGGGGCTCGAGGGTGGGGTCCTCCAGATGGTCAACCACGGCATCTCGACCGGGGCCCTCTTCCTGCTCGTCGGCATGATCTACGAGCGCCGCCACACCCGTGCCATCGCCGAGCTGCGCGGCCTCCAGCGGGCGGCGCCGATCTTCGCCGCGGTGTTCACCGTCGTGATGATGTCGTCCATCGGTGTGCCCGGGCTGAACGGCTTCGTCGGCGAGTTCCTCACGTTGCTCGGCGCGTTCTTGACCCGCCGGTGGTGGGCGGTGGTGGGCGCCACCGGGGTGATCGTCGCCGCGCTGTACCTGCTGTGGGCCTACCAGCGCGTCTTCCACGGCAAGCTCGACGACGCCAACGCGGACTTCGGCGAGCTGCGGCTGAGGGAGGGCCTGGTGCTGGCCCCGCTGCTCGGGATCATCGTGTTCCTCGGCGTCTACCCGAAGCCCGTGCTCGACCGCATCGAGCCGTCGGTGAAGGCGCTCGTGGCCCAGGTCGAGAACAACGGCGGGCAGCGCCAGCCGCCGGTGGCCACGACGGGCACGAGCGCGCGAGAGGGCACGTTCGTGCGCGGTGAGCGCAAGGGAGCGGGCGGGTGATCGGCGCCGTCGTGGCCCAGGTGGGCGGTCCCGTCGCCCCCATCGACACGCCGCGGGTCGTGTGGCACGCGCTCACGCCGCTGCTGGTCCTGCTCGGCGGTGCGGTCGTGCTCGTCGTGGTCGCCTCGCTGCGGCCCCGCCGACCCCGCATCGGCTGGCACGCGATCGTGACGATCCTCGTCGCGCTCGGGGCGATCGGGGCGGTCGTTCCCTTGTGGCGCGACGTCCACCGGAACGGCCCGTTCAGCGTGATGGCCGACGCGGTCGGGGTCGACGGCTTCTCGCTGTTCCTCACCGTCGTGATCTGCGCCAGCGTCGTCATCGCCGCGCTGCTGCTCGACGGGTACCTCCGCCGCGAGTCGCTCGAAGGGCCCGAGGCCTACGTGCTGCTGCTTTTGTCGGCGTCGGGCGGCGTGATCATGGCCGGGGCCAACGACCTCATCGTGATGTTCCTCGGGCTCGAGGTGCTGTCGATCTCGGTGTACGTCCTCGCGGGGCTGCACCTGCGCCGGCTGCGCTCCGGCGAGGCTGCGCTCAAGTACTTCCTGCTCGGCGCGTTCTCGTCGGCGTTCTTCCTGTACGGCATCGCGCTCGTCTACGGGGCCACCGGGTCCACGAACCTCGTGCGCATCGCCGACTTCTTCGCCCGCAACACCCTCTCGGACGAACGGTTGCTCCTCGCCGGCATCGCGCTGCTGCTCGTCGGCTTCGGCTTCAAGGTGGCCGCCGTGCCGTTCCACACGTGGACGCCCGACGTGTACCAGGGCTCGCCGTCGCCGGTGGTGGCCTACATGGCCACGGGGGTCAAGGCCGCGGGCTTCGCCGGCCTCATCCGGGTGTTCGTCCTCGCCCTCGGGCCCTACCGGCTCGATTGGCAGCCGGTCGTGTACTGGCTCGCCATACTCACGATGGTCGTCGGCGCCGTGCTGGCCGTCGTCCAGACGGACGTGAAGCGCATGCTGGCCTACTCGTCGATCAACCACGCCGGCTTCATCCTCGTCGGCGTGCAGGCCGCGACCCGGCGCGGGGTCAGCTCGGCGCTGTTCTACCTCGCCGCCTACCTGTTCATGGTGGGCGGGTCGTTCGGGATCGTCACCCTGCTCGGCCGCCGGGGCGACGGCCGCCACCGCCTCGCCGACTACGAGGGCATGGGCCGGCGCCACCCCGTGCTGTCCATGCTCTTCGCCGTGTTCCTGCTGGCCCAGGCGGGCACGCCGTTGACCGGTGGTTTCCTCGCCAAGTTCTACGTCGTGCAGGCTGCGGTCGAGGCCCGCTCCTTCTGGCTGGCGCTGGCCGCGATGGTGACCGCGGTGATCTCGGCCTTCCTGTACCTGCGGATCATCCTCGCCATGTACGCCGGCGGCGATGCCGACGAGGAGGCGTCGACCAGTGAGGCGGCGCCGCCCGGGCGCCTGCGCGTGCCGCCGATGGCGCGCCTGGCGCTGGCCATCGCGCTGATCGGCACGGTCGGGATCGGGCTCGTCCCGGGACCACTGACCCGCACCGCCCGCGACGCCACCCCCGCTCTCGTCTCCGGCGGCCGCTGAGCGCGATCCGGCCCCGGCGGTCACCAGAGGGGCTGCTGCCCGAGGGGCCGTGCTAACCGGTGGTGGCTTGGAGCTCGATGACGGGGTAGCCGGGGATGCGGTCGGTGGTGTCGAGGGTGCCGGGGACCGGTTCGGTGCGGCCGGCCCATTGCCAGGTGGCGGTCCAGCGGTAGGTGACGGTGACGTCGTAGCGGCCGGCGGTGGCCCAGCGGTGCACGATCGTGCCGTCGGGATAGGGCCGGCCTGGCTCGTCGTAGGGGCCGGCGGTGTGGCCGTCACCCCAGTTCACGTAGATGCGGGCCCGGGCTCGGAGGCGCAGCGGGCCGAGGGGGGTCGGGGCGGAGGCGTCGAAGGTGAGGGGGGCGGTGGTGACGAGCCGGGCGGCGAGGGCCACGATCATCCGCCCGGGGGGGATGGAGGGTCCGGGCCGGGGGGCGGGGACGGAGGCGAAGATCTCGGCGGCGTAGGCGGCGGGGTCGAAGCCGGGGGTGGTGGGGCCGAGGCAGATGCGGCCGCCGTCGATCCGTTCGGGGTTGGGGACGCCGACGACGCGGACCGGTGCCGGGTCGGTGAGGTCGACGCAGCCGCCGGCGGGGCCGAGCAGCTCGCGGGCCCGGGCGCGGCGACGGGCGGCGATCAGCTCCTCGCGGGTCGGCGGACGCTCGGGCCCACCCGCGCCAGCGCCGGGCCCGGGCCCGGTGACCGGATGGCGGCCGTCCTCCACTGCCACCGTCATCCACCGCAGGCAGATCGACCAACCCCTGGAGTCTTTGGCCGTCCTTGCGCACTTCTTTACGTTGACAGTGGCAGCAGGTGCAGGCGCCGGCGTGAGGGCGAGCGCTGACAGCGTGACGGCGAGGGCTAGGAGCGTGCGCACGGGGATCCGATCAGCGGAGGTTGGTCGGGAGGGAATCTCAGGTCTTCGATCCAGCCGGTGGGGTTGCGGCGCCGGTCGGCCTCGCCCGGCCGGGCGGGGCGCAACTCGATGGCGGTCTGGTCGACCGGTCCTGAACGCACCAGGCGGGAGATGTCGACCCGGACCAGGACCTGGATGCACGTGGGCGACGCGCCGCGCAGCTCGACGATCTTGCCGGCGTCCACGGCCGGGTCCGGGACCAGCGAGGCGAAGCGTGCCTTGGCTTCGCGCCGCAGCCCGGTGATCTCCGAGCCGGCCTGGTCGGCGCTCTCCACCGACCGGACCAGACGTTCGACCTCGGCGTCCACCTTGCCGAGCCGCCGGGCCCGCCGCCACGCCGCGGTGAGGATGCGGCCGTGCTCGTCGAGGATCCGCTGCGCGTACGCGGCATCGATGGTGGCGGGCACCGCCCACGGGTCGATCGTCGTCGTGGGCAGGTGGGTGGTGGTCGGCTCGGCCCGTGGTGCGTCGGATCCCGAGCCGCCGCACCCAGACGTCACGGCCCCGGCCGTCACGACTCCGGCCAGCACCCCCGTCACCACCGACTTCACGGCCACACCCGTCCTCGCACGGACCTCGGTGTAGCCGTCGCGCCCGTGCCTCAAACGCAGCCGCGCCGCTCCGGCCGGCAAGGGGGACCCGTCCCCGCCGACGTGCTCGCGCTCCTGTCGAAGGAGCGAGAGGGGTGGGCTCGGGTGCGGGCGCGCTTGTCGGCCGGCTTTGGCCGGTTGTGAGAGGGCTCACTAGATTCCCGACACGATGTCGGCCTTCCTCCGCGACTACCTCACGGTGGCCATCTTCGGCGCCGTGGCGGTGGGTCTCCTCGGTGGGGTGCTCGGGCTCGGGTCGTTCATCCGGCCCAAGCGGCCGCAGGCGGGCAAGTACCTCACGTACGAGTCGGGCGTCGACCCGGTCGGCATCGGCTGGGGCCAGTTCGAGGTCCGCTACTACATCTTCGCCCTGCTGTTCGTGATGTTCGACGTCGAGGCCGTGTTCATCTTCCCCTGGGCGACGCGCCTCGAGGCCTACGGGACGTTCGGTGCCGTCGAGATGGGCCTGTTCATCGCCGTGCTGGCGCTGGGCCTCCTGTACGCGTGGCGCAAGGGGGTCCTGCGGTGGATCTGACCGTCCGGTGGGCGCCCGTTGCGCGTGCCACCGCCCGGCGCGCCGGCGCCGGGGGTCGCTGAATGGGCCTGGTCGAGAGCGGCAAGCTGCCCAAGCCGCTCACGTCGCTGCTGAACACGTCGCGCAAGTACTCCCTGTGGGTGTACCAGTGGGGGCTCGCCTGCTGCGCCATCGAGATGGGTGCCGCCTTCGGTTCGCCCCGCTACGACGTGATGCGCCTCGGCGTGATCCCGCTTCCGGCCAGCCCGCGCCAGGCCGATCTCGTCGTCATCTCGGGCACCGTGACCGACAAGATGGCGCCGGCGATCCGGCGGCTCTACGAGCAGATGCCCGACCCGAAGTACGTCATCTCGATGGGATCGTGCGCCAACTGCGGTGGCCCGTACTGGGACTCCTACTCGGTCACCAAGGGGGTCGACCAGATCATCCCGGTCGACGTCTACGTGCCCGGCTGCCCGCCGCGGCCCGAGGCGCTGCTCGAGGGCATCGTGCTGCTCCAGGAGCGCATCCAGCACGAGGACATGGCCGAGCGCTGGCGAGGTGATCCGATTGTCGTCGGCTGACGGCGACCCGGACCTGCATCCCGACGGCGTCGAGGTCGGTGCCCGGCCCGCAGAGGGCCACAGCCCGGCCGGGGGCGACCCGGGCGCGGTGCGCCGCGACGAGCCCATCGCCGACGAGGACGTGACGGCCGAGCAGGCCGAGGCCACCACCGAAGCCGCGCTGGCGGAGGGCCATGCCGACGCCACCGCCGCGGGCCAGAGCGAGGCCGTCCAACCGGACGTGCCCGCACCGGAGCGTGCCGCCACGACCGATGCGGACTCGCCGCCGGTCACCCCCCCGCCGGGCGCCGAGGCCGAGCCTTCGCCGGGCGCCGAGGCCGAGCCCGAAGCCGAGCCGCCGCGCGACCCGACCGTGCCCCAGTCCGGGGACGAGGAGCGGCTGGCGCTGCTCCAGGTCTTCAAGGACGAGCTGGGCGACGCGGTGGTCGGCGCCGAGATCCGTGACGGCGACGAGCTGTGGGTGCGCGTCACGCCGGAGGCCTGGCGGGAGGCCGCGCAGATCGCCAGGGGCAAGCTCGGCTGCACGTACTTCTGCTTCCTGTCCGGCATGGACTGGTCGGTCTCACCCTTCGGTCGCTCCGAGAACAGCCCCCTCGACCCGCCCGCGCCCGAGGCAACCACCGACACCCCCGGCTCCACCGACACCGGTGCGCCCGGTGTGGCCGGCGGCGAGACGCGCTTCCAGGTGCTGGCCCGGGTGGCCCGCCCTCACAGCAGCGTGGCCGTGATCCTCAAGGCCGACGTGCCCGACCCCGCCGCCGGGGTACCGAGCTGGATCCCCGTCTACAGCGGCGCCGACTGGCACGAGCGTGAGACGTGGGAGATGTTCGGCATCTCGTTCTCGGGCCACCCGAACCTGCGCCACATCTACCTGCCGGGCGACTTCGAGGGCCATCCGCTCCGCAAGGACTTCCCGCTGCTCGCCCGGGAGCTCAAGCCGTGGCCGGGCATCGTCGACGTCGAGCCGATGCCCGGCGAGGACGCGACCGACGGCGCGACCGAGGGAGCGGCCGAGGAGGAGGTGTCATGACCGCCCTCACCGACAGCCAGAAGCTGGCCTACATCGCCGGCCAGGCCGCGGACGCCCGCGTCAACGTGGAGCTCGAGACCGAGGGCATGACCCTCAACCTGGGCCCGCAGCACCCCGCGACGCACGGCACGCTGCGCATCATCGCCAGGCTCGACGGCGAGCAGGTGGTCTCGTGCGATCCCGTGATGGGCTACATGCACCGCGGCTACGAGAAGCTCGTCGAGGTTCGCACGTACCCCGAACTTCGACCGCATCGGCGGCCTGCGCGACGACCTGCCGAAGGGTTGGATCGCCGACACGAAGGCGGCCATGAAGCGCATCCGCGACTTCTGCGACGAGATCGACGAGCTGGTCGTCGGTAACGAGATCTTTGAGGCCCGCACCCGGGGCGTCGGGGTGATCCCGGCCGACGTCGCCCTCTCGTACGGCCTCTCCGGCGCCAACCTGCGCGCCTCGGGCGTCGACTGGGATCTGCGCCGCGACGCCGACTACCCGATGGCCTGGAAGGACGCCGACTTCAAGGTCTGGACCCATCCCGACGGCGACTCGTTCGCCCGCTACTGGGTGCGCCTCCAGGAGACCCGCGAGGCGACGCTGATCGTCGACCAGCTCTGCGACGGCCTGCCGGCCGGGCCGATCATGGCCAAGGTGCCCCGGATCATCAAGGTGCCGGCGGGTGAGGCCTGGGTCTCCACCGAGAACCCCTTGGGCGAGATGGGCTACTACGTCGTGTCCAAGGGCGACCTGGTGCCGTTCCGGGTGAAGATCCGCTCCGCCTCGTTCAACAACATCTCGGTCGTGCCGTGGGTGACGCGGGGCGTGTACGTGCCCGACGTGATCACGATCCTCGCCTCCCTCTACTTCATCCTGGGAGACATCGACCGGTGATGCTGGCGCAGCTCTCCTACTGGCAGCAGTCCATCCTGCGCGTCCTGCTCGTCCTCGCCGCGGTGCTGCTGCCGGCCGGCACCTTCGTCTACGTGTTCCTGTTCAAGGTCGTCTCGTTCATGCAGAGCCGGCTCGGTCCCATGGAGGCCGGGCCCTACGGCTCCATGCAGCTCCTCGCCGAGGTGGGCAAGTCCCTCCAGAAGGAGGACATCACCCCCGAGCGCGCGGACCGCACGCTGTTCAAGCTGGCGCCCTACCTCGTGGTCGGGACCGTGCTGCTCGTGTACCTGGCCGTGCCGTTCGGACCCGACGCCTACTTCGCCAACCTCGACGCAGGGGTGTTCTACGCGCTGGCGGTGTCGTCCATCTCGGTGATCGGCGTCCTCATCGCCGGCTGGGCCTCGGCCAACAAGTACTCCCTCCTCGGCGGCCTGCGCGCCGCAGGTCAGCTCATCGCCTACGAGCTGCCCATGGTGCTGGCCGTGATCGGCGTGGTGATCCAGGCCGGCACGCTGAACCTCCAGGGCATCGTCGCCGCGCAGGCCGGCGGACGGATCTTCGGTTTCGGCGCGCTGGGCCTGCCCTACTTCGTCACCCAGCTCGTGGGACTGGTCATCTTCCTCATCGCCATGCAGGCCGAGCTGACCCAGACGCCCTTCGACATGCCGGTGGCCGAGTCCGAGCTCGTCACCGGGTTCATCACGGAGTACACGGGCCTGCGGTTCCTGCTGTTCTTCATCGGCGAGTTCGCCTCGGTCGGCGCCTTCTCCGCCCTGGCCGCCACGCTGTTCCTCGGAGGCTGGTACTTCCCCGGCCTCGACATCGACGCCAACTACATGAACGTGCTCGGTCCCGTGATCCTGTTCGCCAAGATCATGCTGCTGGCCTTCGTGGTGTTCTGGGTCCGCTTCACGTACCCCCGCTTCCGCGAGGACCAGCTCCAGCGCTTCGCGTGGAAGTTCCTCATCCCGCTCGCGCTGGCCAACATCTTCGTCACGATGATCCTGAAGGTGGCCTTCTGATGCCCCACGCCGCGCTCCCGAAGCTGCCCGGAGTGGTCAAGGGCCTCGGCGTGACCCTCAAGGAGATGGGCCGCACCGTGTTCCCGAAGCGGGGGCTGGCGACGCTCATCCCCGCCCCCTCCAAGGGCGCGGCCACCGTGCAGTACCCGCACGAAAAGGAGATGGTCGCCCCGCGGGCCCGTGGCGTCATCGCCCTCAAGGAGGACAACTGCACGGTGTGCATGCTGTGCGCCCGCAGCTGCCCCGACTGGTGCATCTACATCGAGGGGCACAAGGAGAAGGCACCGCCGCGCCGCCCCGGCGGCAAGCCTCGTACGGTCAGCGCCCTCGACCGCTTCGACATCGACTACGCGCTCTGCATGTACTGCGGCATCTGCGTCGAGGTGTGCCCGTTCGAGGCGCTGTTCTGGAGCCCCGAGTACGAGTACTCCGAGCCGCGCATCGCCGACCTCCTCCACGACAAGAGCCGTCTGGGCGAGTGGATGGAGACCGTGCCCGACTTCGAGCCGTACGAGGCGGGCTCAGCGGCCAAGGCCAAGAAGGTGCCGCGATGACGGGGCTGCTGGCCGTGGCCAACGGCGCAGCGCCGATCTCGGTCGCACAGAACGTCGGTTTCGGTGCCATCGCCCTGCTCATGGTCGTTGGCGCGTGGCGTTGCGTCACCACGTCGAACGTGGTGCACGCCGCGCTGTGGCTGGTGCTCGTGCTGGCCGGAGCCGCGGCGCAGTACGTGCTCATGGCCGCCGAGTTCGTGGCCGTCACCCAGGTGCTCGTCTACGTCGGCGCCATCGTCGTGCTGTTCCTGTTCGGCATCATGCTGACCCGCTCGCCCATCGGCGGCGACGCCGAGTTGAGCCGCGCCAACAAGGCGTCCGCCGCCGTCACCGGCCTCGCCATGGTCGCCCTGCTCGGCTTCACGCTCGTCGACACCTTCGGGGGCGATCGCCTGCCCGCCGACCTCGCGCCGACGACGGCCAGCCAGGTGAGCGACGCCGTGTTCTCCCGCTACCTCCTGCCCTTCGAGGCGGTGTCGATCCTGCTCACCGCCGCGCTGGTGGGCGCCATCGTCATCGCGAGGAAGGAGTAGCCGTGCTCCTCAACGAGTTCCTGCTCCTCGGCGCGGTCCTGTTCAGCCTCGGCGTCTACGGCGTCATCGTCCGGCGCAACGGCGTGGCCGTCCTCATGGCGATCGAGCTGATCCTCAACGCGGTGAACATCAACTTCATCGCCTTCTCGGCCATGAACCGGGACCTCGGTGGCCAGGTCTTCGCGTTGTTCGTCATCGCCATCGCCGCCGCCGAGGTCGGCGTCGGCCTCGCCATCGTGCTCGCCATCTACCGCAACCGCCGATCGGTCGACCTCGAGGCCGTCGACCTGATGAAGGGCTGAGGCGGATGCTCACCTACGCCTGGATCATCCCCGCGCTCCCGGCGCTGTCGTTCGTGCTCATCCTGGCCGTCGGCAAGCGCCTGCCCAAGGGCGGCTCGGAGATCGGTCTGGCCACCCTCGCCGTCTGCTTCGTCCTCGCCGTCGGTGTGGGGGTCGGCTGGGTCCAGCGGGTCAACTCGCCGCCCAAGGTCGACGAGGCCGCGCTCACCGCCCGGTCGCTGGCCGGGCAGGAGACGACGCCTTCGGGCGAGCGGCGGGTGGCACCGGCCGGTGAGGCCGGCGCCGGGGCTCTCCCCGGCGGGGCCCGTACCGGCGAGGGCGCGGCCCCCGGCGGCGAAGGTTCACCGGCGGGAGCGGGAGCGGGCGAGGGCGGCGCCGGGCAGGGCGAGGCCGGCACCGCCGAGGCCGCCCCCGTCCCGGCCGTGGTGCGCACCGTCACCTGGTTCCAGTCCGGCGGTGTCCGCTTCACCGCAGGCACGATGGTGGACGGGCTCTCGGCGATGATGCTCGTGCTCGTCAGCCTCATCTCGCTGCTCGTGCACGTCTACAGCACGGACTACGTCGCCGGCGACCGCCGCTACACCCACTACTTCGCCTTCCTGAGCCTGTTCACGGCCTCGATGCTGATGTTCGTGCTCACCCAGAGCACGCTCCAGCTGATCGTCGGGTGGGAGCTGGTGGGGCTCTGCTCGTTCGCGCTGATCGGCCATTGGTGGGAGGAGAAGCCCAACTCGAACGCCGCGCTCAAGGCGTTCATCACCAACCGGGTGGGCGACATCGGCCTGATCGTCGGGATGATCGTGCTGTACTTCGCCGCCGGGCGCAGCTTCGACATCATCCGCATCAACTCGATGGCCAACGCCGGCCAGATCCGCCATCTGCTCCTGCTCGTGGCGTCGGTGTCGCTGATCGCCGCGGTCATGTCGAAGTCCGGCCAGTTCATCCTCCACACATGGCTGCCCGACGCCATGGCCGGCCCCACCCCGGTGTCCGCGCTGATCCACGCGGCGACGATGGTGGTGGCAGGGATCTACATGGTGGCCCGGCTCTACCCGGTGTTCTTCCGCGGGCTGTCGATCGGCACCGCCAACATCAACCTCCTCGCGGTGGTCGGCGCGGTGACGTTGGTGTTCGGCGCGCTGCTGGCGTTCGTGCAGAGCGACATCAAGAAGGTCCTCGCCTACTCGACCGTGTCGCAGCTCGGCTACATGGTCATGGCCCTCGGTGTCGGCGGATGGACGGCGGCGCTGTTCCACCTCGTGACCCACGCCTTCTTCAAGGCCTGCCTGTTCCTCGGTGCCGGCTCGATGAGCCACGCCTGCCACCACTCGTTCGACATGAAGAAGGACTACGGCGGGCTGCGCCGGCGCATGCCCATCACGTTCTGGACGTTCATGATCGGCACCGGCGCGCTCGTGGCCATACCGCCGCTGTCGGGCTTTTGGTCCAAGGACGAGATCCTCGCGTCCGCCAACGGACTCGGCGGTCCGGGCGGCTACAAGATCATGCTGGTCATGGGCATCATTGGCGCCTTCTGCACCGCGGGCTACATGACCCGCGCCGTCTGGTACTGCTTCTTCGGCGAGCCGCGCGGCGCCGCCGCCGAACACCCGCCCCGCGAGAACGGTCCCCGCATCACCGTCCCGCTGATGGTGCTGGCCGGCATCACCCTGGTGATCGGCTTCGTGAACGTGCCCACCAACGGTTGGTTCTCGTGGGTGCCCGACGGGTGGGCCCTGCGCTTCGAGAACTACGTGCAGCCCCGGGCGGCCTACTTCGTGTCCGGCGGAGGCTTCCGCCAGCCCGTGTTCACACCGTGGATCGCGGTCGTGTCGACCGGCGCCGGCCTGCTCGGCGTGCTGCTCGCGTACCTGTGGTTCTGGCGGGGCCTCGGCCCGCACGGGATCACCGCCCGCAACCGGGTCGCCCGCGCCGGCTACCGCGTCCTCGAGAGCAGGTACGGACTCGACGTCCTGTACACCGATTGGATCGTCGGATCCATCAAGGGCCCGATCGCCCGGGCCGCCTACTGGGTCAACCAGAAGGTGCTCGACGGGGTCGTGAACGGCGCCGGCCGGGAGGCGGTCAAGGCCGGGCACTTCGTCTACGACCGCATCGACCAGGGCGTCGTCGACACGATCGTCAACGGCTCGGGCGCCACCGCGGAGGGCTCGGGGCAGATCCTGCGCAAGCAGCAGACGGGCCGCGTGCAGACCTACGGCGCCTACCTGTTCGCGGGCGCCACGGTGCTCGCCGCCATCTTCGTGATCCTTGCCGCCAACTAGGAGCTGAGGGAGCCATCGTGAAGGACCTGCTCAACGGCTGGGGGCTGACCGCCGCCACGTTCCTGCCTCTGGTGGGAGCGGTGGTGATGATGCTCCTCCCCAAGGCCGACGAGGCGCTCCACAAGGTCGTCGCCCTCCTCACGAGCAGCGCGGTGTTCGCGGTCGTCGTCGCCCTGCTCGCCAACTTCGACTACGACCGCACCCGCGTGCTCCAGTTCGGCCAGAACCGGTCGTGGATCAGCGTCATAAACAGCCGGTACATCGTCGGCATCGACGGCATATCGCTGCCGCTGCTCGCGCTGACCGCGTTCATCGTGCCCCTGGTGATCATCTACTCCTGGGACCACTTCCCGGAGCCGCACAACCCCAAGGCCTTCCTCATCCTCACGCTCGTCCTCGAGACGGGCATGGTGGGCACGTTCGTCGCCCAGGACCTCATCCTGTTCTTCGTCTTCTTCGAGCTCGTGCTGCTGCCGATGTACTTCATGATCGGCGTCTGGGGTGGCGAGCAGCGCCAGTACGCCTCGATCAAGTTCTTCCTCTACACGGCCTTCGGCTCGGCCCTCATGATCGTTGCCTTCCTGTCCCTGTACTTCCTGGCCAAGGGACCGGGCGGAGCGCCGCTGCACACGTTCTCGATGATCGAGCTCAGCCGCTGGCAGGGTGCGGGGCTGGCCCGCGTCACGGGCCTCGTGATCTTCGGCGGCATGTTCGCCGGCTTCGGCATCAAGGTGCCGATGTTCCCGTTCCACACCTGGCTGCCCGACGCCCACACGCAGGCGCCCACCCAGGGATCGGTGATCCTGGCCGCCGTGCTCCTCAAGCTGGGCACGTACGGCTTCGTCCGCATCGCCATCCCGATCCTGCCCGCGGCGGCCAGGGAGTGGGCGCCCTGGATCGGGCTGCTGGCCGTGATCGGGATCATCTACGGCGCCCTCGGATGCCTCGCCCAGACCGACATGAAGCGCATGATCGCCTTCTCTTCGGTGGCCCACATGGGCTTCGTGATGCTGGGCATCGCCACGCTCACGTCGTTCGGCATCAACGCGGCCATCTTCGGCATGGTCGCCCACGGCCTCATCACCGGCATGCTGTTCTTCATCGCCGGCTCGGTGAAGGAGCGCTACCACACGCTCGAGATCCGCCGCCTCGGGGGCCTGCTCCTGCAGGCGCCTCGCATGGGCTGGCTGTTGGGGTTCTCGGCGATGGCGTCGCTCGGGCTCCCCGGGCTCGCCGGGTTCTGGGGCGAGTTCCCGGCGATCCTGGCCGCCTACCAGCCCGCGGCCGGCCTGAACCAGAACGTGTTCCGGGTGTACATGGTCGTGGCCGCGCTGGGCACCGTGTTCGCGGCGGGGTACCTGCTCTGGCTGCTCCAGCGCGTCGCGTTCGGTGTGCCCACCGAGGAGTTCGTGGGTGAGCACGTGCACGACATGCACCTCACCGACTACCTCGCCTGGGCGCCGATGATCGCGCTCATCGTCGTGCTCGGCGTGTACCCCAACCTGATCTTCCGCATCACGGACGGGGCCGTCGTGCAGTCGGTCACCGCGCTCGGCCGGTAGCCGCCGTGCTCGCCGCCCTCCCCACGCAGGTCGCCGCCGCCGGCGCCGGCTCGTTCCGGTCACCGCCGATCGACTGGCACGCATTCGCTCCCCTGGTGGTGCTGGCGGGCGTCTTCGTGCTCGTGCTGCTCGTCGACCTGTTCACCGCCGAGCACCAGAAGTGGCTGACGTCGACGCTCACCGGGATCGGGATGCTCGGTGCGCTCATCCCCGTCCTCACGCTGGCCGTCGACGGCGGCGACCGCACGATGTTCGGCGGAGCCTTCGTCGTCGACGACTTCGCGCTGGTCATGGACGCCGTGTTCCTCGTCGCCGGCTACGTGACGGTGCTCCTGTCGACCAACGCCATCGCCGAGGGCGACTACTGGGAGGGCGAGTACTACCAGATGCTGCTCGCCTCGGTGCTGGGCATGGTCGTGATGGCCTCGGCGCGCGACCTCGTGAGCATCTTCGTGGCGCTCGAGCTGCTGTCCATCCCCGCCTACCTGCTGGCGGGATGGCGCAAGCGGGAGCTGACCGGCAACGAGGCCGGGCTCAAGTACTACCTGATGGGTGTCTTCGCCACGGCCGTGATGCTCTACGGCATGTCGCTCATCTACGGCGGCACCGGGTCCACGCTCCTCGTGGAGATCGGCCGGCGCATGGACGGCTCGTTCGGCGCCACGCCGGTCGCCGCGCTCGGCATCGTGTTCACGCTCGTGGGCTTCGCGTTCAAGGTCTCGGCGGTGCCGTTCCACAACTGGGCTCCCGACACGTACGAAGGCGCGCCCACGCCGGTCACCGCGTTCTTGTCGGTGGCGTCGAAGGCCGCCGGCTTCGTGGCGCTCATGGAGCTGGTCTTCGTCGCCTTCTACGGCCGTGCGGACGTCTACGGACCGATGATGTGGATCCTGGCCGCGGCCACCATGACGGTCGGCAACCTGATCGCCCTGCGCCAGACGAACATCGTGCGGCTCTTCGCCTACTCCTCGGTGGCCCAGGCCGGCTTCATCATCGCCCCCCTCGCCATCGCCGGCTCCCGTGGCTCGGCGCCCGACGCCATCCGGGCCATCGTCACCTACGCCATCATCTACACGGCCATGAACCTCGGTGCGTTCGGCGTGATCATCGCGGTGAGCCGCAAGACGCGCTCGGGGGAGATCGCGTCGTGGGGTGGTCTGTTCGAGTACGCACCCGGGCTCACCGCGGCGATGACCGTGTTCCTGTTCGCCCTCGCGGGCATCCCGCCGCTCGGCGGGTGGTTCGCCAAGTTCCAGGTCTTCAAGGCGGTCCTGTCGGCGGCCGGGGTCAGCGGAGCCGCGCTGGCGGTCGTGATCGCCGTGAACACCGTCGTGTCGCTCTACTACTACGCGGGCATCGCCCGTGTGATGTGGTTCGAACCGGTGCCCGACGGCGACCGCACGCCCATCCGCATCCAGCCGGCCGTGGGCCTGGCGGTCGTCCTCATGGCCGGGCTCACGATCGTGTTCGGGTTCATCCCCGGCACCGTGGCCCACTTCGGCAACGTGGCCACCGACCTGTTCGCCGCAGCCGCCGGCACGCGCTAGCCGGTGGCGGGGGGCGACGGCGGCGACGGCGGCGACGGCGGCCACGGCGGCCACGGCGGTGCGGCCGGCGCGGGTGCGGCCGCCGCGCTGGAGGCCCGCATCCGCCGGCGGGGTCCGGTGCCGTTCGACGAGGTCGTGGAGCTCGCGCTGTACGACGCGGTGCACGGCTTCTACGCCACCGGTGGTGCGGCGGGCCGCCGCGGCGACTTCGTCACCAGCCCGGAGGTCGGGCCCCTGTTCGGCGTGGTCGTGGCCCGGTTCCTCGACGAGGAGTGGCTGCGCCTCGGGCGGCCCGACCCGTTCGTCGTCGCCGAGGCCGGCGCGGGAGCGGGCACGCTCGCCGTTGCAGTGCTGGCCGCCGAGCCGGCCTGCGCGGCCGCGTTGCGCTACGTGCTGGTCGAGCGCTCGGCGCCCCTGCGGGCGCGGCACGCCGAGCACCTCCGGCTCACGCCCCCCGCCGTCGCACTGGCGCCCACCGTGCCCGGGGAGGACGGCGAGCCGCGGCCGGTCCCGGACGACCCGGGTCCGCACGTCGTCTCGCTCGGCTCGTTGCCGTCGGTCGACGGTCCGGTGCTCGTCATCGCCAATGAGCTGCTCGACAACCTCGCCTTCAGGGTGCTCGAACGGTCCGCTGACGGGTGGGCCGAGGTGCGGGCCGGCCTCGACCGGACTGGCCGGCTGGTCGAGGTCCTCGTCGCCGCGGGTGAGGACCTGGTCCGCCGCGCCACCGGGCTCGCACCCGGCGCCCCGCCCGGAGCGCGCATCCCGATCCAGGATGCCGCCGCGGGCTGGTTGCGCGCCGCCCTCGATCTCGCCTCGCCGGGTGGGACGGTCGTGGTCGCCGACTACGCGGCCACCACCGCGGAGCTGGCGGAGCGGCCGTCGCCCGAGTGGCTGCGCACCTACGCCGGCCACGCCCGCGGCGGCCACCCGCTGGAGCGGCTGGGCGCCCAGGACATCACCGCCGACGTCTGCGTCGACCAGCTGGCCCGGGTCCGCCCGCCCTCCGAGGATGTCGCACAGGCCGACTGGCTGCGGGCCCACGGGATCGACGCGCTCGTCGCCGAGGGCCGGCGCACCTGGGCCGAGCGTGCCCACCTCGGCGACCTGGTCGCGGTCCGGGCCCGCAGCCGCATCAGCGAGGCCGAGGCGCTCACCGACCCGGCCGGGCTCGGGGCGTTCAGGGTCGTGACCTGGCGCCCCTGAACCGTCCCCGACTTCTTGAAGCATCGGCAGGCCATGTGCGGTCGGCGGAACCTCGACGAATCGGAGTCGGCGTTAGGGTGCGCGGCGATCCGTCGAGAGGAAGGGCGCGCCATGGCCGACGACACGACGACCGGTTCCGATCGCTCCGGCCCCACCATCGAGGACTACCTGCTCGAGGACCGGACGTTCCCGCCGCCCGAGTCGTTCACGGCGGGCGCGCTGCTGTCCGAGCCGGCCATCTACGACGAGGCCGAGCGGGACTGGCAGGGCTTCTGGGCCCGCCAGGCCGCCGAGCTCCTCGACTGGGCCGAGCCCTGGCACACGGTGTGCGAGTGGGACCTGCCCTTCGCGAAATGGTTCGTGGGCGGCACGCTGAACGTCGCCTACAACTGCATCGACCGCCACGTCGACGCGGGCCGGGGCGACAAGGTCGCCTTCCACTGGGAGGGTGAGCCCGGCGACACCCGCACCATCACCTACGCCGACCTGCTGGCCGAGGTCAGCCGCATGGCCAACGTGCTGAAGGACCTCGGCGTGCGCAAGGGCGACCGCGTCGCCATCTACATGCCGATGATCCCCGAGCTGGCCATGGCCCTGCTGGCGTGCGCGCGCATCGGTGCTCCGCACTCGGTCGTGTTCGGCGGCTTCTCGGCGGACTCGCTGGCCGGCCGCATCAACGATGCGGAGGTCAAGGTGCTCGTCACCGCCGACGGTGGCTGGCGGCGCGGCCAGCCCGCCCCGCTCAAGCCGACGGCTGACGTGGCTGTGGCCGACTGCCCCTCCATCGAGCACGTGCTCGTGGTCGACCGCCTCGCCTCGTCCGGCGGACCGACCGACTGCCCCATGACCGAAGGCCGGGACGTCTGGTACTCCGACCGCCGGGACCAGGTGGCGGCCGAGTGCCCGGCGGAGCCCATGGACAGCGAGGACCTCCTGTACCTGCTCTACACGTCGGGCACGACCGCCAAGCCCAAGGGCATCATGCACACGACCGGCGGCTACCTCACCCAGGTCGCCTTCACGCACCGGTACGTGTTCGACCTCCACCCCGACACCGACGTGTACTGGTGCGCGGCCGACATCGGCTGGGTGACCGGGCACAGCTACATCGTCTACGGGCCCCTCGCCAATGGGGCCACGTCGGTCATGTACGAGGGCACCCCGGACACGCCGAGCCGCGACCGGTGGTGGCAGATCATCGAGCGCTACGGCGTCACGAAGCTGTACACCGCGCCCACCGCCATACGGACGTTCATGAAGTGGGGCGCGGACCTGCCCGCCGGGCGCGACCTGTCGTCGCTGAAGCTGCTCGGCTCGGTCGGCGAGCCCATCAACCCCGAGGCGTGGATCTGGTACCACACGCACATCGGCGGCGGGCGCTGCCCGATCGTCGACACCTGGTGGCAGACCGAGACCGGCGCCATCATGATCTCGCCGCTGCCGGGCGTGACGACGACGAAGCCGGGATCGGCCACGTTCCCGCTGCCCGCCATCGCCGCCGAGGTGGTCGACGACGCGGGCCGGACGGTGGAGCGGGGCGGCGGCTACCTCACGTTGCGCCGACCGTGGCCCTCGATGCTGCGCGGCATCTACGGCGACCCCGACCGCTACCGCGAGACCTACTGGAGCCGGTTCGAGGGCCGGTACTTCGCAGGCGACGGAGCCAAGGTCGACCAGGACGGTTACCTCTGGGTGATCGGGCGCGTCGACGACGTGATGAACATCTCGGGGCACCGCATCTCCACGACCGAGGTGGAGTCGGCGCTCGTCGACAACCCGAAGGTGGCCGAGGCGGCCGTGGTGGGCGCCAAGGACGCCATGACCGGGCAGGCGATCATCGCCTTCGTCACCGTCAAGGGGGACACCGAGATGACCGAGGCGCTCGGCCAGGAGCTGCGCGAGCACGTAGCCACCAAGATCGGCAAGATCTCGCGCCCGAAGACGATCGTCTTCACCGACGACCTCCCCAAGACGCGCTCGGGCAAGATCATGCGCCGGTTGTTGCGCGACGTGGCCGAGGGCCGCGATCTGGGTGACACGACGACCCTCGCCGACCCCGCCGTCGTGGAGGAGATCCGCAAGCGGGCGACCGCGGCGCCGTCCGAGGAGTGAACCGGGCCACGCCGGCGAACTGGCGCTGGCGCGACGACCGGACGCCCGGCGGGCCGGCCGCCGTGTTCGACCTCGACGGCGTGCTGGCCGACGCCTCCGGCCGCCAGCACCTGATCGGGCGACCCTGGGCCGACTGGGACGCGTTCTTCGACGCCTGTGGCGACGACCCGCTGATCGACGAGGTGGCCCGGCTCCTCGAGGTGCTCGCGCCCGAGTTGGTCGTCGTGCTGCTCACGGGGCGGCCGCTGTGGGTCCAGCCCCACACGGTGGACTGGCTCGAGCGCATGGGCCTGCGCTGGGACCTGCTGATCATGCGCGACCACGGCGACTACGACGCCGCCCGGGAGTTCAAGCGACGGACCGTCCACGAGCTGCGTGCGCGCGACTTCGACCTGCGGATCGCGTTCGAAGACGACCGGCGCAACGTGGCGATGTTCCACGCCGAGGGCGTCCCGTGCGTCTACATCCACTCCGGCTACCACGACTGAGCCACAGCGCCGACCGAGGTTCCGCCGTGGCCGCGCCGCCACTGGCTAGGTTCCGCTCCGGTGGCCGAGCTGGAGTGGATCGATCTGGTCGATCCCGACGACGCGGCGCTCGAGGGCAGCTTCCCCGACCGGCTCCACCCGTCCGCGCTCGATGCCCTGCGCGCCCCGCTGGTCCACGACGACGAGCCGAGGCCCAAGCTGGTGAGCCACGGTTCCTACGTCTTCGGCATCTTCCTCGTGCCCAAGGTCGTGGACCACCCTGACGTTGGTTCCGACGACGGTGCCGACACCATCTGCTACCGCGAGGTCGACATGGTGCTCGACGAGGACGCCATGCTGACCGTGCGCAAGACGCCCGAACGGGGCGAGCCCTTCCCCGTCGACGACGTCCGTGCCGCGTGCCGCCGCGGCGAGTCGACCGGCATGGCCGCCTACCGCCTGGTCGACGCGGTGGCCGAAGGCTTCCTCGACCTCGTCGACGATCTCCACGAGGAGATCGACCGGCTCGAGGACAACGTCGAGCACTGGCGCAACGAGCAGGTGCGCGAGCGTCTGTCGCACCTGCGCCACGACATGCTGCACATCCGGCGCGTGCTCGGACCCACGCGCGACGCCGTCCGGCGCGTCGTCGACGACCGCATCGAGCTCAGCGACGGGGAGCTGTTCCCCCACGACGTCGAGCTTCACTTCGGCGACGCCTACGACAAGCTGCTGCGGGCCACGGAAGGTCTCGAGTCGGCCCAGGATCTCATCAGCGGGGTGCGGGACTACCACCTGGCCAAGATCTCGAACGAGCAGAACGAGGTGATGAAGCGGCTCACTGCGATCGCCTCGATGGTCCTGTTCCCTACGTTCATCGTGGGCCTGTACGGCCAGAACTTCCGGCGCATCCCGGAGCTGGGATGGGCGCAGGGCTACGGGTTCTCGTGGCTCCTGATCATCGTCACCACGATCAGCCAGCTCGTCTGGTTCCGGCGGAAGGGCTGGATCTGAGCCGCTTCACCGCTCCGCGCCATCCGCTTGAACCCGATTTTCGCGGGCGACCGTAGCCTCGTCGGTATCCGCCCGAAGGGGGCGCCGGAGGTGAACATCGACCATGCGCAACAGGTTCAAGACCACGGTGCTGCTGGCCACACTCGGCGGCCTCATGATCCTCGTCGGCAGCGCGTTCGGCCGAGGTGGCGCGGTGATCGGGCTGCTGCTCGGCCTCGTGTTCGTCGGCGGGTCCTACTGGTTCAGCGACACGATCGCCATCAAGGCGGCCCGTGCCGTTCCGGTGACGGAGCAGGAGATGCCCGAGCTGTACGCGGTCGTGCGCGACCTCACCCTGCGCGCCGGCATGCCGATGCCGAAGCTGTACCTGAGCCCCGAGGCCCAGCCCAACGCCTTCGCCACCGGCCGCAACCCCGACCACGCCGCGGTCGCGGTCACCGAGGGGATCCTTCGCGCGCTCAGCTGGGACGAGCTCCGGGGCGTGCTGGCCCACGAGATCAGCCACGTCGGCAACCGCGACATCCTCATCACGTCGGTCGCGGCCTCGGTCGCGCTCGGGATCACGTTCATCGCCCGCCTCGCCCTGTGGGGTGCCGTCTTCGGTGGTGGGGGCGGCGGTGGCCGCGACCGCAACGACAACGCGCTGGGCCTGCTGGCGATGGCGCTGCTGGCGCCGCTCGCCGCCGGGCTGTTGCAGATGGCGCTGTCGCGCAGCCGCGAGTACCAGGCCGATGCCAGTGGGGCCGCACTGCTGGGCACGGGTGAGCCCCTGGCCCAGGCGCTCGAGAAGATCGAAGGCTACGTGCACAGCGTGCCCATGAAGGTCGATCCGGCGCACGCCCAGGCCTACATCGTCAACCCGTTGACCGGCCGCAAGGTGCAGTACGCCAACCTGTTCCGCACCCACCCGCCCACCGAGGACCGTGTGGCACGGCTGCGGCGCGGCGATTGGCGCTGAGCCGCGTCCCGCATCCCGGCACCCCCGCACCCCTCTTCGTCGTGGTCGCAGGTTCGGGACACTTCCTGTCCCGAACCTGCGACCACCATCGCCGGGGGTCAGTCCCGGAAGTTGCTGAACTGGAGGGGGATCCCGAAGTCGTGGTCGCGCAGCGCGGCGATCGCCGCCTGCAGGTCGTCGCGCTTCTTGCCCGACACGCGCAGCTGATCGCCCTGCGCCTGGGACTGGACGCCCTTGAGCTTCAGGTCCTTGATGAACCGGTTCAGCTCGCGGGCCTTGTCCGACGAGATGCCGGCGTTGAGGGTGACGACCTGGCGCTTCGTGCTGCCCGCGGCGTCCTCCGGCGTGGCGTACTCGACCGCCTTGAGCGACACCTTGCGCTTGACGAGCTTCTCTTCGAGCAGCGTGCGCAGCGCGGTGAGCCGGTCGTCGGATGGCGCGTGCAGGCGGATCGTGTGGTCGTCCAGCTCGACGGAGGCGCCCGTGCCCTTGAAGTCGAACCGCGTGGCGAGCTCGCGAGCGGCCTGGTCCACCGCGTTGCGCACCTCCTGGAGGTCGACCTCGGACACGACGTCGAAGCTGGGCATGGCCGAGAGGCTAGTGAAGCGACCCCGCCGGCTCGGGAGCCCGTGCACTGGCGCAGTGGCTGATTCGCTAGGTTGTCCGTCCCTGGGTCGGTGCCCGAGTGGCCAAAGGGAACGGGCTGTAAACCCGTCGGCTCTGCCTTCGGTGGTTCGAATCCACCCCGGCCCACCCACCCGCCCGCCGCGCCGGTCGTCCCGGCCGGCGGCGGTCCGGGCTCGCGCTGGGACGGTGCCGCCATCGCCGGGACCTCCAGCGCCCAGCGACGTCGTCGGCACGGTTTCGCACCACCGCCACGGGGAAGCCCGGAGAGGGCCGCCCGACCTGGAGCAGCGATGACCCGCCGATCTGCCACCGCCGAACGAACCCGCCGCCGGCCGCCGCCCACCGGCGCGCGGCGCGGTCCCGGAGCCCTCCCCGTTCGCCGCCGCCGCTCCGCCCGGCTGAACGGCCGCCGCTCCGCCCGGCCGACTGGCCGGCGCCCGGTCCGGTCGACGGGCCGCCGCTCCCTCCGGTCGACGGGCCGCCGCTCCCTCCGGTCGACGGGCCGCCGCTCCCTCCGGTCGACCGGCCGCCGCTCGCTCCGGCCGCTGCGGCTGGTCGGGGTCGGCGCGGCCGGGGCCGCCACCGGGCTGCTCGCCCGCCACCGCGGAACCCTGGTGCGCGCGGTCGACCTCGTGCGCCACGTCCCGCTCGGCAGTGCGGAGCGAGCCGGCTGGACGCTCGCGTTGAAGGCGCTGCGCGCCCTCGACCAGGCCGACGGGGTCGCGGGCGACACGTCGATCCGCATCGAGAGCCTGCGCGACACGGGCGTCGTCCTGCACGGCCCGGCCGGCGGCGCTCACGTCGAAGCGGCCAGGCACGCGCTGTTGCAGGTGCCCGGCATCCTCGACGTCCGGATCGTCGATCCGCACGAGACCGACGCGCCGCGGACGACCGCGCCACCGGTGACCGGCTGGCCGGGGGAGGTATCCGTGGAGCCAGAGGACCTGCCGCGCACCGCTGCCGGCGCCGAGGCGCCCGCGTCCGGTGGCCCGCCATCGGCCTCGACACAGCACCCCCGGGAGGTCACCGTGCCCGACGACGGAGGCGACGAGGTCGCCGACGGCCAACAGCCCAACCGCGCCAGCACCGATGCGGGCGGCGACCCCACCTTCGCTCCGCTCGACGAGCACCCTGACGGCCAGTCGCCGATGGAGAACGATCTCGACCGGCTGCCGCCCGACCAGCGCGGCACCGCCGAGGCCGATTCCATGCCGCCCGGCTCTCCACGCCGCGGCTGAACCCGGGGACGCCTCCCCGGGTGGGCACCGGGAGGCGTCGCGGGCGAGCGACCGGGGTACGCCGTTCGCCGACCACTCCTGCGGAGGCGACCGGGGGGAGCCGTGGCACCAGCCGGCACGAGCAGCGCCAACCCGGACCAGCTCGACGCGTTCGTACGCGCCACGGCCGGGGCCGACGACGCGGCCAACCGTGCCCTCGCCGGCGTCGCGGCGGTGGTCGACCGTTGGAACGGCACGCCCAACGACTTCGGCGGGCGCGTCGGCAGTGACCTGGCTGCGGTGGAGCGTGCCGTGGACGAGTTGGCCTTCCTCGACGTGTGGGTCGGGCGCGTGGCATCCGCCTTCCGGGACGCCGACCGGTTCTGCCCCCTCTCGGGCTGTGGTCCGGTGCTGCTCGCCGGCGATGCGCAACTCCTCGGTGCCGGTCCACCGAGCCTGGCCGCCGCCATCGCGCAGGGCCGCTACTCGTGGCTGTTCACCGTGGTGCGCGACGGCGGCGACGGGCGCACCCGGGTCGTGCGCCTGAACGTCGACACGCTGCCGTCCGGCCTGACCAGCGTCGAGTGGGAGGGTCTGCTCGAGTCGTTCGGTCTCGTCGGCGGCACCGGACCGCTCCAGCTCGTCGTCCACGGCTGGAGCGAGACCACCGACAGCGCCACCAGGGCCGGCCTCGACGCCGCTGACCTCTACGACCAGCAGCAGGTGCGAGGGGCGACCGTCCTCGTGGTCGATTGGGCTGCGGGGCGGGGCGCCGGTGGCTACCCCTGGTACGCCAAGTGGAAGGTCCCGGGTGACTTCTCGCAGGCCGAGGAGCAGGCGAAGGCCACCGGTGACGCGCTGGCCCCCATGTTCAGCGCGCTGGCAACCGCCAACCCCGACGCCCGCGTCGCCGTCGCGGCCCACAGCCTCGGCAACCACGTGGCCTTGCGGGCCCTCAGCGAGATGGAGGATCCGTCCGGGCGGTTCAGCGTCGACTACACGGGCATCCAGCCGGCCATCCCCGACACTGCTCCCCTCGACGATCCGGCCTACGGCGCGCTGACCACGGCCCGGGTCGACCAGCTCGAGCTGTCGATCAACAACGGCGACGGTGCCCTGTTCTGGTACGAGCTCACCGGCCCGGAGGCGCTCGGCGACGAGGCGGCCGACAGCGAGCAGATCCGCGAGATCATGCGGCGGCGGTCCGCGGCGGGGGTCGCGACGACGCTGGTGGACCAGGACAACGCCGACGGAGACGGCCATCTCTCACTGGACCCCGCCCGAGGAGCGCACGGGCTGGTCCGTTCGATGTACCAGGAGCAGATCGACCGCGTGACCAGCCCGACCGGCGCCTCGAGCCCGCAGACGTCGGCCCGTGAGTGGCTGTACCGCAGCTATCCGGGTGCGGCCGACTGGCTGATGCAGAACGTCCGGGTCCAGGACCTCTTCGACATGGCTCAGGCCCAGGGCCGGCCCGTGTCGACCGGCGAGCTGCGCCGGCTGGTCGACACGATCTGGGCGGACCCGCACACCGCCGACCGCTACCCCGAACCGACGCCGGCGGCGGGGCCGGTGCCACCGGCGCCGACGCCGACGCCCGTCCCGCCGGTGCCGTCGCCCGCTCCGGGACCCGTCCCCGTCCCGCCCACCCCGGCCCTGACCTCACGGCCCTGACACCTGCGCCCTGACACCCTGCGGCCCTGACACTTGAGGCCCTGACACCTGCGGCCCCGACCCTGCCGTCCCGACACCTGCCGTCCCGACACCTGTCGTCCCGACACGAACGCCCGCACGAGGGTGCCCGGGTGCCGATCACCGAGCCGCCCGGGGAACCGACCGTCCTAGCCGCCCGGCGGGCTGGCCGCCGCAGCCGCTCGTGCGGCGGCTTCGGCGGCCGCTCGCGCGGCGGCTTCGGCGGCGGCTTCGGCGGCGGCCCGGGCGTTCGCCCGCTGCTGGGCCTCCGCGGCCGCGTCCCAGGCGCGGCGCAACGAGGCGAGTGCCTGCGGGATCCCAGCGGCGACGACGACCGCCTCCTGGGCGCCTCGCTGCTGGTCGAACCGGTCCCGGTAGGAGCCCCCCCAGTCGACGAGGGCCGGGGTGGCCACGGCTCGGGCGCGCAGGTCCTCCTCCGTCGCGGCGCGGGCGCGCTCGAGTGCCGCCCCGACCTCGTCGGCAACGCCGAAGTCGAACACGACGCGCTCGGCGCCCTCGCCCACCGGCGGGCGGTCCCGGCAGCCGTCGCACCATCCCATTCCGCCACCTCCTGTGGGCTCGGCGTACCCCGCCAGCCCGGCGGCCGGCACCGGGGTGGGATCCCCGAGAGAACCGGACCTCAGGCCGGTAGCAGGAGCTGGACCACGTGCACGTCGAGCCACCGCCCGAACTTGCGGCCGACCTCGCGCTCGACGCCGACGAGCGCGAACCCCCGCGACCGGTGCAGCGCGATGGAGCCCTCGTTGCCGCCGCCGATGCGGCCGATGACCGAGTGGAAGCCGTGGAGCGTGGCCACCTCGAGCAGGCGGTCGAGCAGGGCCCCGCCCACACCGGCGCCGCGGTGCCCGGCGTGCACGTACACGGAGTCCTCCACGGTCGTGGTGTAGGCGGGCCTCGGCCGGTACGGCGAGAGCGAGGCGAAGCCGGCCACCGTGCCCGCGACCTCGGCCACCACCACCGCGTGCGCGCCGGAGCGGGCCGCGCGCCACGCGCGCTGGTCGGCCAACGATCGCGGCTCGATGTCGAACACGGCGGTCGTCGTCAGCACCTCGTGGTTGTAGATGGCCCGGATGGCTTCGGCGTCGTCGATCGAGGCGAGGCGCAGCTCCACCGCACCGACCGTAGATGGCCGGCACGGGCGCGCCGCCGTGAGCGGCTCGCCGGCTACGAGCGGGACGCGGGATCGGCGGCCCGGTCGCCAGCCGTCGCCGCTCCGGACGAGGTGGGCTCGAGCACGGACAGGTTGCCGTTCATGGCCTCGAGCCGGGCCCACATGGCGACGTCCTCGTCACCCGTCAGCAGCACGGCCTGGGTGGTGGTGGCGGTGCGGACCAGCATCTCGAGCAGGGACGGCTTGAGCGTCGGATCGACCGCCGAGAACGGCTCGTCGAGGACGAGAGGAAGCCCCTCGCCGTCGCGGCCGAGCTCTCGGACCTCGGCGAAGCGAGCGGTGAGGGCGTGGGCCACGGCGCCGGCGGTGTCGTCGTCGACACTGGCCCCGGACGAGGACATGGCCTCCACGCCGCGGGCGTCGCGTTGGACGCCGGCCGCGGCCACGATCTGGTCGTGGTGCTCCAGGGCCCACGAGACGCTGGCATCACCGGCGAGCTCGGTCCAGGCCTGGGCCGCAGCCCGGTGCTCTGCGGCCACCGCCAGCAACCGCTTGCGGTGCAGGCTGTTGGAAACCAGCCCGTCGACGCGCCGGAGCTGGAAGACCAGGTAGGAGTCGGCGCCTGCCGCGGCCAGGGACTGTTGCTCGGTGCGGGCCGCCCGGTGTGCCCGCATCCGGAACCGCAGGGCGACCGCCGTCGCGGCCAACGCTATGGCCACGAGCGGAACGGCCAGCAGCGGCTCCACCAGGCCGACCATCGCCGCGGAGATGGCGGCGACACCACCGACGGCGAAGGCGAGCTGGCGGATCGCGCTCAGCTTCTCCTGGGCCAGCTCATACTCGGCGTGGGAAGCCTCGATGCGATCGATGAGCTCCGCGTCCTCTGGTGCTGCGCCAACGGCCTCGGCCGCCGCGTTGAGCTGCTCCTCGGTGGTGCGGACTCGCGCCGCCGCGGACCAAAGGGCGGTCTGGTCCAGGCCGGCCAGCTCGCGCACGGCGGTGTCACCCCGTGCCGCGGTCCTCAGCTCGTGGGCGGTGAAGCGCAGGACCCGGCGGGCCAGGCGCACGTCGATCCCGTGCGCGGCCAGCAGGTCGACGCGGCCATCGGGGTCCGTGAACTCGTCGGTGAGGTCGCGAGCGGTGCCGACCTCGACGACGCGCGGCGACCCCCCGGCGGGCCGGAAGACGGCCAACCTGCGGCCGCTGGCCTCGAGGACCTCGACGTGCACTCCTGGCCGGCTCGGTCCCAGCGAGCCGATGAGCTCGCCGACGAGCGCCTCTCGCACGGCGCGCTCGAGGCCGCACACCACGGTGAGCTGGGGGTGCAGGGGCAGCGCCAAGGTACCGCCCGGTACTTCGACGACCAGCCGCTCGAAGCGCACGTGCTTCAGTCGGCCGCGCGGATGGCGAGTTGAGCGGCCGGCGGCTGGGGCCGCGGGGACCGACGACCGAAGGCCAGACCTGCGGGGCGGGCCGTCGACGGCTTGGGAAGGGGTGCGGGCACGCCGCTATGATGGCCCGCCGGTTGCCGGCCCACCGGCATCTCGCCTCCTTAGCTCAGTCGGCAGAGCGTTTCCATGGTAAGGAAAAGGTCGTTGGTTCGATTCCCACAGGGGGCTCGCCAGCCGCTCGCCGGCTGACCGAGGCGGCGTAGCTCAGTTGGTCAGAGCACTCGGCTCATAATCGAGGTGTCGCCGGTTCGATCCCGGCCGCCGCCACCCCATCCCTACGCGCAGGGCCCCACGAGTGCCCCTCCAGCGCCCGCCATCCATCCAAGCCTGACGATTGAGGAGCTCCACCGTGGCCAAGGAGAAGTTCGAGCGGAACAAGCCGCATTTGAACATTGGGACGATGGGTCATATTGATCATGGGAAGACGACGTTGACGGCGGCGATCACGAAGGTGTTGCATGATGCTGAT
>JACPNX010000017.1 GCA_016185275.1 Actinomycetota bacterium | reverse complement strand
GGAGAACACCGGCGGGTTCACGTTGGGTGGACTGGCCACCACGTTGGACGCCGAGGTGCTCCACGTCAGCGGTGACCCCATCCCGGGCCTCTTCGCCGCCGGCCGTTGCACGGCGGGGCTGGCCGCCTGGGGCTACGCCAGTGGCATATCGCTCGGTGACGGCAGCTTCTACGGGCGCCGCGCGGGCCGGTCGGCGGCCCGGGGTTAGCCGCAAAAGCATTGCGCCCGTGGCTTTTTGCTCCCCGGCACGCAGCTACGCGTTCAGCGGGATTGACATACGCGGGCGTGCATGCCCCCAAACCGGCCATCGAGGTTTGCTCCCAAGGTGGATCAGGCCGCCCGAACTTTTTGATGTAGCGTCCCTAAACAGCCGCGATACAGCTTGAGAGATTTGTGTTCATGAAGTTTTCAAGTTGCTGGCGTCCTGGGCCCGGGTTAGGTTGATCGGGTTTGTAGCCGCGGCCAGCGTCGATCAGCGGCATCCCCGCGAGTGAGCGCGAAGCAACCATTTTGCGCCTGAAAGGGGTTGCGCGTGCGACAGCTTTTGCCGCGGCGGGTGATGTCGACGGGACTCGAGGCCGCCGCAGGACTTGGCGGCGCGGTCGGCAGGGTGGCCTCTGCCGGTCTCGAGGTCGCCGCTCTGCCCGTCCGGATGGGCGCAAAGGTGCTCTCGGGCGAGGTATCCGGCTCAACGCTGACCCGGCGTTGCGGGCGCGGCGACGGCCGGGTGTGGATCGAGGTGCGCGGGCTCGATGGTACGGATGGAGCGGCACGTGGCCGCGCCGTCGTTGATGCGCTGCGGGCACAGCCCGGCGTCGCGAACGTCAGCCTGAATCGTCCGTTGTCGCGGGTGGTTGTCGAGATCGACAACGAGGGACCGTCGCTGGACGACCTGTGCTCGGCGCTCGATGACGCCGAAACAAGTTACGGTGCAGTAGGTTCCACTCGCGCGGAAAGCTTGCCCGGCGACGGCCTGCTGTTGGTTACCCGAGGCGCGATGGTAGCCGTCAATGCCGCCGGGTTCGCGGTCGCGGTCGCGGGGCGGGCGTTGCGGTTGCCGGGGGCGCCGATCGCCGTCGAGGCGGTGTCGGCGATCGCGAATTATCAACCGTGGCTGCGTCGTCTGCTCGAGGACCGGATCGGCGCCGGCGCGACGGACACCGCGTTGTCGGTGGCGGGCACCGCCGCGCATGTCGTCACGTTGTCACCGGCGAAGTTGTCGGTGGACCTCACGATGCAGGCGTTCAAGGCCGCCGAGTGCCGAGCCGCGGCGCGCGCCTGGGCCCGCTACGAGCCGGAGTTGGCCCGGCACGCCGACGAATCGGGCATGCACCGTTCATCGCGCCCGGTTCCGCCACCGGCCGGGCCGATCCAACGTCATGGGAAACGCGTGGCGTGGGTGCAGATCATCGGTGTCGGCCTGACCGGGGCCCTCACGCGCAACGTCACTATGGCTTCGAATGCCGCGCTGGCGGCTTCACCGAAGGCGATGCGCACCACCCATGAGGCGTTCGCAACCACGCTCGGGCGGGGCTTGGCGGACCGGCACGCGGTGCTGCCGCTGCGGCCGGAGAGTCTGCGCCGCCTCGACAAGGTCGATGCGCTGCTGATCGATCCGCGCGTGCTGTGCAGCGAAAAGACGCGGGTGGTACGCGTCCGCGGCGCTCGCGACGGCGAGTTGCTGAAAGCCTGGACTTACGCCCAAGAACTGCTCGACGAGGGCGCAACGCCGGGCTGGCATCCCCTTCGCGCGACGGCAGCCGACGACGGAGACGGCACCGTCGAGGCGCTCATCGCCCCAGCCCCCCACCCGCTGGCGTCGGCGGTGATCACCCAGGCGCGCGATTCCGGCGCGAGGCTGGTGTCGGTCGATACCGACCTGCTCGGCGACTTGCGGCCGGCCTTCGATGACGTCCATCCGATTGGCAGCGGCGGCATCGACGACGCACTCGCCGATGCGGTGTCCGAGCTGCAACGGGCAGGGCACACCGTGGTCGTACTGTCGTCGTCTGGCGCACAAGCGCTTTCGGGTGCCGACGTGGCCCTGGGGATCAGACCCAACGCCGAGAGCCCGCCGCCCTGGAATGCGGACCTGATGCTCGACGACCTGGCCGGAGCCTGGCGGGTGTTGCACGCGTTGCCCGCGGCCAGGCGGGCGAGCCAGCAGGGCATCGCGATATCGGTGGGCGCTTCGGCGCTGGGCGCACTGTTCATGGTGCCCGGGGTGCGCAGGTTCCGGGGGCCCGGCCCGGTGACCGTCGGCGCCGTCGCGGGCCTGCTGTCGGGATACCTGTTGGCCCGCGGCACAATTCGCACGCCGATACCCCGGCCAGCGCCGTCCTACGAGTGGCATGCGATGTCGGCCGAACGGGTCCGGGAGGTGCTGGCGGCGCTGCGCGACCCCGACGAGGACCCGAGGATCCATTCTGCCGCGACGGAACCCGGCCGGGGCGCCGCGGCGTGGGAGTTCGCCAAGGCCGCCGTTGCCGAGTTGACCGGTGACCCGTTGACCCCGGTCCTCGCATTGTGTTCGACTGCCACCGCGGTGCTGGGATCACCGACCGACGCGGTGCTGGTCGGCACGGTGCTGACCGGAAACGCGATGCTGTCGACCGCCCAACAGCTCCGGGCCGAGAACCGGCTGAACCGCCTGCTGGCTCAGCAGACCCCGCCGGCACGGTTGGTCACGGCCGCGCCGGACGCTACGCGCAGCTACCGCGAAGTCGTCGTCGAGCAGCTGCGGCCCGGCGACCTGATCGAGGTACGCAGCGACGAGGTGGTGCCCGCCGACGCCCGGGTGATCGAGGCACACGACCTCGAGGTCGACGAATCGTCGCTGACCGGTGAGTCCCTGTCGGTCCAGAAGCAGGTCGAGGCCACACCGGGGGCTGAACTGGCCGAGCGCCGCTGCATGATCTACGCCGGAACGACCGTCGTGGCGGGCACCGCGGTCGCGTTGGTCACCGCCGTCGGGGCCGACACCCAGACACGCCGCGCGGCCGAACTCGCCTCCGGCGATCTGCCGACCGTCGGCCTACATCATCAACTCAGCCACTTGATGAGCCGCGCGTTTCCGTTCAGCGCGGGCGGTGGCATCCTGGTCGGTGCGCTCGGCTTGTTCCGCGCCGGCGGTCTGCGCCAAGCGCTCAGTAGCGCCATCGCGGTCGCCGTGGCGGCCGTCCCGGAGGGCATGCCCCTGATGGCCACCCTCGCCCAGTCCGCGTCGGCGCAGCGGCTGGGCGAATGCGGGGCGCTGGTGCGGGTGCCGCGGGCGACCGAGGCGCTCGGTCGCGTCGAGGTGGTCTGCTTCGACAAGACCGGCACACTGAGCGAGAACCGCCTTCGCGTCGCCAAGGTGCATCCGGTGGCGGAGCATTCTCGCGACGACGTCCTGCGTTGCGCCGCCCAGGCCGCACCTGCCGACGACGGCAATCCACACGTCCACGCCACCGACGAAGCCATCATCAAAGCGGCGGACGCGGTGGCGGGTTCTGGTTCGCGATCCGAACCGGACGCCCATCTGCCGTTCCGTTCCGGCAGAGCATTCTCGGCCTCGGTGACGGGTACGCAGTTGACCGTCAAGGGCGCGCCGGAGGTGGTCCTGGCGGCGTGCCGGGAAGTGGGAGCCGAGGTCGATGACGCGGTCGCCGGCCTCACCTCCGCGGGGCTTCGGACGATCGCTGTGGCCCAACGCCGCCTGAGCGCAGCACAGGCGCGGTCGTTGCGGAAAGATCCCGACGGCATCACCGAACTGTGCGGCACGGGGTTGACGCTGACCGGATTCCTGGGCCTTTCGGACACCCCGCGCCCTCAAGCGCCGCAGTTGCTGGCCGACCTGGCCGACCGGGGCGTGGCCATCCGGCTGATCACCGGCGACCATCCCGTCACCGCCACCGCCATCGCCCGCGAGCTGGGACTGTCGGTGAGCGCCGACGAGGTGATCACCGGATCGGAATGGAACGCCCTGTCACGCCAGGATCAACAGCGCGCGGTGTCCGAGCGAGTGATCTTCGCCCGGATGTCACCGGAGAACAAGGTGCAGGTGGTCCAGACGCTCGAGCGCGCCGGGCGCGTCTGCGCCATGGTGGGTGACGGCGCCAATGACGCCGCCGCGATCCGGGCCGCCAGCGTCGGCGTGGGTGTGGTCGCGCGCGGCAGCGACTCCGCCCACACCACCGCCGACCTGGTGCTGACCGACGGCCGCATCGAGACGCTCGTAGCTGCCATCGACGAGGGACGCCGACTGTGGCGCGGAGTGCAGGCGGCCGTGGCCGGGCTGCTCGGCGGCAACGCCGGCGAGGTGATCTTCTCCGTCATCGGCACGGCGTTGACGGGGACCTCGCCCCTGAACACCCGCCAGTTGCTGCTGATCAACATGCTCACCGACGCGTTGCCCGCGACCGCGGTCGCCGTCAGCACGCCCGCCGGGCCGGTGCAACGCGTCGGGCGCGGCATTGACGAACACGCGCTGCGGCGGACCGTGGCGGCGCGTGGGGCGCTCACCGCTACGGCCGCCACGACGGCCTGGGTGATGGCCTCGGTCACCGGGCTACCACAGCGGGCCTCGACCGTCGCGTTGATCTCGTTGGTCGCCGTCGAGCTCGGCCAGACCGTGGTCGACTCACACGCACCGCTGGTGCTGCTCACCGCCGCCGGCTCATTTGCCGCATTCACCGCCATGATCACCACCCCGGGGATCAGCCAACTGCTGGGCTGCACACCAGTCGGCCCGCTGGGCTGGGCCCAGGGGCTGAGCACCGCCGCGGCCGCGGTTCTGGCCGTCGCCGCCACCAATCGGTTGCGGTCGGGTCGCCGGGACCCGGCGTCGCCACCCATGGGTGACGAACCGGTACTCGACGAGCCGCCCGGCTCAGCTGCACAACCACCGCAGCACAGAAGCTCCCGAGCTCCGCATACCGCGGTCCTGATGGCGCCGGCAAAGGCCGCGCGTGCGCTGAGATTGGTGGACCAACACCAGCATCGGGTCTCGGCAGAGGTCGTTACCGATCGTCCGTGAGTTCCTCAGTCACGGTCACCGCGCGGCTTTATGAACACGCCCTCTGCACCGACCGTGATTCCTTGGCTATCGGTGATCTGCCCCTTCGCGAAGGTTTTCACGCCCTCGACGCGGTCGACGCACGCTTCCGCCCGCACCAGACCTGATATGGGAGAAGTTTTGTCAAGCGGGCAGGGTGAAGCGGTGGCCACAACCGTCGTCGTGGCCACCGCTTCGTTGACCGGATGAGTCCTCGGAGGCGTCGAGCGTGTCATAGCGACGCGTGTCAAATCTGATATGC
>JACPNX010000016.1 GCA_016185275.1 Actinomycetota bacterium | reverse complement strand
TCTGCGAAACCGCCCGCGGCACCATCCTCACCCCCGGCCAGATCGCCGGGCTGGTCTTCGACGCCGAGATCGAACGCGTCGTGTTCGCCACCCCCAGCCGCGTCATCGACGTCAGCCACCGCACCCGGTTCTTCCGCGGCGCCCTCCGCCGCGCCATCGAAGTCCGCGACCGCCACTGCACCCACCCCGGCTGCAACGTCCCCGCCCACCACTGCGACATCGACCACATCGTCCCCTACGACCACGGCGGCACCACCACCCAAGACAACGGCCGCCTCCTCTGCCCCCACCACAACCACTGGACCTACCACCACCACCAAACCCAACCAGCCACAGCCGGCCCCGGCCCGTGAGGCGCACGCGGTCGGCTCGGCACGCGTGCGCAGACGAGTCGGGAGGGTCAGCTCGAACCTGGTCGATCCGCGCGCTGACCGGCGCGCAGGACGACCACGTAGCGCCGAGAAACCCAGTCACCCATCCGCGTGCGGATGCGCTCCGCGATCGCGTCGAGCAGGGGCTCGCGGACCACAGCGTCGAGGCTCCGGTACAGCGACGTCGAGCGAAGGAGATCGGTGAAGCCCCCTGCGTCGAACCACTTGCACTGCGGGATACCACCGCACCACCGTCGGACCGAACAGGCCGGCCGGGTCGTTGGGCGGCCCCCAACCCTCACCGGTGGCGCGGACCTCATCTTCGAGTGGCGGGTCACGCCAGTCCGGATGGCCAGGCGAGAATCGCTCGTGCAGATCGGCCGTCTTGGCGTACACCTCGGGCTCGCCGGGTCGTCGGACCACGACGTGCCCGAGAACCGCCATCCATCCCCCGGGATGCAGCAGCTCCCATGCCCGCCGCCAACTGACCGATGGGTCGACCCAGTGCCATGAGGCGGCCGCCACAAGAAGGTCGACTCGGCGTCCGCGGTCGTCCCATTCCTCGAACGAAGAGTTCTCGACCTCCACGTTCGCGGCGGTCCCGAGCGACCGGCGGGCGAATGCCGCCATGCCTGCGCCGCGCTCGACTGCGATCACCGAGCAACCGAGTGTGGCCAGCGACCGCGTCGCCTGTCCCGTCCCGCAGCCGACCTCGAGCACCGACGAGCGCTCGGTGATGCCAGTGATGGCGACAAGATCGGCGAACAACTCGTCCGGATACGTCGGCCGAACGCGGTCGTAGAGCTCGGGCGCCTCGTCGAAGAGCCGACCGAGGTGGCGTTGGTCCGGTCCCGGCATGCGCCCACCCTCGCATGCCCGTCGAGACGCCAGCGAGAACGTGGTGGCCGGTTCCCGTACCGGGGAACGGTCCGCCGGTACGGTGACCGCCGTGGCCACCGCGGTCGACGGCACCCCGCTCACCGGCAACCAGCTCGTGCGCCGCCAACGGGTCATCCGCGCCGCACTGCAGCTGGCCGCGGAGGGCGGCTACGACGCCGTGCAGATGCGCGAGGTGGCCAACACGTCGGCCGTCGCCCTCGGCACGATCTACCGGTACTTCAGCTCCAAGGACCACCTGCTCGCCGCGGCGATGGCCGAGTGGACCACCGAGCTGCAGGAGCGCCTGGCCCGCCAACCGGCCCGGGGAGCCACGCCGGCCGACCAGGTGGTCGACGTGCTGCGCCGGGCCTGCCGATCGATCGAGCGGCACCCGACGCTGGCCCGTGCGCTGGTGCGCGCCCTCGGCGCATCGGACCCGACGGTGGGCGAGGCCGCCCACGAGGTGAGCACCCGGATCAGCGCGATGACGTCGCCGATCCTGGCGAACCTGTCCGAGGCGGAGTTGGCCGACATCGTCGCCGTGCTCGGCCACGTCTGGTACTCGACGCTGGTCAGCTGGGCCAACGGCCGCCTCCAGGTCCGCGCCATCGGCGACGAGCTCGAGCGCGCCGCACGCCTGCTGCTGGCCGCCCACCCCGAGCTGGCCCGCCCGGCGGCCGCCCCGCGGGCCCGGTCGGGCAACGGTGCGGCGCGGCGATCGGCCGGCCGTGACGCCGCAACGCCGGCCGCGGCGACTGCCGCGGCGCCGGGCGCGGCGACGGCGACACGTCGGTCGAGCCGCCGCTGAGCGGTTCGCCGCTGAGCGGTTCGCGGGCAAGCCCAGCCACCCTTCGCCGTGGCAGGTTGGGCCCATGACGACATCGATCACCGGCAGGACCGCGCTCGTGACCGGCGGGGGCAGCGGCATCGGCTTGGCCACGGCCCGGCGCCTCGCCGCCGACGGCGCCCACGTCGCCATCTGCGGGCGCACCGAGGCGAAGCTGGCGGCGGCGGTCGAGGCCATCGGCCAGGCGGTCGGCGAGGGTGGATCGATCCGCCACGTCGTCGCCGACGTCACGGTGGAAGACGACGTGGCCGCCGCGGTCGGCTTCGCCGCGGAACCCACCGGCGGCTTGAGCATCCTGTTCGCCAACGCTGGCGGCTCGTCGCACATCGGGCCCTTCGAGTCCGCCGATGCAGGCGCGATCCGGGCCACCGTCGACCTCAACCTGGTGGGCACCATGCTGTGCATCAAGCACGCCGTGCCGGCCATGCGAGCCGCGGGCGGCGGGTCGATCATCGGCATGTCGTCGGGGGCGGGCGCCTTCCCGCACCGGTGGCTGTGGGCCTACGGCGCGGCGAAGGCCGGCATCGACATGGTGTGCCGCAGCGCCGCCGAAGAGCTCGGTGCCGACGGCATCCGCGTCAACAGCGTGCAACCGGGGATCGTCGACGACGAGCTCATGTCGTCCATCACGGCGGGCGGCCCGCTGCTCGACGACTACCTCGCCGGCATGCCGCTCGGGCGCGTCGGCACGGTGGACGACATCGCCGAGGCGGTCCGCTTCCTCGCCGGCCCCGAGTCCTCCTGGATCACCGGCGTCAACCTTCCGATCGACGGCGGCCACCACCTGCGCCACGGCGCCGACTACGGGCTGCTGTTCGGCGCGGGCCGCACCGGCTGAGGCGGGGAGCGGCGCCCCGGCCGGTGCGGTCGTGGCTGCCACGCGGTGGTGGTGTCACGGGTGGCAGCAGCTGCCCGCCATCGCGGGCACCGGAGCCTCGCCGGTGAGCTGTGCCCCGGCGTGCCCGGCGTGCCCGGCGTGCCCGGCGTTCGCCGGGTGACCCGGGTGGCCGGCGTGATCCGCGTGACCCGCATGATCGGCCGGCGTCGTTGCCGCGTCGCTGTGGCCACCGCAGCAGCCGGACACCTTCAGCTCGTCGACGAGCTCGAAGGACCTCGCCCGGGGGCGTTCGGCGAGGATGGCGGCCAGCCGGCTCTGGATGGCGACGGCCTCGGGGCTGGCGTGCATGTCGCCGAAGGTGGCGGCGGTGTCGTGCTCGACGATCGCCGTGTACGTGCCGTCCTCACCGACGAGGAGCCGCCGGCCGGCGAGCCCCGTGACGTTCTCGAGGCGTTCGTTGGACCACGCGAACCAGTCCCTGAACGCGGCGTCGCGCTCGGGTGGGACAGGCGGGAACTCGACCAGTGCGATGTACATGGTGACCTCCTGGGTCGAAGGCGCTGGTTGACGTCCCCATCGTGAGGCCGCCGACCGCGCCGCGCATCCGGCTGCGTCCGCAGATCGATGCGGGTCTCCACGCAACGACGTGCGGTCCCTCGGCCGGCGCGCCATCGACTCCTCACGAGGCGACCTTCGCCGTGGGAGCCAAGGACATCGCAAAGGCCGCAGATGCCATTTTCGGCAACGCAGCCGACTCAGCGCAGAAGCAGGTAACCGCTGGGATTGACACCAAGAGCCGCGCTCAGATGCTCAAGCGCCAGATCACCGAGGCGCAGCGGCAGCTGCGTGAGCTCAAGCGTCAGGCGACCGAGGCCGAACAGGCCATTCGCAGCAATGCCAAGAGCGCCCGAGCCAAGGCGTCCTCCTCGGGCACCCTCGTAGGCACGTTCATGTCCTCCAAGGGGCGAGGCACTCTCGCTCGAGCGCGCGCGTCGTCGCGGCAGTCGATCAGCAAGCGCGAAGCTGAGGCGCTGGCACCGTACCGGCGGGTCAAGATGGCCATCGATTCGCAACTGAATGAGATGCAACGGTGGAAGGATCAGATCGACAATCAGCTCACCGATCTACCGGCCGAGCGACGGCCTGGCTCGCCAGTCGAGTCGTCTTCTCGCGTCATTGAGGAGGCACCAGACTTGGGCTCGCCTTCCCCGCCACCACCGCCGCCAGCTCGGTGGGCGCCGGATCCCTTGGGCCGGCATGAATTCCGCTATTGGGACGGTGCTCGGTGGACGGAACATGTCAGCGACGGCGGTTCACAGGCGCTCGACTTTCTGTAGGCCGAGCGACCGACGACTGCAACCGCGTGCAGGTCCCGGAAGGACTCGAAGCTCAGGGGGCCGTCAAAGCGCAGCCAGAGTCCAGGCGTCCGCCGGACACTCCTCGTGACGTTCCGTCCGCGGGCTCTCCGTCACGTTGACCTCCTGGGTCGAAGGCGCTGGTTGACGTCCCCGTCGTGGCGCCGCCGACCGCGGACGCGCATCCGGATGCGTCCCGCGTCATCGATGCGGCGCTCTACGGACGAACGCGCCGCGGACCCTGGTGCGATCAGGGCGCGCCTGAACTCGACCTCCGGCAGGACGACGAGCGGTGCGTCGCTATCCACGCCAGACAGGTTCGGCTCCCTCCGGGGTCCATTGGTCCAGGATCTCTCGGCCGCGGCCGGCTGCGGTTGCGAGGTCGAGCGCCACGAAGACCGGGTGCGGGAGCGGCCACTCGCCCCGGATCGGTTGCTGCCGCCACCGGGTGACGAGCGGGGTCGGAGGGACCGAGATCGTCGCAGCCTGGTCGCCCCGTGGGCTGGCTCCGAGGTGCCGCTCTCCCCGGCGAAGCTCTGCCTGCGTGGGCACCCACAGCGAGAGGCGGTCGTCGGCGGTGACGAGGGGCGCGCCGAACTCAAGTGCCGCCAAGTCGCCGGCGAGTGCCCACCCGGCCTCGCCGAGTCGCTCCAAGTTCGGCCTGATCCACTTCTCATGCGGGTCCGGCGCGGTGCCGACCGCGGCGGCCTTGAGGGGTCCCCAGACGGCAGCGAGCGCCCAGAACAGGTCGGGTACCTCCGGCCTGCCGTCGACGGCGAGTCCGGCTTCGGCGAGGAGCCTGGCCGCGTTGCTGATGCTCGTCGGCGACATGTCCACCTCGGCGGCGATCGACCGCAAGCTCGGCGGCTCGCTCGGCCGGCACAGCAGCGCCGCCGCGTACGCGATGCCGGCTCGACCTCGAATGGGGCCGTCGGCGGCGGGAGCGGGCATCCGGCGGGCGTGTGGTTCGCTCGACCTCGACTCGGGCGCGAGATGGAAGACGTGTCGCCCCAGGACGAGGCGCGCGCCGACCCTCCGGTCGTACCAGCTCCACCCCGCCTCCGAGAGCAGTGCGCGCGCCGCCTCGCTGATGCGGTTCGCGACGACCACCTTCGGCCCACGGGCCTCCGTCGCCATGAGCTGGCGGACGCGTGCTTCGCCCACCGCGTCGTACGCGATCACTCTCGCCGACGCGCCGGCGCCCTCGAGCGAGCGGAGCTCGACGCGCCCCGAGGGGCGGGGGACGACATCGAGCTGCGGGGTTCGCGAGCCGAGGCGCGCCAGCTCGTCGACGGCCAACTCGACCTGCTGGTCGGAGCTGAGTCGAAGACCCGGCACAACCGCATCCTACGGGCGTCCAGTGTCCAGTAGCTACGGGACACTGGACAGCTGCATGAACCGTCGGCGCGCGCTCAGATGGCGCGCTCGTGACCCTCCCAGTAGGGGTCGCGCAGCTTGCGCTTGTAGAGCTTGCCGTTCGGGTCGCGCGGGAGCTCGTCGACGTAGTCGATCGTCTTCGGGATCTTGAACCGGCCGAGGCGCTCGCCGCAGTGGGCGAGGAGCGAGTCGGTCAGCTCCGGTCCCGGTTCCACCCCGGCGGCCGGTTCGACCACGGCCTTGATCTCCTCGCCCCAGTCGGGATGCGGGATGCCGAACACGGCCACGTCGCCGACCGCCGGGTGGCTGAGGAACGCGGCCTCGATCTCGGCCGGGTAGATGTTCACGCCGCCGGAGATGATCATGTCGGCCTTGCGGTCGCACAGGAACAGGTACCCGTCGGCGTCGAGGTAGCCGACGTCGCCGACGGTGAAGAACCCGTCCCGGCGGTTGCCCTCGGTCTTGCCCTTGTCCTTGTGGTACTCGAAGCCGGCCGCCTCCGGCAGCTTCATGTACACGGTGCCGATCTCGCCCGGGGGCAGGACGGCGCCGGCGTCGTCGAGGATGCGGATCTCGGCGCCAGGCCACGCCTGGCCGACCGTGCCGGGCCGCTCCAGCCACTCCTGCGGCGAAACGATCGTGCCGCCGCCCTCGGTGGCGCCGTAGTACTCGTAGATCACCGGGCCCCACCACTCGAGCATCCCCCGCTTCACGTCGGGCGGGCACGGGGCTGCGGCGTGGATCATGCACCGCAGCGACGACAGGTCGTAGCGGCGCTTCACCTCGTCGGGCAGCGCGAGGAGGCGGTGGAGCTGGGTGGGGACCATGTGGCTGGTGGTCACCCGGTGGGCCTCGATCAGCCGCAGCATCTCCTCGGGGTCCCACCGGTCCATCACCACGACGGGGTGGCCGAGGTGCAGCGACGATGACGAGAACAGCAGCACCGCCGTGTGGTACAGCGGCGAACCGACGACGTGCACGTGGCCGTCGCCGGGCTGGATGCCGAACATGCCGAGGAACCCGGCCATGCCCAGACCGATCATGTTCGGGTCGACACCGGGCAGCCGGCGGCGCACGCCCTTGGGTCGCCCGGTGGTGCCCGACGTGTAGTGCATGGCCGCCCCGGCGGTCCGGTCGGCCGGAGCGGTGGCGGGCTGGCCGTCGGTGAGCTCCGCGAGGGGCCGGAAGCCGGCGATGGTGCCGACGGAGAACCGCGCCCCGGCCGGCAGCGCCGCCTCCTTGGCCGCGGCCTCGGCCACGTCGGCGAAGCGCTCGTGGGCCACGAGCGCCTTGGCTCCGCTGTCGTCGAGGATGTACGCGACCTCGGGCCCGGCCAGGTGGAAGTTGATCGGCGTCAGGTACCAGCCGGCCTGGAGCGCGGCGAAGACCAGCGCGTACATCTCCACGCCGTTGGGCAGCACGGTGGCGACCACGTCGCCGGTCCCCAGGCCGAGGGCGCGCAGGCCGTGCACCAGGCGGTTGGCCTCGGCGCCGAGCTCGCCGTAGGTGACGTGGCGCCCGTCGGGGTCGATCAGCGCCAGGTCGGACGGCCGCTGCTCGGCGATGTTCCAGAACCCGATCTCGCTCACGGTGCTCCCCCGGGTGGACGACGAGGCGCCGACCGTAGGTCCGGCCACCGCGCCGGCCAACCGGTGCGGTCCACCGTGCGGGACCGGTTCACCGTTCGGGCTGCGCCACCGTGCGGGACCTACGCCCCGAGCACGGCCTCGGCGACCGTGCGGAGCTGCTCGACCGACGGCGCGCTGACGATCAACATGGTCACGCCGGCCTCCTCCCACTGGGCCAGGTCGTCGCGGATCCTGGCCATCGAGCCGACGAGGGAGATGTCCGCCGCGAGTTGCGTGGGCACGGCGGCGACCGCCTCGTCGCGGCGCCCTTCCAGGAACAGGTCCTGGATCTCGTCGGCCTCGGCCTCGTAGCCCATGCGGGCGAACACGTCCTTGTGGAAGTTGACGTCCTTGGCGCCCATGCCGCCGATGTAGAACGCGAGCATCGGCTTCATGGCCTCGAGCGTGCCGTCCACGTCGTCGGTGACCACGACCTGGCACGTCGGGGCGATGGAGAAGCGGTCGGGGGTGGTCCGTGCCCCCGGCCGGGCGAAGCCCTCGGCCAGCCAGGTCCGGTAGGTGGCCGCCACCCGGGGCGAGTAGTAGATGGGCAGCCAGCCGTCGGCGATCTCGGCGGTGAGCGCGATGTTCTTCGGGCCCTCGGCGCCGAGCCAGATGGGCAGGTCGGCCCGCAGCGGGTGCACGATCGGCTTGAGCGGCTTGCCGAGCCCGAGCGAGCCGGGGCCGTCGTAGGGGATCGGATGGTGGGGCCCGGGACGGTGCACCGGCGCTTCCCGGGCCAGCACCTGGCGGATCACGTCGACGTAGGCGCGCGTGCGGGCCAGCGGTTGGGCGAACGGTTGCCCGTACCAGCCCTCCACCACCTGCGGGCCCGACACGCCCATGCCGAGCACGACGCGCCCGCCGGAGAGGTGGTCGAGCGTGAGCGCGTGCATCGCGGTGGCGGTCGGCGTGCGGGCCGAGATCTGCACGATCGACGTGCCCAGCCCGATGCGCCCGGTGTGCGAACCCCACCAGGCCAGCGGCGTGAACGCGTCGGATCCGTAGGCCTCGGCCGCGAACACGGCGGCGAATCCGAGCCGCTCGGCCTCGAGCACGAGGTCGAGCACGCCGGCCGGCGGCGAGGCCTGCCAGTAGCCGAGCTGCAGTCCGAGCTCCATGCGGGGCGCAGCGTAGCCGCTTGCCGACGGAACTAGAATGTGTTCTCATTCCGGCGTGACCGAGCCGGCAGCCGCACCGGGACCGACACCGCCGGGACAGACATCGCCGGGACAGACGAGGACGGTCGAGAACCGCCTCGAGTTCCCCTACACCCGCACGGTGGGCCCGGTCATCGGCGGCTTCCTCGCCGGGCTGCGCGAGCAGCGTCTCCTCGGCGCCCGCAGCCGGACCGGCCGGGTCCTGGTCCCGCCGCTCGAGTACGACCCGGACACGGGCGATCCGGTGGACCCCGACCTGGTCGAGGTGGGACCGCAGGGCACGGTGACCACCTGGACCTGGGTGGCCGAGCCGAAGCCGAAGCACCCGCTCGACCGGCCCTTCGCGGTCGCGCTGATCCGCCCGGACGGCGCCGACACCGCGCTCGTGCACGCGGTCGACGCCGGCACGCCGGAGGCCATGCACACCGGCATGGTGGTCACGCCGCGCTGGCGGGGCGAACCCACCGGCCTCGTCACCGACATCGAAGCCTGGGAGCCGCGGCGATGAGCGACGCGACGACCGGCGCCACGACGACCGGCACCGCGAAGCAGCACCTGGTGATGGAGCACCTCGTGTCGCTCACGTACCGCGACGCGCTGCCCCCGTCGCTCGATCGCTTCGTGGACCGGCTGCTCGAGGGCCACATCGTCGGCCACCGGTGCCCGTCGTGCTCCCGCGTCTACGTGCCGCCGAGGGGCTACTGCCCGATGTGCGTCGTGCCCACGGCGGCCGACCACGAGGTCGAGGTGTCCGACCGCGGCATCCTCACCGGCTTCACCGTCATCACGCCGATCGCCTACTACGGCCAGCAGGAGACCGAGCCCTTCGTGCACGCTTCGGTCCGCCTCGACGGCGCCGACACCACGCTGGTCGGCGTCGAGATCACCGGCGTCCCCCACGACGAGCTCCGCATGGGGCTGCGGGTGAAGGCGGTGTGGAAGCCCGAGTCCGAGCGCTCCACCGAGGGCATCTCCAGCCGCGGCTGGGGCGGCGTGTCGAGCGTGATCGACTCGTTCGAGCCCACCGGTGAGCCCGACGCGCCGCCCGACGAGTACCGGGACCACGTCTTCTGATGGCCGCCACCGGCACCGCTACCGACATCGCCGTCGTCGGCTGGGCGCAGACGCCCGCCGTGCGCCGGTCGCCCTCCACCGAGGTGCAGCTCCTCGTCCCCACCATCACCGACGCCATCGCCATGGCCGGCCTCGACCGGCGCGAGATCGGCTTCACCTGCTCGGGAAGCTGCGACTACCTCACCGGCGGGCCGTTCGCCTTCGTGCAGAACCTGGAGGCGTCGGGGGCGTGGCCGCCGATCGCCGAGTCGCACGTCGAGATGGACGGCGCCTGGGCGCTGTACGAGGCGTGGGTGCGCCTGCAGCACGGCGACATCGACACCGCGCTCGTGTTCTCGTCGGGCAAGTCGTCGGCGTCCGAGCCGATGGAGCTGTGGCCCCACCAGCTCGACCCCTACTACCTCGCCCCGCTCGGCGTGGACCCTGCGTCGCTGGCCGGCCTGCAGGCGCGCGCGCTCCTCGATGCGGGCAAGGCCACCGAGCGCGACTTCGCCGAGGTGGTCGCCCGCAGCCGCCGCAACGGGCGCGCCAACCCGAACGCGCAGCTCACCGGCGAGGCCGACGTCGACGCCCTCCTGGCCGAGCCGTACCTGCGCGAGCCCCTGCGCCGCCACGACCTGCCGCCCATCGGCGACGGCGCCGCCGCCCTCGTGCTGGCGCGGGGCGCGCGGGCCCGGGAGCTGTGCGCGCGGCCGGCGTGGATCCGCGGGATCGACCACCGCATCGAGCCGCACCAACCGGGCATGCGCGACCTCACGACCTCGACGTCGGCGGCGCTGGCCGCCCGCAAGGCCGGCTACGACGGCGGCCCGCTCGACCTGGCCGAGCTGCACGCGCCGTTCAGCCCGCAGGAGATCGTCCTGCGCCAGTCGCTCGGCCTGCCCGAGGGCACCGAGGTCAACCCGTCAGGAGGCGCGCTGGCCGCCAACGTCGTCATGGTCGCCGGGCTGGCACGGGTCATCGAAGCCGCGGCCCGCATCGTCGACGGCGGGGCCGACCGGGCGCTGGCCCATGCCACCAACGGCCAGCTCCTGCAGCACAACCTGGTCTGCGTCCTGGAGGGTGAGTAGATGGCCGAGCGCTGCGCCGTCGTGGGGGTGGGCCAGACCCACTTCACCAAGCGCCGGGACGACGTCTCCATGCCCGGGCTGTTGCGCGAGGCGGTCGACCGGGCTCTCGACGACGCCGAGCTCACCCTGGCCGACATCGACGCGGTCGTGATCGGCAAGGCGCCCGACGCCTTCGAGGGCATCGTGCAGCCCGAGCTGTTCCTGGCCGACGCGCTCGGTGCAGCGGGCAAGCCGCTCATGCGGGTGCACACCGCCGGCAGCGTCGGCGGATCGACCGTGCTGGTGGCGGCCCACCTCGTGCAGTCGCGCATCCACCGGCGCGTGCTGGCGGTGGCGTGGGAGAAGCAGTCCGAAGGCAACGCCCAGTGGGGCCTGGCCGGCGGGCGCAGCGGCGGCATCGGCGCCGGCGGCGCGTTCGCGCCCTGGATCCGCGCCTACATCCAGCGCTCGCAGGCGCCCGAGTACATCGGGTGGATGGTGGCGGTCAAGGACCGCCTCAACGCGCTGAAGAACCCCTACGCGCACCTGCGGATCGCCGACATCACGCTGGAGAAGGTGAAGGAGTCCCCCATGCTGTGGGACCCGCTGCGCTTCCTCGAGTCGTGCCCGTCGTCGGACGGCGCCTGCGCCGTCGTGCTGACCGACGAGGCCGGTGGGCGCCGGGCGCCGCGCCCCCCGGCGTGGATCGCGGCCACGGCGATGCGCAGCGAGCTGGGCCAGTTCCCCGGCCGCGACCCGGTGCGGCCCCAGGCCGGCGTCGAGTGCTCGGCCGACGTGTACCGCCTGGCCGGCATCACCGATCCCCGCCGCCAGATCGACGTGGCCGAGCTGTACGTGCCGTTCAGCTGGTACGAGCCGATGTGGCTCGAGGGCCACGACATCGCAGGGCCGGGCGAGGGCTGGAAGATCGTCGACGCCGGTGAGACCGAGATGGGCGGTGCGTTCCCGGTGAACCCGTCGGGCGGGGTCCTGTCGAGCAACGCCATCGGTGCGTCGGGCATGGTCCGCTTCGCCGAGGCCGCCCTGCAGGTGCGCGGCCTGGCCGGCGAGCACCAGGTCGACGGGGCCCGCACCGCGCTGGCCCAGGCCTACGGCGGCGCCGCCCAGTACTTCGCCCTCGGCATCCTGCGCTCCGACCCGGACTGACCCGAGCGCGGCCGGGCGCTCAGGGCCCCCGGCGCTCAGGGAGTCCGGCGCCCCGGAACCGGGCCGCTCAGGGAGTGGCGTCGACCGAGGTCGCCCGGCCCATGCGCTGGACCGTGTCGATGTACTCCTCGACCATCTCGAAGATCACGTCGCGGCACGAGCGCACCCGGTCCATGCGGCTCACGATCTGGCCGACCGGCATGCCGGTGAGCGCCTCGTTGCCCGACCGGGCCACCCGGCGCATGGCCTCGGCGTTGAGGATGAACTGGAGGGGCATGGGCAGCGTGCCCGGCGACTCGGGCGCCTCCCACGCCTCGGTCCAGGCCGTGCGCAGCTGGCGGGCGGGCTTGCCGGTCAGGGCGCGCGAGCGCACCGTGTCGGTCGAGCGGGCGCGCAGCAGCTTGTCCATCACGATCTCGGACGTGCCCGACTCCGCGGTGGTGAGCCAGATCGACCCCGTCCACACGCCCTGGGCGCCGAGGGCCATGCCCGCCGCCATCTGCCGGCCGCTGCCGATCCCACCGGCGGCGAGCACCGGCACCGGGCCCACGGCGTCGACCACGTCGGGCACGAGCACCATGGTGGCCACCTCGCCCGTGTGGCCCCCGGCCTCGTAGCCCTGGGCGATCACGATGTCGACGCCCTGCTGCACGTCGCGCACGGCCTGCTCCACGCGCCCGATCAGCGCGGCCACCTGCACGCCCTGGCCGTGGGCCCGGTCGATGGCCTCCTTGGGCGGCGGCCCGAGCGCGCTGGCCAGCAGGGCGATCGGGTGCGCGAGGGCCACGTCGATCAGCGGGCTGCCCGTGGCCTCGGTCCAGCCGAGCACCCCCTCGCCGATGGGGCTGCCATCGGCATCGGCCGCCACCTCGTCGGGCAGCGGCGGCACGCCGTGGTCGGACAGCACCTTCTCCACGTAGTCCCAGTGCTGCTGGGGGATCATGCTCCGCAGTTCGGCGCCGAGCTTCGACGCGTCGTGCAGGCCCGCGTCTCGATCCGCGCTGCGGACGGGCATGACGACGTCGACCCCGTAGGGCTTGCCGTCGACGTGGGCGTCGATCCACTCGAGCTCGATGTCGAGCTGCTCGGGACTGAAGGCCAGCGCGCCGAGCACGCCCATGCCGCCGGCCCGGCTCACCGCGGCGGCGACGTCGCGGCAGTGGGTGAAGGCGAAGATGGGGAACTCGATGCCCAGCTGCTCGCAGAGCTCGTTCACGGCGCGACCTCCCGGGTCCGGATCTAGAACGGGTTTCAATATAGTGGACCCCGCCCGGCCCCGCCCGGCCCCGCCCGGCCCGCCCGATCCCGCCCGCCCGATCCCGCCCGCCCGATCCTGTTTCCCGACACTTGCGGCCAACGCTTGGCCGCATCTGTCGGGAAAGCGCGAGACGCACGGGTCCGGTCGAGGCCGGGTCAGGGCCGGGCCTACGGCGCGACCGACGACCAGTCGGCGAACCCCGTCGGATCGTGGCGGCCGATCGAGGCGTGCTCGAACAGGCCCCAGCCCTCGGCCCCGTCGCAGCGGGCGCGGGCCACGTGGTCGATCACGCCGAACGGCACGCGCGCCGCGATCGCGGGATCGGACAGGTCGTAGGTCGCACCCTCCACCCAACCCCGGCCCCGCCACTGGCCGTGGCTCCAGTCCGGGTCGCCGCCGTAGCCGGCGCCGACGTGCAGCGCGACGGAGGTGAGCAGGTCGACCTCCACGTCGAGCGCCGTGCGCCCGCGGGTCGCCAGGTGCAGCACCGCGTGCTCGGGCACGCGGGTGCCGGAGCGGTAGCCGATGTCGACCTCGGGCCAGCCGAGCTGCTCGACGCGCCCGCCGGCCCACACCCGGCTGGCCTCGCTCAGGATGCGGTGGCCGTCGGCCTGCTCCTGGGCGATCACCACCAGCGCGTGGTCCTCGAAGCGCAGCGGCACGTACAGCCACCAGAAGCCCTCGGCCGGCTCCTCGCCCGCCCGACCCGGCAGTTCGGGTTCGCCCACCGGCCGGATGCCCCACGACCGGTCGCGGGTGCCGACCCAGGCGCTGGGCTCGACCACCGTCTCGACACCGTCGATGCGCAGCACCCCATGCCACGTGCCCACCTGCGCGAAGCGGCAGGCGTCGAGGATGGCGCGGCCGCCCGCGTGCATCACGTGGCGGGGCTCGTCGATGGCCGGGAACGACCCCTCCCAGGTGAGATCGAAGCCGATGCCGTGGTCGTCGCCGTCGCACACGAGGCGGATCACCCGCAACGGCTCGACGACCTCGATGCGGTAGGGCCCCACCTGCTGCGAGAGGCGGTCGTCGCCCAGCGCGTCGGAGCACCGCAGCGCCCACTGCCGCTCGCCGCGGCGCACCACTGCGTACGCGTCGATCACGCCGAGGTTGGGGTACACGCCGAGGCCGGTCACCACGAACACGTCGCCGGTGCGGTCGTGGGCGTTGAAGTAGTAGCGGTCGTAGAAGTTGCGGTCGCTCGTGGCCACGTGGCGCATGGAGAGCGGCGCCTGGTGGATCGGAAGCTCGTCGAGGGGGACGGGCATGGCGGCGCGCCTCAGCTCGCCGGCGGGCCGGCGAGAGCCCGCTCGAGCGTCGACCGGTGGTGCAGCAGGTCGTCGACGTCCGCAGGGGCCTCGCGCTCGCCGAGGGCGATCGACCGGCTCCCCGTGCGCAGGAACACGATCCCCCACTGCACGGCGGCGTACGTCGTGTACCAGTCGAGGTGGCGCGGCCCGTGCCCGGTGAGCGACTCGTAGGTGGTGGCCACGTCGTCGGGCCGCAGGAAGCCCGGCATGCCAGGCAGGTCCCACTGCGCGGCCAGGTCCTCGAACACGCGGTGGGCTTCGAGCAGCCAGGCGACGTCCAGCTCGCGCGGGCCCAGCCCGGCCATCTCCCAGTCGAGGACGGCCGCGGGCCGGAAGCCGTCGTAGATCACGTTGCCGATGCGGGCGTCGCCCCAGCTCAGCACCGCCGGTCCCTCGGGCGCGGGCCAGTGGTCCTCGAGCCAGGCGAAGCCGCGCTCGATCAACGCCGAGCGGGGACCACCGGCCACCGCCCACCGGTACCAGGCCTCGGTGTGGGCCACGTGGCGGCGCAGCGCGCCAGGCCCAGCGTCTCCGCCGTCGCCGTCGCCGTCGCTCCCGCCGCCGCCGTCGCCGAAGGCGAGGAAGCCGAAGACGTCGGCGGCCCGGTCGATGCCGTGCAGCTCGGCCAGGACCGCCACGGTGGCATCCTGCAACGCCCGCTGGTCGGCGGGTCCGGCGTCGTAGAGCCAGCAGCCGCCGAAGTCGTACGGGGGCACGTCGGGGGGCACGCGGCCCTCGACGCGGCGCATGAGGAAGAACGGCGAACCGAGCGCGGCGGGATCGGGCTCGTACCAGCGCACCGTGGGCACCGGCACGGAGGTCCGCTCGGCGACCGCGCCCACGACGCCCACCTGGCGGCCGAGGTCGTAGACCGGGAACACGGGCACGTCGGCGGCGCCGGGCTCGAGCCGGGCGACGAGGTGCTCGACGCGCGCCTCACCGCCGTCCTCCCACACCACGTCGACCAGCAGCGTCTCGCTCGACATGCCGTTGGCGGCACCGCTCGAGCTCGCGGTCACGGTCGCCTCGGCGCCGCCCGGCAGCCGGCCGCCGAACCAGCGCTCGAGGCGCCGTGCGAGCTCCACCGGGTCGCGCCGGGCGCGCCCGAGCTCCGGTGACCCGGCTCCTGTCGGTATCCCACTCTGCGGCACGGCACCTCCCCGTGGTCCGATCGTGGGGGACACCGGCGGCGACGGCAAGGCTACGTTCCGCTCGATGGCATCCTCACCACGTCGAGGTGCGCGGCCAGCCGTCATCGCCACCCCTGCACCCACGGCCCGCACCATTCCCCCGGCGAGCACACGACCGGAGCCCTCGCGACAGCCGAGACGGGCGGCCCTCGCTGTCGTCGTCGCCGCCGGCCTCGTCGCCGTCTCGTGCGGCCGGCCCTCGGGGCAGACCGAGCAGGGCGGTGGCGACCAGTCCTCGTCGAGCACCACCGCCGGCGGCTCGGGCACCGGTCCCGGCGACTTCGGGACGCTCGAGGGCCTGTGCCGCGGCGGCAACGCCGGCGGCAGCACGGCCCAGGGCGTCACGAGCGACAGCATCAAGATCGCGACCTTCAGCGACATCGGCTTCGCCGGGCGGCCCGGGCTGAACCAGGAGCTGTTCGACGCGGCCGAGGTGTTCTCGAAGTGGTGCAACGCGGCCGGCGGCATCAACGGCCGCAAGATCGTCGTGCAGGAGCGCGACGCCAAGCTCTTCGAGTACAAGCAGCGCGTCATCGAGTCGTGCGCCGAGGACTTCATGATGGTCGGCGGTGGCGGCGTCTTCGACGACACCGGCCAGAACGAGCGGCTCCGCTGCCTGCTGCCCGACATCGCCGGCTACGTCGTGCAACCGAAGGCCCGCGGTGCCGACCTCGAGGTGCAGTCGGTGCCGAGCCCGCTGAACGCCCAGTCGATCGGCGTGTACCAGTACCTCGCCCGGCGCTTCCCCGGATCGGGCAGCGCGGTCGGCTACCTCACCGGCAACATCCCGGCCACCCTCACCGTGAAGAACCAGGCGCAGGAGGCCGCGAAGCAGGGCCTCGGCTTCAAGACCGTCTACGACGAGCGCTACACGCCGACCGGCGAGGCCACCTGGACGCCCTTCGCCCAGGGGATGAAGACCAAGGGCGTGAAGGGCCTCGTCTACGTGGGCGAGCCCGAGAACCTGGCCAAGCTGGAGCAGGCCATGGCCAGCGTCGGCTTCACGCCCCAGTGGGTCGTCGCGGGCCCGAACAACTACGACCAGATCCTCGTCAAGACCGGCGGCGGGGCGGTCAAGCGCACCTTCATGCAGGTGAACTTCGTGCCCTTCGAGGAGGCCAGCAAGAGCCCAGCGCTGCAGCAGTACCTCGACCTGTTCGCCCGCTACAAGCCGTCCGGCAAGGCCCGCGCCGTGCTCGGCGTGCAGGCCTTCTCGGCCTGGCTCATCTTCGCCAAGGCGGCCGGTGCGTGCGGGGCGAACCTCACCCGCCGGTGCGTCTACGACAACGCCAAGAAGCTGCGCGACTGGAACGCGGGCGGGCTGTCGGCGCCGCAACGGGTGGACCAGCAGAAGACGTCGCAGTGCTACACGGTCGTGGAGGCCAGCGGCGACGGCTTCGACGTCATGGACGTGAAGCCGACCGATGGCCTGTTCCGCTGCGACCCGAAGAGCGTCGTCACGCTCAAGGGCGACTACGGGACCGGCGCCCGCCTCGCCGACGTCGGGCGGTCCATGTCCGACCTCAAGTAGGCGACGGGACGGCCGGGGCCGGGTGGACAAGTTCCTCACCTTCACCGTCATCGGCCTGAGCACGTCGGCCATCTACGCGGTCATCTCGAGCGGCCTCGTCCTGACCTACACGACCACGGGCGTGTTCAACTTCGCCCACGGCGCGCAGGGCATGATCGCCGCCTTCGCCTACTGGCAGCTCCGCTTCGCGTGGGGCTGGCCCGCTCCCCTGGCGCTGGCCACCGTGCTGCTCGTGCTCGCGCCGCTGTTCGGGGCGTTGCTCGAGCGGGTCATCATGCGCGGCCTCGCCGACGCCAGCGAAGCGGTCCGCCTCGTCGTGTCGATCAGCCTGCTCGTCGGGCTGATCGGGCTGGCGCAGGTGATCTGGCCGCCGGGCGAGAGCCGGCCGATGAGCACGTTCTTCGCCGGCCGCCAGATCCGGGTCTGGTCGACCGCGGTCACGGCGCACCAGCTCATCACCTTCGCCTGCGCGCTGGCCGTGGCCGTCGGCCTGCGGCTGCTACTGCACCGCACGCGCATCGGCGTGTCGATGCGGGCCATCGTCGACGACCGGCCCCTGCTGCTGCTCAACGGCGCCCGCACCGACCGGGTCGCGCTGTTGAGCTGGGCCATCGGCGCCTCGCTGGCCGCGCTGGGCGGCATCCTCATCGCCCCGGCCATCGCGCTCGACGCACCGTCCCTGTCGCTGCTCATCGTGAACGCCTACGCGGCCGCCATCTTCGGCCGGCTGCGCTCGATCCCGCTGACGTTCGTCGGCGCCATCGTCATCGGCCTCACCGAGGCCTACCTGTTCGGCTACCTGCCGACCGGCAACACCGCGCTGGCCGGTCTGCGCCTGGCCGCGCCGGCCATCCTCCTGTTCGTCGTGCTGCTCGTTCTGCCCAACCGGCGGCTGCGCACCGGGGTGCGCAGCCGTGAGCGCTTCCCGTGCCCCACGCGCGCCGGAGCGCTGCTGTTCTCGGGGTCGGTGTTCGTGGCGGGCATCGTCATGGCGACGACGATGAGCCGGCCCGACCTCGTCACCTACGGCAAGGTGTTCTCGTTCGGCATCATCGCCCTGTCGCTCGTGCCGCTCGTCGGCTACGCCGGCCAGATCTCGCTGTGCCAGCTGAGCTTCGCGGGCATCGGCGCGGTCGTCATGGCCCACGTGGGCGGCGCCTCCGGCAGCCCGCTCGGCCTCGTGCTGGCCGCGGTCGTGGCCGCGGCCGTGGGCGCGCTGGTGGCCCTGCCCGCGCTGCGCCTGTCGGGCATCTACCTGGCGCTGGCCACGGCGGCCTTCGCGGTCGCCCTCGACCGGTGGGTCTTCAACCTGCCCGCAGTGCGGATCGGCCCCCTGCGGCTGCGGCTGTTCGACCTCGGCTCGGTCGACGTCGCCCCGCTGCGCCTGTTCGGCTACCGGTTCGACTCGCCGCGCGCGCAGATGCTCCTCGCCGCCGGCGCGTTCGCGCTGCTGGCGCTCGGCGTGTCCGCCGTGCGGCGGGGTCGGCTCGGGCGGCGGCTCCTCGCCATGCGCGACAGCGAAGCGGCCTGCGCGACGTTCGGCATGGACCTCGTCCGCACGCGCCTCGCCGTGTTCACCCTCTCGGCCGCCATCGCCGGGGTCGGCGGCGCCATCTACGCCACGCAGCTCTCGTCGATCACACCCGGCAACTTCGACCTCGTCTCCGGGCTGCCGATCTTCATGCTCGTGGTGGTGGGCGGCGCCGGCATGGTGGGCGGGGCACTGTTCGCCGGGATCGGACTCCAGGGCCTGCTGCCCGCGCTGGCCCGCCTGTCGTCGTTGCTGGCCCGCTGGCAGACCATCGCCCCCGCGCTCGCCGGCCTCGGCCTCGGCCGGAACCCCTCCGGTGCGGCGAGCGACGTGACCGTCGCTTTGGCCCCGCTGCGCCGCGACGCGCCGGTGCTCGGCGCGATGCTCGCGGCGATGGGCCTGCTGTGGGCGGGACGGCTGGCCGGCGCCTTCGGCGGCTGGCCGTTCCTCGCCGGACTCGTCGTGGCGCTGGCGGTGGCCGCGGCAGTGGCCCAGCACCGCGCCGGTGCGGTGGGTGCGGTGGGTGCGGTGGATGCGGTGGATGCTGCGGGACCGGCGCCCGCAGCCGCAGCCGCAACTGCAACTGTGCCCGCGCCGGCGCCCGTGCCCGCAGCGCCGCCCGCGACGGCAGCCCCGCCCGTGCCCGCGCTGGAGTGGATGGGGATCACGCAGCCGTGGACGGCCGACGCCGTGGCCGCGCTCGACCGGGTGCTGGGTCTGCCCGAGGAGGGGGTGCGCGGTGGCGCGGCTCACGGTTGAGCACCTCGTCGTGCGCTTCGGCGGGTGCCAGGCGCTCGACGACGCGTCGATCGTGGCCGAGGCCGGCCACGTCACCGGGCTCATCGGGCCCAACGGTGCGGGCAAGACCACGCTGTTCAACGTCATCAGCGGCCTCGTGACCCCCAAGTCGGGCCGTGTCGTGGTCGACGGCCGCGACATCACCCACCTCAGCCCCACCAAGCGGGGCCGCGCCGGCGTGGCCCGCACGTTCCAGCGCCTCGAGCTGTTCGGCATGCTCAGCGTCCGCGAGAACCTGCTCGTCGCGGCCGAGACCCAGCAGCGCTGGGCGCGCGCCGGCGACGACGTGGCCGCGCGCGTCGAGGGTCTCCTCGAGCGGCTCGGTCTGGCCGACGTCGCCGGCGAGCTGGCCACCTCGCTGCCCACGGGGCTCTGTCGCCGTGTCGAGGTGGGCAGGGCCCTGGCGGCCAAGCCGCGGGTGCTGCTCCTCGACGAGCCGGCCGCCGGCCAGGACGACGCGGAGACCCGCAGCTTCGCCACCCTGCTGCGCCAGGTGGCCGCCGACGACGTGGCCGTCGTGCTCGTCGAGCACGACGTGCGCCTCGTGATGGGCTCGTGCGACGTCGTCAACGTGCTCGACGGCGGCCGGGTGCTGGCCTGCGGCACACCCGACGAGGTCCAGCACGACGACGCGGTGCTGAGCGCGTACCTCGGCGCCGGGCGGCCCGCGTGACGGCAGGGCGGCCCGACCGGCCGCCGCTGCTCGAGCTGCGGGGCGTGCGGGCCGGCTACGGCGAGGTGGAGGTGCTGCACGGCGTCGACCTCGTGGTGCCCGAGCGGTGCCTGTTCGCGCTGCTCGGCCCCAACGGCGCGGGCAAGACCACGACCCTGAGCGTTATCGCCGGCCTGCACCGGGCCACCGACGGCGACGTGGTGCTCGCCGGCCGCCGGGTCAACGGTGCCACCGCCGACCAGCTCGCCCGGCGCGGTCTGTGCCTCGTGCCCGAGGGCCGGGGCATCTTCCCGAACCTCACCGTCCGGGAGAACCTCCTCATGGCCACCCACACCGGCTCCCCGATCGCCGACGTGGAGGCGCGCACGTTCGCCCGCTTCCCCCGCCTGCGTGACCGGCGCGGGCAGCTCGCCGGCACGCTGTCGGGCGGCGAGCAGCAGATGCTGGCCATGGCCCGCGGGCTGGCCACCGATCCTGCGCTGCTGCTGCTCGACGAGCTCTCGATGGGTCTCGCCCCGATCCTCGTCGAAGAGCTCTACGGTCTGGTCGCCGAGGTCGCGGCCGAGGGGGTGTCGATCGTGGTGGTGGAGCAGTTCGCCCGCATGGTGCTGGGCGTGGCCGACCGGGCCGCGCTGATGGTCCGCGGCCGCGTCGAGGCGCAGGGTGGGCCGGCGGAGATCGAGGGGGCGCTGTCGGGCGCCTACCTGGGCCAGTGACCGGCATCGCCGCGGGCGGGCGCAGCGCAAGCGGATCCTCGGCCCTCGGCCGGGACGACACGGAGGTGGCAATGATCGAGAGCCCCGAGCGGGTCGAGCGGTTCCGCCAGGAGATCGCCGACATGCACCTGCGCGACCCGGCCACGGGCCGCGATGCGTTGCTGCTGCGCGCCGGCATCGCCGTCGCCGCGCTCGGGGTCGTGCTCGGCGTGGCCGCGTACTTCATGTCGCACAACACGACCAACTCGCTGACCCAGCGCGACGCCATCGTGCTCGCACTCATCGGCGTGTCGCTCACCATCGTCGGTGCCGCGCTGTTCGTGCGAGGTTCGCTGGCCCAGTTCCTGCGGTTCTGGTTGGCCCGGCTCACCTACGAGCAGCAGGCCCAGACCGACCGGGTGGTCGACGCGCTCGACCGTCGCTGAGCGGCGCGATGAGCGCGCCTGGCCGGCCGCGCGCCCGCCGGCCGAACGTGGTCGTGGTGGTGCTCGACGACCTCGGCTTCGGGCAGCTCGGCTGCTACGGCGGGGCCGCGGCCACACCGGTCCTCGACGCGCTGGCCGCCGAGGGCCTGCGCTACAACCGGTTCCACGTCACCGCCATGTGCTCGCCGACGCGGGCCGCGCTGCTGACCGGCCGCAACCACCACGCGGTCGGCATGGGGCTGCTGCCGGACCTGCCGCTGCGCCATCCGGGCTACACCGGCCGCGTGCCGGCCTCGGCGGCCACCGTGGCCCGGGTGCTGCGCGACGCCGGCTGGAACACGTTCGCGGTCGGCAAGTGGCACCTCACGCCCCGCGACGAGCGCAGCGCGTCGGGGCCGTTCACGTCGTGGCCGCTCGGCATGGGCTTCGAGCGCTTCTACGGGTTCCTCCACGGCGACGCCAACCAGTGGGCGCCGCTGCTCGTGCGCGACAACCACCACGCCGAACCGCCGCGGTCCCCGGCCGAGGGCTACCACCTGAGCGAGGACCTCGCCGACGCCGCCATCCGGATGGTCCTCGACCAGCATCACGCCACCCCGGCCAAGCCCTTCTTCCTGCTGTTCGCGCCGGGCGCCGTGCACGCGCCGCACCAGGTGCCCGAGGCGTGGTCCGACCCGTACCGCGGCCGCTTCGACGGCGGCTGGGACGAACTGCGCGACGAGGTGTTCGCCCGCCAAGTGGCGCTCGGCGTGGTGCCGGCCGGGACGCGGCTTGCGGCCCGGCCGCCGTGGGTCGACCCGTGGGACGACGTCCCCGCCCCGCAGCAACGGGCCGCGGCGCGCATGCACGAGGTTTTCGCCGGCTTCCTGACCCACGCCGACCACCAGATCGGCCGGGTGCTCCGCCTGCTCGACGAGATCGGACGGCTCGACGACACGGTGGTCGTCGTCATCTCCGACAACGGGGCCAGCGCCGAGGGCGGCCCGGTCGGGTCGCGCAACGAGCACCGCTTCGGCTTCGGGATCCCCGAGACGCCCGAGGAGGTCGTCGCCGCGGTCGACGAGCTCGGCGGCTGGCGCGCCTACGGCCACTACGCCTGGGGCTGGGCGTGGGCCGGCAACACGCCGTTCCGGCTCTGGAAGCGCTACACGTGGCTGGGCGGCTGCCGGGTGCCGCTGATCGTGCGGGGACCCGCCGGCATCGCCGACCCCGGTGCCGTGCGCGACCAGCTCTGCCACGTGGTCGACTTGGCGCCGACCATCCTCGACCTGTGCGGTGTCGAGGCGCCGGCCGTGGTGGACGGCGTCACGCAGCAGCGGGTCGACGGCGCCAGCCTGGTCGAGACGTTCGCCGACCCGTCGACGCCGGCCCCCCGGGACGCCCAGTACTTCGAGCTGCTCGGCTCACGCTCGATCTACGTCGACCAGTGGAAGGCCACCACCGACCACGTGTCGGAGGGCGTGCTGGCCGAGGAGGAGCGGATGACCGGCAGCCGCGACTTCGCCGCCGACCACTGGGCCCTGTTCGACCTGCGCACCGACTTCGCCGAGGCGCACGACGTGGCCGGCGCCCACCCCGAGGTGGTGGCCGCGCTGGCGGCCCGCTGGCAGGCCGAGGGTGGCTGCGGTGGAGGTGCCCGCGGTGTCGGGCGCGATCGAGGGCGTGCTGTGCGGCATGGGGGACTGGCACAACGGCTGGGCGCTCGTGGTGCTCGACGGCCGGTTGACGTTCGTGTTGAGCGCCGTCGGCGACCCGCACCGCATCGACGCGCCGGACGTCGTGCCGCCGGGCCGGCACGATCTCGGGTTCGCCTACGTGCCGCCGTCTCGCGGCGCCCGCGGATCCCGCGGATCCGGCGGATCCGGTGACGGCGGCGGCGTGTCCGGTGACGCCGAGGGTCGGTTGCTGGTCGACGGCGAAGTGGTCGCCTCCGCTCCCCTGCCGGACACCTTCGCGTGGGCCAGCATGCAGATCGGCGCCGGCGGCCTGTGCGTCGGCTACGCCCGCGGCTTCCCCGTGAGCGACGCCTACGAGCCGCCGTTCCCGTGGACCGGCACCCTCCACCACGTGACCATCACCGCCGGCCGCCCGGCGCGGCGCGACACCGAGGCCGAGCTGCGCGAGGCCGAGCTGCGCGAGGCGCTGCACCGGGAGTAGGTCTACGCGCCCACGCCGTCGGTCGATCCGGTCGCCTCGGCTGGCGGCCGGTCCGGCGGTGGCTCGACGTCGAAGCCTCCGTGGCGCCACATCCAGGCGTTCGCCCAGCGGTCGACGAACGGCGTGCGGGACCAGACGCGAACCCAGCGGGGGACGTCTTCGAGCCGCTCGAGGCCACCGCTCGGCGGAGCCCAGGTCCACATCGGAATCTCACCGGGCGGCACCGACCAGCCTCCCGGCGAGCGCACCCATACCGGTGGAGGCAACGCGTCAGCCGCTTCTTCGTCGTCGTCCACCTCGGCCTGACCTACGTCGCTACCGTCGGGGCTGGGCGGTGTCTCCCACGTTCTCGACAGGTGCAGAGCGAGGAACAACCGGCGCCGTACGCCACCCCATCGAGTCGGATAGGTGAAGTGTCCGCGAGGGCGTCGAGGCCACACGATTCAGCGCTCCTGCGTCGGTCTCAGGGTGCAGACGATCGGAATTCGGGATGGATGGAACTTCCTTGGCGTCTCCGGCATCTCACTCTCGCGCTCGACGCTTCCACGGAGATGACGGATGCCCACAGTCGCTCGACAAGTTCCGACCTCATGCGGCGTCCTGAACAGGGCAGGGCGGGAGGGCCGCGTCGACGACCACAAGAAGGGGCGAATGGACAGCCTCCGCGTCGCGCGGCTCATCGCCGCGGTCGGCACGGTCCTGGCCGGCTGCGGTTCCCGTCCCATGACCGGTCCGCGCGCCGGCGTCAACGCCGGCGCCGCGTCCGGTGCACCTGCGGTCGCGCTCGGACCGGAGAGCACCCCCGGCGACCCTCGCGATCTCATCAGGCTCACCAACTTCGGTTATGCGCAGACTGCGGTGGTGTTCAGCTCGTACCCGCAGCTCCGTGACTACTCGGACACTGCCGTCGTCGCACGGGTCCAGCGCATCACCGTCGCCTCGCCGGCGGCTTCCCCGTACCTCGTGCCGGGCGAGCTCGAGGTCCGGGTCACCGTCGAAGCGGTGCTCGGAGGCCGCTTCCGCCGCGTCACCCGTGGCTCCTCGCTGCTGCTGGTCCTGCCCCTCGACGCCCCGACGGCGATCGTGGACCAGGTCCGGAGCCGGCTGGACGCGCTGGAGGGCACGGCTCGGTTCGTGTTCTTCCTCCGCCAGCGGATCGAACCCGCCCGGGACCCGTCGCTGCCGGCCCGGTTCACCCCGATCTTCTACGGCGCACCTCCAGCGGTGCTCGCCGAATGGCCGGGCGACGGGCGCCTGACCGACCTGGCGCCGCACGACTACCTCTTCCGCGAAGCCGTCCGTCGTGGTGAGGCGCGCACCGGCACCTCGTCACCGACGGTCGACGACTGGGCACCGACCTTCCCGGACCAACCGCCGATCGGTCTCACGGTGGCCGGCGCGGTGGCCCGCTTCAGCGCTCCGCCCGGATCGCCCCAAGTTCCCCCACCGCCCGGCTGGGACCGACTGGAGCAACGGCTTGCGCCGGCGAGCTGAGCGGGTCGACACGGGCGGGCACTGCCAGCACTCGAGCGCGGGAGCGGGCGACGCATCGGCCCGCCCTGAGGCCGGAGCTCCGGTGCTTGACCCCGAGTGCGTGCGCCCGGCAAGAGGAGCGCGTCTCACTCCAGGCATCTCTGGTCACTGCGCGCCGCCCCAGGCGAGAAGGATCCCGACGGCGACCACGCCGGCCGCCGCCGTCGCCAGCCACCCCCGCCTCCCGAACACGGCGACGAACCCGAGGCCGGCGGCGGCCACGATGATGCTCAGGCGCGCCACCTGCGCGTAGGAGTCCGTGGCGCACTGCCGCTGGTCGGCGCCGACGTTCGCCTGGCACACGGAGATCGTGCCGAACGTCAGCGCGGTGAGCACGAAGGTCGTGCCGGCCCACACTGCGATCATCGGTACGAGCCCGTCACGCAACCGGCCCAGGGGGCGGGGCGTCACCACACGACGTCCTGTTTGAAGGCGTCCGCCGGGAAGGCACGCGGACCGAGACACCCGTTGACCACTCCGTGGTACACGAGAGCCAGGTTACGGCAGGCTGACCGGCCCAGCAGGAGCGCTCCGCCGCGTGCGTCGGCCATGGTCGCCTGGGCTCGCGGCTCGACCGCGTCGGGGCCGTCGTGCGTCAGGAACAGCGCAGCCTCGCGAGGTCGCGGCGACAACGGCAGGACGTGCGGTCGCCTCGCTGAGATCGATCAAGGTACTCACCAACCGGGTTGCCCCGGCGACACGAACTGGTGTACGCTTCGTCCATGTCGTTGCCGGAGGTCGACGAGCTTCGCGAGAGTGTGGAAGCCTTGCTGCGCCTCGACGCGGGCGGTCTCGGCGACGCCGAGCTGCACGCCGCGGTGGTCGAGGTGGCCGGCCTGCGGTCCCGTCTCGAAGCAGCCGAAGCGAACCTGATCGCAGCCTGGGACAACCGGCGGGTGTGGGCCGCCGACGGGTCGCGGTCGGCGGCCGCCGCGCTGGCACGCGCCACCGGCTCGTCGCGCGCCGACGCCAACCGCAGGTGCCGGCGAGCGCGACGGCTGCACACCATGCCCGCCACCGCGGAGGCGTTCACCGACGGGTCGATCAACGCCGAACGGGTCGACGTGTTGTGCCGGGCCAACCGGGCCGAGGTCACCGACCAGTTCACCGACGCCGAGGCGATGCTCGTCGACCACGCCCGCACGCTCGACTTCGACGATCTCACCCGGGCCGTCGAGTACTGGTCGGGCCTGGCCGACGACGCCCGCACCGCGGACCGCGCCCAGCGCCGCCACGAGCAGCGCCACGCCCACGTCGACATCACCTTGGACGGCACCTACGCGCTCCGGGCGCTGCTGGAGGGCATCGGCGGCGAGGT
>JACPNX010000021.1 GCA_016185275.1 Actinomycetota bacterium | reverse complement strand
CGCCCCCCCCCCCCCCCCCCCCCCCCCCCCCCCCCGCGCGTTCAGGTCCCCTTGTAGTTGAGGATCTGCGAGAGGGAGTGCTCGACCTCGACGAGGTCGGACTGGGCGGCCATCACCTCGTCGATGTCCTTGTACGCCGAGGGGATCTCGTCGACCAGGGAGGCGGCGCGGTCGGCGAGCCACGTCTTGCCCGCCATCTGCTCCGCGAGGTCGCTCGGCGTGAAGAGCCGCCTGGCGGCGCCCCGTGAGTGCCGCCGACCGGCTCCGTGCGAGCACGAGTGCCAGGAGGCGGCGCTTCCGAGGCCCCGCACGATGTAGCTGCGGGTTCCCATGCTGCCCGGGATCACGCCGCGGTCGCCGCGCTCGGCCTTGATGGCTCCCTTGCGCGTGATCCACAGCTCCCTCCCGTCGAAGCGCTCCCGGGCGGTGAAGTTGTGGTGGCAGTCGACGCGCTCCACCTCGCGACCGGTCCCGAGGAAGCGCACCACCTCGGCCAACGCCGCGTCCATCATCTGGGTCCGGTTGGCCATCGCGTACTCCTGGGCCCACAGCATGTCGGCGATGTAGGCGTCGAACTCGGGCGTGCCCTGCGTGAAGTACGCGAGGTCCGGGTCCTCCAGCGGCACCGCGTCGGCCTTGGCCAGGTGCCGCGCCTTGCCGATGTGCGCCCGGGCGAGCTCGTTGCCGATGCCCCGGCTGCCGGAGTGCAGCACCAGCCAGACCCGACCGGCCTCGTCGAGGCAGACCTCGAAGAAGTGGTTGCCCGAGCCCAGCGAACCGAGCTGCTCGAACGCCTTGCGGGCCTGGCGCTCGGAGAGCCGAGACGCGGGCCGGTGCGCGCCGAGCCAGCGGTCGGCCGCCCGGGTTCCTCCCGTGCGGCCCTTGCCCACCCCTGCCGGTACGGCCTTCTCGATGCGCGGGAGCAGCGGAGCCAGGCTGTCGGGGAGCTGCGGCGCGGTGACGTCGAGACGGGCGGCGATCATGCCGCAGCCGATGTCGACTCCCACAGCGGACGGGATGACCGCGTCGCTCGTCGGGATGACCGAGCCCACCGTGGCTCCGATGCCGACATGGGCGTCGGGCATCAGGGCCACGTGGTCGACGACGATCGGCAGCCGCGCCGTCTTCGCCGCCTGCTGCAGGGTCCCCTCTTCGATGTCGGTCGCCCAGGACCAGAGTCGATCGTGGATGCGTCGCATGAAGGGGCTCCCTGGGTGGTGTTGGCAGGTGGGTCGTCGCCGGGAGCGGTCCGACCGCCGGCGCTCAGCGCACCCGGGTGCCGGCGCCGCCGAGGATCTCCAGCGCGCCGGCCACGTCCGGACCCGCCGCACCGATGCGCCGGAGCAGGGACTCCCGGGCCTGACGGGCTACCACCGTCCGCCGGGACGGGTCCATCGCATTGCGGCCCATCACCGGTGTGTCGGCGACGCCCGGCTCCACCACGAGGACCGTGGTGCCGGCGCGGCGCAGCGACCGAACCTCGCGGCCCAGCATCAGGGCGGGCAGTGAACGGCCGGTGCCGAGCGAGGCCCGCAACGCCGCCGGGGCGACGGACATGGGCGAGATCACGACGGCGAGGTCGAGGCCGCGGTCACGCAGGAGGCCCGCGTTGCTGGGGGAGTGCACCCCACCGTCGACGAAGGTGTCGGAACCGATGCGCACCGGGCGGAAGAAGCCCGGTATCGCGCACGACGCCTCGACCGCTCGGCCGACGTCGACCTCCGGAAGTCCTGCCTCCCTGCCGAACACGGCGAGGTGCCCGTCGCGGAGACGGACGGCGCAGATCTCCAGCGGTCGGGCGGGCCAGCGCACGGATCCGTAGAGAGCGCGGATGCCGTCGCCGATCGACTCGGTCGGGTTGCGGCCGGCCGGCAGCATCCCCGCGATGGCGGCGCCCGGGCGCACCCGTCCCGGTCGCACGAGGGCTCCGAGCGCGAGATGCGGAGCGACGGGCCGGCGCGCGCCGGCCAGCAGGTCCCTGGGGTCGAACGACGCGGCCGGCCGGGGCGGCGCGGCGCGGAGCAGGCGGGCTCCCTCGGCCGTCAGCGGCCCGCCCGTGATGCGGGCCAGGTGATCGGCCGGTGGCAGGCCCGCCCGCAGCGACGCCGCCACCACGGAGCCGGCCGACGTCCCGACGATGACGTCGGCGTCGCGCGCGTCCCAGCCGGTGGCCTCGGCGAGAGCCGCCACCGACCCGGCGTGGAATGCGCCACCGACGATGCCGCCGGCACCGAGGACGAGTCCGATGCGCGCCACCGGTCCAGTCTGGCGGTCAGGGTCCCGGGCGCGCCCACACGAGCGCACCCCGGGCAACCGTGGCCAGGACGAGATCCATGCCCGGCCGGTAGGCGAGGTGCAGGTACGACGGCGCGTCGAGCAGCGCCAGATCGGCCCGGGCGCCCGGTGCGATCCGGCCGATGTCGTCACGGCGCAGCGCCCGCGCCCCGCCCGCGGTGGCGGCCCAGAGCGCCTCTTCCACGGTGAGCCCGCAGTCGCGCACGGCCAGGGCGATGCACAGCGCCATGGCGGTGGTGAAGCTCGACCCCGGGTTGCAGTTCGTCGCGAGCGCGACCGTGGCTCCGGCGTCGACCAGGCGGCGACCGTCGGGATACGGCTGGCGTGTCGAGAAGTCGCTCGCCGGCAGCAGTGTGGCCACGGTCGTGGACCCCCCGAGGGCATCGACGTCGGCGCCGGTGAGGTGCGTGCAGTGGTCGGCGGAGGCCGCGCCCAGCTCGACCGCGATCTGCACACCGGGCCCGGGGCCGAGCTGCGCTGCGTGCACCCGCAGGCCGAGGCCGGCCGCCTGTCCGGCCTCGAGGACGCGGCGGGTCTGGTCGCCGTCGAAGGCGCCCCGCTCGCAGAACACGTCGATCCAGCGGGCGAGCGGCGCGGCGGCCTCGACCATGGCGCCGCACACCAGGTCGACGTACTCCTCGGCCGCACCGGCGCGCTCCGCGGTGACCACGTGCGCGGCCATCAGCGTGGTGTCGTCGGTGATCTCGCCGGCGAGCCGCAGCAGTCGCAGCTCGTGCTCCACGGTCAGGCCGTAGCCCGACTTGGCCTCGAGGTGGGTGGTGCCGCCGCGGTGAGCCTCGGCCACCCGCCGGCGCAGCCCGGCCCGCAGCTCCGGCTCGGACGCCGATCGGGTGGCCGCCACGGTGGTGTGGATGCCTCCCGCCGCGTAGGGCCGGCCGGCCATCCGGGCGGCGAACTCGGCGCTGCGGTCACCCGCGAAGACCGGGTGGGTGTGGCTGTCGACGAAGCCGGGGATCACGCACGCACCGGCGGCGTCGAGCCGCTCGTCGCCCGCGGCCCCGGCCGGGACCACGGCGACCACGGATCCGTCTTCGATGACGACGGCGGCGTCGCGCACGATGCCGAGGCGCCCCTCGCCGACGGTCTCGTCGTTCGTGACGAGCAGGCCGATGCGATCGACCACGAGCGCGGTCACGGCCACACGGCCGCGATGGACGTGCGCAGCTCGCCGGCCACGTCCAACCGCTCGTGATGCCCGTCGCGCACGATCCACCGCCCGCCGACCATCACGTCGCGCACGTCGGCCGGTGCGGCCGCGAACACCACGCCGGCCAGCAGCTCGCGCGCCGGCACGCCCGCGAGGCGCACGCCGGCGACATCGACGCGCACGAGGTCCGCGACGTGGCCGGGCGCGATCCGCCCGGCGGTGTCCCAGCCGAGGCTGTGGGCGCCACCGGTGGTCAGCGCGTCGAGCAGACTCCGCACCGGCAGGTTGCCCCGCTCCGCACGGGCCAGGCGCTCGTCGAGCTCGACGGCGCGGGTCTCCTCGAAGGGGTCCACGACGGCGCGGCTGTCGGTGCCGACGCACAGCCGGGCGCCGGCCTCGTGCAGGGCCCGCGCGGGGCCGATGCCGTCGGCGAGGTCGCGCTCGGTCGTGGCGCAGATGCACACCGACGCGCCCGATGCTCCGAGCAGGGCGACGTCGGCTGCGCTCGGGTGGGTCGCATGGACCGCCGTGAAGGTCGGTCCCCGCGCCCCGGCGCGCTCGAGCAGCGCCGTGGGCGTGCATCCGGTCGCGGCCACACAGGCGTCGTTCTCGGCCCGCTGCTCGGAGACGTGGGCGTGGAGGGGCCGGTCGTGAGCGGCAGCCCATCCCGCCACGACGCCGAGCGCCTCGGGGGGCACCGCCCGGACGCTGTGGATGGCGGCTCCGATCCGCACGCGGCCGGGGCGCTCGAGGGCGATCGCCTCGTCGGCCCGATCCGCCCAGCGGTCGGCGTCGCCGTCGGAGAACCGGCACTGGTGCTCCTCGACCGGCCGGTCGAAGCCACCGCGCAGGTAGCAGGCGTCGATCAGCGTGAGCCGCACGCCGGCCTCGCCGGCCGCCGCGGCGAGCGCCGCCCCCATGGCGTTCACGTCGTCGTACGGCCGCCCGTCGGGACCATGGTGGAGGTAGTGGAAGTCGCCGACCGTCGTGAAGCCGGCCAGGACCGCTTCGGCGAAGGCGGCCCGGGCGAGGCGGTGCAGGCGGTCGGGATCCAGGCGCCGAGCGAGTGCGTACATGGCGTCGCGCCAGGTCCAGAAGGTGCCCCGGCCGCCGTGGGTGCGACCCCGCAGCGCCCGGTGGAAGGCATGGCTGTGGGCGTCGGCGAAGCCGGGCAGGACCAGTCCCGCCAGCGCGTGGGCGCCGCCGGGCGGGCGCGCCACGTTCGCCTGGACCGAGCCGAAGCGATCGCCGTCGACGTCGACCAGGACGCCGCGGTCCGGCGCGTCACCGCCGAGCCAGGCCTGCTCACACCAGAGCCGCACGGGCTCAGGACCCGACGCGCTCGACGAAGGCGGTGATGCGCTCGACGAACGCGGCCCGGTGGAAGCGCTCGAAGCTCTCCCACGTCGTGAGCGTGCGCGGGTCGTCGACGCGGTCGAGGAAGAGCACGCCGTCGAGGTGGTCGAGCTCGTGCTGGAAGGTGCCCGCCGTGAGGCCGCGCTTGACCTCGTCGTGGGCTGCGCCCGTCCGGTCGAGCCAACGGACGCGGACGTTCACGTGGCGCAGCACCTCGCCGCGCAGGCCCGGCACCGACAGGCAGCCCTCGTTGATGGCGACGACCTCGTCGTCGAGCGGTTCGGCGACCGGGTTGACGAGGACCGTGAGCGGGATCGGCGGCTTGTACGGGTAGCGGGGGTTGCGGTCGACCTCGATGGTCGCCACCCGTAGCGGGACCCCGATCTGCGGAGCGGCGATCCCTGCTCCGTTGGCGTGGCGCATGGTGTCGACGAGGTCGTCCACGAGGCCCTGGACCTCGGGCCCCGTGACGTCCGCCGGGTCGACATCGTCGGCGCGGCGGCGCAGGGTGGGGTGGCCGACGGTCAGCACCTCGCGGACGGCCACGGGCTCAGGCCTCCGCCATCGGGACGCGCAGGCCGCGCTCGGCGGCCACCTGCTCGGCGCGCTCGTAGCCGGCGTCGGCGTGGCGCAGCACGCCGGTGGCGGGGTCGTTCGTCAGGACCCGCTCCAGCTTCGCCGCGGCGAGGTCGGTGCCGTCGGCGACGCACACCATGCCGGCGTGGATGGAGCGGCCGATCCCCACGCCGCCGCCGTGGTGGATGCTCACCCACGACGCGCCGGACGACGTACTCACGAGCGCGTTGAGGAGAGGCCAGTCGGCGATGGCGTCGGACCCGTCGGCCATCGCCTCGGTCTCCCGGTACGGCGAGGCGACGGAGCCCGAGTCGAGGTGGTCGCGCCCGATCACGATCGGCGCGGACAGCTCGCCGGTGCGGACCATCTCGTTGAAGCGCAGCCCGAGCCGGTGGCGCTCGCCGTAGCCGAGCCAGCAGATGCGGGCGGGCAGGCCCTGGAACGCCACCCGCTCGCCGGCCAGGCGGATCCAGCGCCCGAGGGGCTCGTCGCCGGGGAACTCCGCGAGGACAGCGCGGTCGGTCGCGGCGATGTCGGCCGGATCGCCCGACAGCGCCACCCACCGGAACGGCCCCTTGCCCTCGCAGAAGAGCGGTCGGATGTAGGCGGGGAGGAAGCCCGGGTATGCGAACGCGCGGTCGAAGCCACCGAGGCGAGCCTCCGCGCGCAGGCTGTTGCCGTAGTCGAACACCTCGGCTCCCGCGTCGAGGAAGCCGACCATCGCCTCGCAGTGCACGGCCATGGCCGCCCGGGCCCGACGCGTGTACTCGGCCGGGTCCTCCGTGCGGAGGCGCTCGGCCGCCTCGGTCGTCAAGTCGTTCGGGACGTACGACAGCGGATCGTGGGCGCTCGTCTGGTCGGTCACGATGTCGGCCGGGAAGCCGTCGGCGAGCAGGCGGGGCAGGACGTCGGCGGCGTTGGCAAGCAGACCGACCGACAGCGGGCGCCGTTGCGCGCGGGCCCGCTCGCACCGGGCTACTGCGTCGTCCAGCGAGCCGGCCACCTCGTCGAGGTAATGCGAATCGAGCCGGCGCTGGATCCGGCCGCCGTCGACCTCGATGCACAGCGCCACCCCGCCGTTGAGCGTGACCGCAAGGGGCTGTGCGCCGCCCATGCCGCCGAGCCCTGCGGTCAGCGTGACCGTGCCCGCGAGGGAGCCACCGAAGCGGCGGCGGGCGATCTCGGCGAAGCACTCGTAGGTGCCCTGGAGGATGCCCTGGGTGCCGATGTAGATCCACGACCCCGCGGTCATCTGCCCGTACATCGTGAGGCCCTCGGCCTCCAGGCGGCGGAACTCGTCCCAGGTGGCCCAGTCGGGCACGAGGTTGGAGTTGGCGATGAGGACCCTCGGCGCCCACTCGGACGTGCGCAGCACCCCGACGGGCTTCCCCGACTGGACGAGCATCGTCTCGTCGTCGCCCAGCGTCCGCAGCGTTCGCACCATGGCGTCGAACGCGTCCCACGAGCGGGCGGCCCGCCCCGTCCCGCCGTACACGACGAGGTCGTCCGGGCGTTCGGCCACCTCAGGGTCGAGGTTGTTCATGAGCATGCGCAGGGCTGCCTCTTGCGGCCATCCCCGGCACGACCGTGAGGCGCCCCGTGGCGCGCGGACCGGTCTGGCGCCGGCGGGAGCGGGCACAGCGGCTGAGGTCATGGTCGCCTCCGGAGGTCTAGAGCAGCGGGCCCGTGCGGGCTTCGACGGCCGCCACGAGGGTCCCGTCCGCCACGAGGCGCTCGGCCGCGGCGAGCTCGGGGGCCAGCCACCGATCCGGGCCGGGGCCCGGCACGACGGCGCGCACGGCGGCCAGAGCGGCCGCGGTCGCAGCAGACGGCGCCAGCGGCGCCCGGAGGTCCAGACCCCTCGACGCGCAGACGAGCTCGACGGCGACGATGCGGGCGAGGTTGGCCACCGATCGACGCAGCTTGCGGGCCGCGGCCCACCCCATCGAGACGTGGTCCTCCTGCATGGCGCTCGTCGGCAGCGTGTCGACGCTCGCGGGCACGGCCAGCCGCCGGTTCTCGGCCACCATCGCGGCCTGCGTGTACTGGCTGATCATGAGGCCCGACTGAACCCCCGCATCCTCGGTCAGGAACGGCGGCAGGCCGTGCGACCGGGCGGCGTCGAGGAGGCGGTCGGTGCGGCGCTCCGCGATCGCGCCGACGTCCGCGGCGGCGATGGCGAGCAGGTCGCACGCCTGCGCGACCGGCGCACCGTGGAAGTTCCCGCACGACTCGACGCGCCCGTCAGCCAGGATCATCGGGTTGTCGATGGCCGAGTGCAGCTCCACGTCGGCGATCCCTGACGCGTAGGCCGCGGCATCGCGCGCCGCTCCGTGGACCTGGGGGGTGCAGCGTAGCGAGTACGCATCCTGCACGCGGTCGTCACCGTGGCGGTGGCTGGCGACGATGGCCGATCCGGCCAGCAGGGCGCGCAGGTTGGCCGCGCTGGCCGCCTGGCCGGGATGGGGACGCAGGGCCTGGAGGTCGGCGGCGAAGGCGCGGTCGGTTCCGAGCAGCGCCTCGACGCTCATCGCCGCCGAGACGTCGGCGTCCTGCAGCACCAACCGGAGATCGTGCAGCGCGAGGACCAGCATCCCGAGCTCGCCGTCGGTCCCGTTGAGCAGGGCGAGGCCCTCCTTGGCCACGAGCTCGAGCGGCTCCAGTCCGGCGGCGGTCAGGGCGTCCGCGGCCGGGCACCGGCCCGAGTCGCCGTCCGGGTCCACCACCTCGCCCTCGCCGATCAGGACCAGGGCCACCGCCGCCAGGGGAGCGAGGTCGCCGCTCGCGCCCAACGATCCGTGCTCGTGGACCACGGGCACGATCCCGGCACGCAGGAGATCGAGCAGCATCTCGGCCACCTCGGGCCGAGCCCCGGAGCACCCCATGGCCAGGGAGCGGGCCCGCAAGAAGACCATGGCCCGCACCACGTCCGGTTCCACCGCCTGGCCCATGCCCGCGGCGTGCGACCGCACGAGCGCCTTCTGCAGCTCGCCCCGCCGCTCGGGCGGGATCGAGGTGTTGGCGAGGGAGCCGAAACCGGTCGACACGCCGTAGACGGGCAGGTCGCTGCCTGCGAGGCGAGCGACGATGGCCGCGCTGGCGGCCATCGCGGCGCGGGCGTCCGGGCCGAGCACGGCGGGCGCGCCGCGGCGGGCGACGGCAACGACGTCCGCTGCCTCCACCCCGCTCGCGCCGAGCACGACCGTCGAGGCCTCGTTGCCCACGGGCTCATCCTCGCACCCGCAGCGCGCTGTCCGCGCGGTGGCGCAACTGGTCCCGCGACCCGGTGTCGCCACCGTCGCCCGGCCGGCGCCCACAAGGGCCACGGCCGGCTGGTCGCCCACCATCGCCTGATGCGCGCGGCGTGACTGCGTCCAGGGGCTGGCTAGGGCTGGCGGGTGACGCTGAAGAGCGCGACCGGCGAGGCGACGCCCTTGAGGTGCCGCCGGCCGGCCGCCTCGAACACGAGCTCGCGCCCGACCGGAGGCCGGTCGACCGGGACGTCGGCGGCTCCGTCGCCACCGGCGGCTCCGTTGCCCCGGGTGCCGTCGTTCGGCGTGGGGCGTGCTTCGGCCGGTGCCTCGACGACCGCGTCGCGGACCTCCTGCGTCACGAGGACCTCGCCCGCCACGGCTTCGTCCACGGCGCGGGCCGCCACGTTGACGACCGCGCCATAGTGATGGTCGCCCTTGGAGACCACCGGGCCGTAGGCCACCGCGGCACGGGGCGCTCCGGTGGCTCCGTCGGCGAACGCCTCCATCATCTCGAGCGCGATGCGGCACGCCTCCACCGGTCCGGACGCCACGACCATGGCCTCGTCGCCCACGACCCGGACCACGCGGCCGCCGTGGCGGGCAGCAACGTCGTGCGCGCGTGTCGCGAACGCGGCGACCTGGTCGGCCGGGTCCCGTGCCGGTGCGCGGTCGGCGCTCGAGGTGAACCCGACAAGGTCGACGAAGGCCACCGCCAGGGCGGTCCCCTCGCCGGGGTCGGGGCGCGTGCCGGCCGTCCGCGAGGCCTCGATGGCCCGCTCGACCTGGACCCGGAACAGCGCGTCCATCATCCCGGGCAGCGCGTCCAGCAGCCGGACAGCATCGAGGTTGGCCTTGGCGAAGGCCAGCTCGGACCAGCCGCGCTGACGGAGCGGCCCCTCCACCTCCGAGACGAACAGCTCGTTGGCCGCCTCCGCCAGCGCGCCCATGGCAGACGCGACGGCACGCGCGAGCCGGGTCATGGCGGCCTCGCTGAGGACGGCGGTGCCCAGCGCGTAGACCGAGAAGGCGGTCAGGTCACGGGCACCGAACCGTCGCTCGCTGGCGGCGCCGCTGGGCGCGGGGTAGCCGAGTGCGGCCGCCACCCGGTCGACCTCGTCCAGGCCCAGCCTCGTCCGCCGGGCGACGTCGGCCGCCGTGAGCGACGGGCGCTCCCGCAGGGTGCGGTCGCCGGCGAGGACGGCGAGCCGGCCCTGGCGGTTGTACGCCACCATTTCCTCCAGCGAGCAGCCGAGGTCCACCAGCCAGTCCAGGAGGAAGAGCCGTACGTCGGCGCCGTCGGCGGCCGGGTCGTACAGCCCGATGGCGCGCAGGTCGGCCAGCGTGGGGCGGTCCTTCGCCTCGGCTGCCATGCTCGCACCTCTCCTGCCAACGACCACGCCGCTTCCGCCGCCGGCCCCCGGCCGGCGACGCCCACCGGACCCGCGCCACGAGGCCGCGGGCCCACCTTCTCTGTCCGGACCTCGGTCCGGCCCCATGGCGCCTCCCCACTTGCCGCCACCTGGCCTGTTCTCGGCGCGCATCCTACCGCACCGGCACTCACAGTGGCCACAAGAAGATGGTTGCGACGCTACGTGGTCGCCGGGCAGGGCCGTCCAGGGTGGGAACCGGGCCGTGGAGTGGCGCAAGGAGGGCGGTTCCTCGACCATGCGCAGGCCCCGTAGCCGGCGCGCCATGGCGACCACCTCCTCGAGCACTCGACGAGGAAGTCCATGTGGCTCTCGGCGTGCAGGGCGAAGACGTTCCAGCCCGCCTCGCGGGGAAGCCGCTCGCGCTCCGGGCGGGTGGTGAGGCGGATGGGTTCCACCGACGTGATGCGGAACGGCTCGATGATCGTGCGCACGACCGCCTCCAACGCCACGCCGCCGGGCGCGTCGCCCGGCGGAAGGCCATCATCGCGGGCGTGCGCTACCGCGACCGCGACGACGCCGGGCGGCGCCTCGCCGCCGGCCTCGAGCACCTCCGGGGCGCCCGACCCGTGGTGCTCGGCCTTCCCCGCGGTGGCGTCGTGGTGGCCGACGTCGTGGCCCGCGCGCTCGGTGCCGCGCTCGACGTCGCGGTGGTCCGCAAGGTCGGGGTGCCGGGCCACGCGGAGCTGGCGATGGGCGCCGTCGGCGAGGGCGGCGCGGAAGTCGCCGATGCCGCGGTCATGGCCAGCTCGCGGGTCGCCGCCGGGCAGTTCCGGGAGATCGCCGAGCGTGAGCGCGAGCTGGTCGCGACCAGAGCGGCCCGCTACCGCGCCGTCCGGCCCATGGTCTCCCTCGCAGGGCGGACCGCGGTCGTGGTCGACGACGGGATCGCCACGGGTTCCACGGCCCGGGCCGCCCTCGCCGTGGTGCGCGCCAGCGGCGTGGCCCGTGTGGTGCTGGCCGTGCCGGTCGCTCCCGCATCGGCGCTCGCGGCTCTCGCGGACCTGGTCGACGAGCTCAGGTGCCCCCTCGTGCCGTCCCGCTTCGTCGCCGTCGGGCAGTGGTACGACGACTTCTCACCGGTCGCGGACGCCGATGTCGAGGCGATCCTCGCCGCCGCCGCTACGCGAGACGCGGGCGGGGCCTGACCGAGGCACCGATACCGCAGAGGGCCGCTCAGTTGCGGACGAGCACGTCCGGTGCGATCCACACCGGCCGATGGCTGCGCTTGGCGGTGTACATGGCTTCGTCGGCGCGGCGCATCACCGACTCGGCTCGCTCGTCGGCGTGGACGACGACCACGCCGATGCTGGCGCCGACGGAGACCTCCACGTCGCCGAGCAGGAACGGCTGCTCGAAGACCTCGAGCGTGCGCCGCACCAGACCGTCGACCGCGGCCAGGTCGGCGAGCTCGACCACCACGACGAACTCGTCCCCACCCCAGCGCCCGCACGTGTCGCCGTCGCGGACGTGGTGGCGGAGGCGCTGGGCCACCTGCACCAGGAGCTGGTCGCCCACCTCGTGACCGAAGCGGTCGTTGACCCGCTTGAACCCGTCCAGGTCGAAGAACACGACCGCCGGGCGCTCACCCGTGCGCGAACCGCGCAGCATCGACAGCCGGAGCCGGTCGACCACGAGCATGCGGTTCGGCAGGCCGGTCAGCGGGTCGTGGAACGCCAGCTCGGCCAGAAGGTCCTGCACGCTGTGGTGCACCGTCGTGTCCTGGCGGGTCACCACCGCGCCGCCGCCGGGCATGGCGCCGATGGTGAGCAGGTACCAGCGGACCCCGTCTGACGTGTCGACCTCGTACTGCAGCTCGAAGGTCTCGGTGCGCGACGCCAGCACCCGGCGCATGCCGTCGGCCACGTGGTCCGCCACGGCCGCGTGGGCGGGACGAGCCGTCCTCAGGTGGGCCAGCAGATCGCCGCCCTCGCACACGCCGACGACGTGGTCCTCAGGCGTGACGAGCCGTCGCCATGCCCGGTTGGTGGCGACGATGCGGGCCTCCCGGTCCACCACGGCCAGAGCCTGCGGCAGGGCGTCCATCGCGCCGAGCAGGATGCCCGCCGGCGGATGGCCGTCGAGGTGGATGATGTCCGGGGCGGGCTCGGCCACAAGGGCTCCGTGGCGGGTCGACGTCTGGCGCCCAGGGTACCCCGATGCGGCGCTACGTATGCGGGCCTCGACGGAGTGTGGTCGCCATGTCGGCTCGATGAAGTTGCCGGCCGGGCGTTCTTTCGACGACGCGGCGCCGCGACCGCGGCCACGGATCTGGGCTCGCAGCACCGTTCCGGCATAGGCTTCGCCACGTTCCCTGGCCTGCGGTGGCTCTGCGCCACGGGCCGGGCTGGACCGGCGTCCCTTCAAGGGACGGGTGCGCCCGCCGATGGGTGCCGGTCACGACCCGATCCGATCCATGACGACCCACCCTCGCGAGCACCGCCGCCGAACCCTGCTGGCCGCCGTCGGCGTGCTCGGCGCGCTCGTCGTGGCTGGCGCCCAGACGGCCACCGCGGTCGCCGGCGGCCCCGCCGCGCGAGCCGGCGCGGCCCGCACGGCCACCCTCGCGCCCGCCCGCCCGGCGCAGAGCCCTCCGCCGGATCCAGGCGGCAGCGCCTCCGATCTGAAGCGCCAGTACGACGAGGTCTCGGCGGCGGAGGCGGCGCTCACCGCCGATGTCGACGCCACGCGCCAGCGGCGCGACGAGCTGCTGGGTCAGGTCGCCGCTCTGGACCTGCGCGTCGCGGCGGCCGACCGTGATCTGCGCGTGTCGCGCGCGGCGCTCCGGCGCGCGGACTTCCGGGACCGGCTGGCCCAGCTCGCGTTGCGCCGCGCGCGCGGGCGGCTCGCCGACGCCGAGCGGGCGCTGCGCGAGCAGCTCGTCGAGTCCTACATCCGGGGCAGCGCCAACCAGGGTGCGCTCGACGCCATCCTCCAGATGCTCGACCAGGACCCGAAGGCATCGGGCTCACGCATCGGCGCGATCCGCTCCTACGCGAGCGCGGTGGTCGAGCGCCAGCAGCGCCTCCTGGCGGAGCTGGCCTCGGCCCGCCAGACCGTCGCTCGAGCGTCCGGCGAGTCGAGCCGCTCCCGCAGGGCGGCCCAGGACCAGCGCGACAGGGTTGCCGCCACGGTCGCCAAGCTTCGCAGCGACCAGCAGCGCACGACGCTGCTGCGGGGGCAGGCCGACCAGCAGCTCCTGACCATGGCGGCGCAGCTCCAGCAGATGCAGATCCGCAAGATCGCCCTCGCCGCCCAGGTGACGGCGCTGGAGAAGTCCTCGGACGGCATCCAGCAGATGCTCGCCGCGCTGCAGCGCGCGGATCCCGCCTACGTCCCGGGCAGCATCGTGCTGCAGAGCCCCAACCCCGGGGCGCCCATCAGCTCGCCGTTCGGGATGCGGGTCCACCCGATCCTCGGGATCCTGCGCCTCCATGCCGGGACGGATCTCGCCGCAAGCATGGGCACGCCGATCCTGGCGCCGGCCGATGGGTTGGTGATCCAGGCCGGCGATCGTGGGGGCTACGGGCTGACGACGGTGATGGTGAACGGCCGCTCGCTGGCCACGGTCTTCGCCCACCAGAGCCGGATCGTCGTGAAGCCGGGCCAGACGGTCAAGCGCGGTGACGTCGTGGGCTACGTCGGCTCGACCGGGTTGTCGACCGGGCCCCACCTGCACTTCGAGACCCGAATCCGCGGCGTGCCCATCGATCCCGCGACGATCGTCGACCTCGCCGCACCGCCGCCTCCGCCGGGCACCAAGCCGAGCGTCATCCCGGGCGGCTGACGGCCAGACGGGCTCGAGCCGTGCGGGCCAGGAGGTCGGCCACGGCGTCGGCCCTCGGCGCGGGGCCGCCGTCGAGCGCCTCCACGGTGCAGAAGGCGTCGATGTGGTCGGCCCGACCCTGGAAGCTCACGACGAGGGAGCACGCTCCCGTGCCGACGAAGGTGACGACGCTCTCGACCAGCCCGAGGTCGGGATCGAGGTAGGTGACCTCGCCGAGGTCCGAGGCGCAGTCGAGCAGGAGCAGGAAGGCCTCCTCGCGGGCGAACGGCAGCAGGACCGTGTCTCCCTCCACCCACACGGAAGCTGCCGCTGTCGCAGCCGGTCCCTCGGCGACGGGTTCCGCCCCCGGTCCCGCCGGCGCCGGTGACGGCTCGGCCGGTCCACCGGGAGCCGCGCGCAGGACGCCCCAGGCCTCGATCACGAGCGACGCGTCGGTGGTGGCGGTCGGCGCGTCCCCGGGGCCCGCGGTGTCGGGATGGTGCCGGCGGATCAGGCGCCGGTACGCGGCCCGGACGTCCTCGGGCGGCGCGTCGCCGGCGACACCGAGCACACGCGCGGCCTCGTCCCGGTCCATGGATCAGCGGCCCGCGCCGGCCAGCCACTCCGTGAGCGCGGCCGCGAGCTGGGCGGGGTCGTCGGCCCCACACAGCTCGCGCGCCGAGTGCATGGCGAGCTGAGCGACGCCGACGTCCACCGTGCGCATGCCCGAGCGGGCCGCGGTGAGGGGGCCGATGGTCGAGCCGCAGGGCATGTCACCCCTGCTGGAGAACCGCTGCACGGGCACCCCCGCCGCATCGGCCGCGATCTCGAACTCGGCCTGGGTGGCGGCGTCGGTGGCGTAGCGCTGGTTGACGTTGACCTTGACGACGGGACCGGCGCCGGCGCGGATCCAGTGGCCGGGTTCGTGGCGCTCGGCGTAGTTGGGATGGGTGGCGTGCGCGCCGTCGGCCGATGCGCACCGGCTGGCCGCGAGTGCCCGCAGGTGCTCCTGGCGGGAGCCGCCGCGGGCCAGGACGATCCGCTCCAGCACGCCGGCCAGCAGCACGCCGTCGGCCCCGGTGGCCGAGGTGGACCCGACCTCCTCGTGGTCGAAGAGCGAGATGGCGGCGGTCGTCCCTCGACCGTCGCGCTCGCCCGCGGCCACCAGCGCGTCGACGGCCGCGATGCACGAGACCTGGTTGTCGATGCGGGGCGCGCTGAGCAGGTCCTCGCCGAGGCCGGCCAGGGTGGACGGTGCCGTGTCGACGGCCATGGCGTCCCACGACACGACATCGTCCGGGGAGACGTCGAGCGTCTCGGCCACCAGGCGGCGGAAGGCGCCGGGGCGCTCGTCGCCGAGGCCGAGCACCGCAGCCATGTGGAGCTGCTTGTTGAGCTGCAGGCCGCGCTCGTTGACGTCCCGGTCGAGGTGGATGGCGAGCTGGGGCACCCGCATGACCGGCCGGTCGACGTGGAACAGCCGCAGCTCGGCCGGGCCCCCGCGGGTGCGGCGTACGGCCACGCGCCCGGCCACGCCGAGGTCGCGGTCCAGCCACGAGTTCAACAGCGCGCCCCCGTAGACCTCGACGGCCACCTGCCGCCAGCCGGCCCGGCCCGTGTCGGGTTGGGGCCGGATGCGCAGGTTCGGGCTGTCGGTGTGGGCGCCGGCAAGGTCGAACGGCACCGCGGCGCCGGGGTCGTCGCCCGCGGCCCATGCGACGAGCGTCCCGCCCTCGGCGACGAAGCCGCGGGCCACATCGGCGGCGGACCAGGGCAGGGCGACGTCGAGGCGGCGGAACCCGGCGCGCTCGAGCGTCGCCTGCGCGGTGGCGACCGCGTGGTACGGGGTCGGGGAGGCGTCGATACGGCTCCCGACCTCCCTGGCGTAGCCCCTCCGATCGTCGAACATGGCGCGGACCATACCGACGCTGCGCCAGGCCGCGCCGCGCTGGGCTGCGCTGGGGCGTGGCGGGGGCGAGCGGGTGCGCCGAGCGTGACGGGCGCGGGCGGCGGTAAGCGGTTGGTGGGGGGCCGAGGACGGCCGCTACTGTGACCCGACCTGCCACGGGCCAGCGTCGTCCCGGCGGACCACCCCTCCGTCACCCGAGGAAGGACGCATGCCGAACTCGCCCGGCCGCCAGGGTCTCTACGACCCCCGCTTCGAGCACGACGCCTGCGGCGTCGCCTTCGTCGTGGACCTGCAGGGTCGGGCCCGGCGCAGCATCGTCGAGCAGGGCATCACCGCGCTCCAGAACCTCGCACACCGGGGTGCGTCGGGCGCCGAGGTCAACACCGGCGACGGTGCCGGGATCCTGGTCCAGGTGCCGGACCGCTTCTGCCGCGCGGTGGCCGGCGCGGACCTGCCGCCGGCGGGGCACTACGCCACGGGCCTCGCGTTCCTGCCGGTCGACGACGAGGACGCGCGCGTCGCCTGCGAGGCCGTGGACAAGATCGCCGCCTCGGAGGGACTCACTGTCCTCGGGTGGCGTGACGTGCCGGTCGACGGTTCCCTGCTCGGTCGCCAGGCCCGCGACGCCCAGCCGAGCTTCCGCCAGGTGTTCCTGGCCGGCTCCGACGGGCGCCTCGGTGGGCTCGAGCTCGAGCGCCGCGCCTACGTGGTGCGCAAGCGGGTGGAGCACGAGGTGCACGGCGACGGGGGCGGCGTGTACTTCCCGAGCCTTTCGTGCCGCACGCTGGTCTACAAGGGGATGCTGACCACGCCGCAGCTGCCGGCGTTCTTCCCCGACCTCGAGGACGACCGGTTCGAGAGCGCCCTCGCACTGGTGCACAGCCGGTTCTCGACGAACACCTTCCCGGCCTGGCCGCTGGCCCATCCGTACCGGTACGTGGCCCACAACGGCGAGATCAACACGGTGCAGGGGAACCGCAACTGGATGCGCGCCCGCGAGGCCCTGCTGCGCAGCGACCTGTTCGGCGACGCCCTGGAGAAGCTGTTCCCGATCTGCACGCCCGGCGCCTCGGACTCCGCGAGCTTCGACGAGGTGCTGGAGCTGTTGCACCTCGGTGGCCGGCCGCTGCACCACGCCGTGCTCATGATGATCCCCGAGGCGTGGGAGAGCCACGCGACGATGGACCCGGCCCGCCGCGCCTTCTACCGGTTCCACGCCTCGATGATGGAGCCCTGGGACGGGCCGGCGTCGGTCGCCTTCACGGACGGCACGGTCATCGGTGCGGTGCTCGACCGCAACGGCCTGCGCCCGTCGCGCTACTGGGTGACGAGCGATGACCTCGTGATCATGGCGTCCGAAGTCGGGGTGCTCGACGTGGACCCGGCGACGGTGGTGCGCAAGGGGCGCCTGCAGCCGGGGCGCATGTTCCTCGTGGACACGGCGGCCGGTCGCATCGTGGACGACGCCGAGCTCAAGGCCGAGCTGGCCGCCGCCGAGCCCTACGAGGAGTGGCTGCGATCCGGTCTGCTCGCGCTCGACGACCTGCCCGACCGTCCCCACATCCGGTACCCGCACGCGGACGTCGTCCGGCGCCAGCTCACCTTCGGCTACACGATCGAGGAGCTCAAGCTGCTCCTCGCGCCGATGGCCCGCACCGGCGCGGAGGCCCTCGGCTCGATGGGCACCGACACGCCCGTGGCGGTCCTCTCCACGCGGCCGCGGCTGCTGTTCGACTACTTCCAGCAGCTCTTCGCGCAGGTGACCAACCCACCGCTCGACGCCATACGCGAAGAGCTCGTCACCAGCCTCGGCGGCACGATCGGCCCCGAGGGCAACCTGCTCGATCCGTCGCCGGCGTCGTGCCGGCTGATCGAGCTGCCCCGGCCGGTGATCGACAACGACGAGCTGGCCAAGCTCGTGCACGTCAACGACGACGGTGACCTGCCCGGCTTCCAGTCCGCCGTCGTGCGGGCGCTGTTCCCGGTGGCCGAGGGCGGCGCGGGTCTCGGCCGGGCGCTGGCCGACGTGCGCCGCCAGGTGTCCGAGGCGATCGAGGCCGGCGCCCGGCTCATCGTCCTGTCCGATCGGGACTCCGACCAGCACCTGGCACCGATCCCGTCCCTGCTGCTCGTCTCCTCGGTGCACCACCACCTCGTGCGCGAGCGGACCCGCACGAAGGTCGGCCTGATCGTCGAGGCCGGAGATGCCCGCGAGGTGCACCACATGTGCCTCCTCCTCGGCTACGGCGCGGCCGCCATCAACCCGTACATGGCCTTCGAGACGCTCGAGGACATGGTGTCGCGCGGCCAGCTCGTCGACGTCGGCTACGACGATGCCGTCGCCCGCTACATCAAGGCGTGCGGCAAGGGCATCTTGAAGGTGATGTCGAAGATGGGCATCTCGACGGTCGCCTCGTACACCGGTGCCCAGGTGTTCGAGGCCATCGGGTTGGCCCAGGACCTCGTCGACGAGCACTTCACGGGAACCGTCTCGCGGCTCGGGGGCATCGGCCTCGACCAGCTCGCCGCAGAGGTGATCGCCCGCCACCGCACCGCCTACCCGGACCGGCCGTCGGAGCGGGCCCACCGCGAGCTCGAGGTGGGCGGTGAGTACCAGTGGCGGCGCGAGGGCGAGTACCACCTGTTCAACCCCGAGACGGTGTTCAAGCTGCAGCACGCAACCCGCTCGGGCCGCTACGAGATCTTCAAGGAGTACGCGCAGCTCGTCGACGACCAGGCCTCGAGGCTGGCGACGTTGCGGGGCCTGTTCCGGTTCCGGGAGGGGGAGCGCCCGCCCGTGCCGATCGACGAGGTCGAGCCGGTGTCCGCGATCGTGCTGCGGTTCTCGACCGGGGCCATGTCGTACGGGTCGATCTCGGCCGAGGCGCACGAGACGCTCGCCATCGCCATGAACCGCATCGGGGGCAAGTCGAACACCGGCGAGGGCGGGGAAGACCCCGAGCGCCTCTACGACCCCGAACGGCGCAGCGCGGTGAAGCAGGTGGCGTCCGGCCGCTTCGGCGTCACGTCGGAGTACCTCACCAACGCCGACGACATCCAGATCAAGATGGCCCAGGGCGCCAAGCCCGGCGAGGGCGGCCAGCTGCCGGGGGCGAAGGTGTACCCGTGGATCGCCAAGGTGCGGTACTCCACGCCCGGCGTGGGTCTCATCAGCCCGCCGCCGCACCACGACATCTACTCCATCGAGGACCTCAAGCAGCTCATCCACGACCTCAAGAACGCCAACCCGTCCGCCCGCATCCACGTGAAGCTCGTGGCCGAGGTGGGCGTGGGGACGCGCGCGCGCATCCACGTGAAGCTGGTCAGCCAGGTGGGCGTCGGCACGGTCGCGGCGGGCGTCGCGAAGGCGTACTCCGACGTCGTGCTCATCTCAGGCCACGACGGCGGCACCGGCGCCGCGCCGCTGACCTCGCTCAAGCACGCGGGCGGCCCGTGGGAGCTCGGCCTGGCCGAGACCCAGCAGACGCTGCTGCTGAACGGCCTGCGGGACCGCATCGTCGTGCAGGTCGACGGCCAGCTCAAGACCGGGCGCGACGTCGTGATCGCCGCGCTGCTCGGCGCCGAGGAGTTCGGGTTCGCCACCGCGCCGCTGGTCGTGTCGGGCTGCATCATGATGCGGGTCTGCCACCTCGACACGTGCCCGGTCGGCGTGGCGACGCAGAACCCGGAGCTGCGCAAGCGCTTCAGCGGCAAGCCCGAGTTCGTCGTCAACTTCTTCGAGTTCGTCGCCCAGGAGGTGCGCGAGCTGCTCGCCGCCCTCGGCTTCCGCACGCTCGACGAGGCGATCGGCCACGCGGAGATGCTCGACGTGCACCGCGCCGTCGACCACTGGAAGGCGTCCGGGCTCGACCTCACGCCGATCCTGCACCAGCCCGAGCCGCTCTTCCCCGATCAGGCCCGCCACTGCACCGAGGCGCAGGACCACGGCCTGGACAAGGCGCTCGACAACGAGCTCATCGCGCGGTGCGCCGAGGCGATCGAGCACGCCACAGCGGTCCGCGTCGACATGCCGATCCGCAACGTCAACCGCACCGTCGGCACCATGCTCGGCCACGAGGTCACCAGGCGCCACGGAGGCACCGGCCTCCCCGACGACACCATCGACATCGTGCTGCGTGGCTCGGCCGGCCAGTCGTTCGGCGCGTTCGTGCCGCGCGGCATCACCCTGCGCCTCTTCGGTGATGCCAACGACTACCTCGGCAAGGGGCTGTCCGGGGGGCGGCTCGTCGTGCGCCCTCCGGAGCAGACCCATCCCGACTTCGCACCGGAGGAGAACGTCGTCGCCGGCAACGTGATCCTCTACGGGGCGACCGGAGGCGAGGCGTTCCTCAGGGGCGTCGTGGGGGAGCGGTTCGGGGTGCGCAACTCCGGGGCCACCGCGGTGGTGGAGGGCGTGGGCGACCACGCGTGCGAGTACATGACGGGCGGGCGCGTCGTCGTGCTCGGTCCCACCGGCCGCAACTTCGGCGCCGGCATGTCGGGTGGCATCGCCTACGTGTGGGATCCCGACCGGTCCTTCGCGAGGAACCTGAACGCGGAGATGGTCGACCTGGAGGGTCTCGACGAGCTGGACCAGACGTGGTTGGTGGGAGCGGTGTTCCGCCACCGGGAGGAGACCGGCTCGGACGTGGCCGCCCGGATCCTCACCGACTGGCAGTTCGCCGTGCGCCAGTTCGTCAAGGTGATGCCGCGCGACTACAAGCGGGTGCTCGACGCCATCCGCGACGCCGAGGAGTCCAGCGCCGACATCGACGAGGCCATCATGGCCGCCGCCCGTGGCTGAGCGCCGCCGGCCCGACCTATTCCCCGACCGCCGGCGCCGCCAGCCCCACACGAGGACGATCGATCATGGGTGACACCACCGGCTTCATGAAGCACGGCCGCGAGGTGCCGAGGCGCCGGCCCGTGCCCGTGCGCGTCAAGGACTGGCGCGAGGTGTACGAGCCGTTCCCCGACGACCGGCTGCGCACGCAGGCCGGTCGCTGCATGGACTGCGGCATCCCGTTCTGCAACAACGGTTGCCCGCTCGGCAACCTGATCCCGGACTGGAACGACCTCGTCTACCGGGACCACTGGCGCGACGCCATCGAGCGCCTGCACGCAACCAACAACTTCCCGGAGTTCACGGGGCGCCTGTGCCCCGCGCCGTGCGAGGCATCGTGCGTGCTCGGCATCAACCAGGACCCGGTCACGATCAAGCAGGTCGAAGTCGAGATCATCGAGCGAGCGTTCAGCGAGGGGTGGGTCAAGCCGGTGCGGCCGTCGCGCCGGACCGGCAAGCGCGTGGCAGTGGTCGGCTCGGGCCCGGCGGGTCTGGCCGCCGCGCAGCAACTCACCCGGGCCGGGCACGCGGTCGTGGTCTTCGAGCGGGCCGACCGCATCGGCGGTCTCCTGCGCTACGGCATCCCCGAGTTCAAGATGGAGAAGCGGTTCCTCGACCGGCGCCTCGCGCAGATGCGGGCCGAGGGCACCGAGCTGCGCACCTCGGTCGACGTGGGCCGCGACATCACGGCCGGCGACCTGAGGGACCAGTTCGACGCCGTGGTCCTCGCCGGCGGTGCCACGGCCTGGCGCGACCTGCCGATCCCGGGCCGCGAGCTCGACGGCATCCACCAGGCGATGGAGTACCTGCCGATCGCCAACCGCGTGCAGCAGGGCGACGTCCCGGAGCCGTCGATCACCGCGGCGGGCAAGCGGGTCGTGATCATCGGCGGCGGCGACACGGGCGCCGACTGCCTCGGCACCGCGCACCGCCAGGGGGCGCGCTCGGTGCACCAGCTCGAGATCATGCCGAGGCCACCGGACCACCGGGCCGACGCCACACCTTGGCCGACCTGGCCGCTCATGATGCGCAGCTCGGCCGCGCACGAAGAGGGCGGCGAGCGCCTATTCTCGGTGAACACCGAGCGCTTCGCGGGCGACGAGCACGGCCGGGTCCGCGCCCTCGTGGGCCACGAGGTCGAGCTGGTCGAAGGTCGCTTCGCGAAGGTGGACGGCACCGACTTCGAGATCGAGTGCGAGTTGGTGCTGCTGGCCATGGGCTTCGTCGGCCCGGAGAAGGGCGCGCTGCTCGAGCACCTCGGTGTCGCCTACGACGCCCGGGGCAACGTCGCCCGCGACGGCGACTGGGCCACCAACGTGCCCGGGGTCTTCGTCGCCGGCGACATGGGTCGCGGCCAGAGCCTCATCGTGTGGGCCATCGCCGAGGGCCGCGCCTGCGCGGCCGCGGTCGACCGCTACCTCGAGGGCGACACCGCGCTACCGGCTCCGGTCCGGCCCACCGACGCACCCATCCGCTGAGCGCCGGGCGCGCCGGGGCCCCGCCACGAAGGCGGGGCCCGTTGCGGGTCGAGAGTGCGGTGGGGTCAGGCCTTGAAGAGGTCAGGCCCGAAGCTCTGCCGGGGAGCGCCGGTGACGACGACCGTGTGCATGAGCTTGTCGGCGATGGTCTGCTTCTTGGGATCCCACAGGGGGAACAGCCAGCCGATGTAGCAGATGAGCGAATCGACGAAGTGGGCGATCTGCCGGACGATGCCCATCCCCCCGCCGATCACCTGGCCCGTGTCCTCGCCGACGACCTTCAGCCCGGTCAGTGCCTTGCCCGGGCTCTGGCCCTTCGCGCCGTTGAGGTAGGCGAAGTAGAAGGCAGCGACGAAGACGGCGAGGTATCCGACGAGGCCGAACAGCACGCCCAGCGTGCTCGAGATGGCCCCCAGGATGGCGGCGACGATGATCACCGCGATGAAGGCCACGAAGATGATGGCGGCGTCGATCAGGTACGCCACCGCCCGCTGGGGCCACTCGGCGAGCTGCCCCGGAGCGGCGCCGTACCCGCCTCCGATGGGTGCGCCGTACGCGGGCATCCCGGCCGGTATCGGCGGCGGAGGCATGCCGGCGGGGCCGGGGGGAGGCGGAGGCATCGCGCCCGTTCCCGGTGGTGGCGGCGGAGGGTCGAACCCGCCGTGTGGTGTCTCGCCGAATCCGCCGCCCGGCGGAGGGGGCACATCGCTCATCGTGGGGCCTCCCCTGTGGTGCTTGGCCGAAGTGTAGCCAGGGGCGGTCGAGCGGTCGGGGATGTCTCGTGAGGGGGCTCACCCGCCCTGGCTGCCACCGATGGGCTGGCCGGTCTGCTCGCCCACGAGCCGCAGGCCGGACAGCCTCATCCCCATGCTCTGGCCGGTCCGGCCGGCCAGGTGGTCCCGGTACAGCATCCAGGCGAAGGCCACCAGGTAGAGGCCCCAGCCCACGAGGATGCGCCCGATCCCGTACCCCGCGCCGAAGCGGAACCCGAACCGCAACGCCGCGCGGCGGCATGTAACGGGATGCGGTGGTCCGAACGGACCCTTCAACTTCACCGGCCGTGGGCCGACAGAGACGGAGACAACCGACCGGCCGGGAGAGCGACTCGACCTCCGTCGCGGCCGTCGCCACCAGGACAAGCGGGGCTCACATGTTCCAGACGCCGAAGATCCGAACGAAGCTGATCCTGATCATCGCCGCGCCGCTGGTGGCCCTGCTCGTCCTGTCCACCCTGGGCGCCCGCCAGCGCAACGCCGAAGCCGGCGCCTCCCGTGCCGACGCCGGCCGCATCCGCCTCGCCGAGCAGGCCGCCGCGGTGGCCAACGAGCTCCAGGCCGAGTCGCTGTTCTCGGTGGCCTTCCTGTCGCAGGGCGGAGCGGCCTACCGGCCCAAGCTCGCCGCTCAGCGGATCGCCACCGACCGGGCCTACCGCGCCCTCAGGGCCACGATGGCCACGGACGCCAGCGCCCAGGACCGCCAGACCGTCTCCAAGGCGTCGGCGTCCATCGGCTTCCTGCCGTCGCTGCGGGGCCAGACCGACTCGCGTGACACCGACTGGTACGAGATCATCCGCCAGTACGCGTCGATCGACGATTCGGTCCAGAGCATCATCGCCGGCTTCGTGGACGAGATGCGCGACCCGACGCTTGCGTCCAACATCCAGAACGCCGCCGCGCTCACCGCCTACGAGTCGGCCGCCGACCGGACGTCGACGTTGCTCGCCGGCGTCCTCTCCGAGGGGGGCTTCCGGGACAGCGGCGCCACCGGCGGCACGGGCAGCAGCGCCGGCCTCGGCCGCACCGCCAGCGACGTGCGGCTCAACTTCGCCTCCTACGCCGGCACCGAAGACCTCCAGCTCGGTGTGTTCCTGCAGACCGCCACCCCGACGGTCCGCCAGGACTTCCGCAACGCGGTGGCCGGCTCGGACGTCGACGCCGTGCGCCAGGTCCGCCTGGACGCGCTCCAGCCGAACGCCACCAAGCTCGCCGCCTCCTTCACCGACTTCGTGCGCTCGGTCGACCGCAAGACGTCCATCGTGCGCAGCTTCCGCAGCGCGCGGTTCCAGGCGCTCGCCCGCCTGGCCTCCGATCAGGCCAGCCGAGCCAACCGGGCCTCGCGCCTCTACCTGACGGCTGCGCTGCTGTCGTTCGCCCTGTCTCTGGTGCTCGCCTGGGTGGTGGCCGCATCCATCACTCGTCCGATCAACCGCCTGACCGGAGCCGTCGACGAGCTGGCCCAGGATCAGCTCCCCCGCCTCGTGGACAGCCTCCAGAACCCGGCCGAAGAGGACGTCTCGCACCTCGCCGATTCGATGGCTCCCATCCGCGACGTCGGCGGCTCCAAGGAGATCAGCCATCTCGCCGAGGCCGTGAACTCCATCCAGCGCACCGCGGTCGACGTCGCCACCGAGCAGGCCCGCCTGCTGCGCAAGGGCATCGGCGAGATGTTCGTGAACCTCGCCCGCCGGAACCAGGCGCTGCTCGACCGCCAGATCGAGTTCATCGACCAGCTCGAGCGGGACGAGGAAGATCCCGACCAGCTCGAGAACCTGTTCCGCCTCGACCACCTCGCCACCCGCCAGCGCCGCAACGCCGAGTCGCTGCTCGTGCTGGCCGGGGCCGAGCCGAACCGCCGCCGGGGCCGGCCGGTCGCCATGGGCGACGTGGTGCGGGCCGCGCTCGGCGAGGTGGAGGACTACGGCCGGATCGAGATCGTCTCGCTCGACGACGTCGACGTCACCTCCCAGTCGGCGCCCGACATCGCCCACCTCCTGTCGGAGCTGATGGAGAACTCGGCGGCGTTCTCTCCGCCCGAGACCAACGTCGAGGTGGCCGGCCAGCGCAACGCCGACGGCTACGTCCTCACCATCACCGACCACGGGATCGGCATGAGCGCCGAGCAGCTCGCCGAGGCCAACCAGCTCCTCGCCCAGCCGCCCCTCATGGGCCTGTCCATGTCGCGCTCGCTCGGCTTCATCGTGATCGGCCGGCTGTCCCAGCGGTTCGGGATCACCGTGCGCCTCATGGCGTCGCCCTCGGGCGGCGTGACGGCGCTGGTGACCGTGCCCGAGGCGGTCCTCGTCGAGGACGTTCCCAGCATGCCCGAGGCGGCGCCGGCGCCGACCCCGGTCGAGACCCGCCCGGTGATCGAGGCTGTCCGCGAGGTCGTCGACGCCCCCGTCAGCCTCGCCGGAACGCTCGAGGAGGCGGTGCCCACGGGCAAGGCCTTCGACGACGCGCTGGCCGCGCTCGTCGACGGCGAGACGTCCGCCTCGGACGACGGTCGCCCCCGTGAAGGGCTCTTCGGTGGCGGCAGCTCCCGCCCGGCGGGCAGCGACCTGCCCGAGCCCATGCCGGGGGAAGACGTCGAGCCCGAACCGCTGCCCGTCTTCGCCGAGGGACCGGCCGAGCCCAACCCGTTCGGCGCCACGGCGGCCGAGACCACCCGGCTGTTCGGGGCACCCGCGCCGACGGCCACCGCGGCGCCCGCCCCCCGCCTCTTCAGCGGAGCGGCGGCCGAGGCCGAGGCCCCGGCGAACGTCGTGAGCGAGAGGACCTCGACCGGTCTGGCGAAGCGCGCGCCGCGCTCGGGCAGCACGGGTCGAAAGCTGCCCGGTGCCGACACGGACCGGACTAGCGGTGCGGGCGCGACCCAGCGCTCGCCCGAGGAGATCCGCAACATGCTGTCCCGCTTCAAGACGGGCCAGCAGCAGGCGAAGGTCGGAGAGGCCGCCGACGGCGGCCCGCGAGCAGAGGGTTGAGACACACGGTGGACCTCAGTAACGAAGCCAAGAACGTCAACTTCCTCGTCACCAACTTCGTGGACCGCGTCCCCGGAGTGAGCGAGGCGGTCGTCGTGTCGGCCGACGGCCTGCCCATGGCCACCAGCCGGGGGCTCGAGCGTGACGCCGCAGACCGGTTCGCCGCCGTCGCCTCGGGGTTCATCGGCCTGGCCTACGGCGCCGCCGGTCGCTTCGGCGGCGGCCACGTGAGCCAGATCATCATCGAGATGGAGCACGCCTTCCTCTTCGTGACCGGCATCAGCGACGGCTCCTGCCTCGCCGTGGTCGCCTCGGCGTCCTGCGACGTCGGCCTGGTCGGCTACGAGATGGCCGTCCTGGTCGAGCGCTGCGGTGCGGTGCTCACACCGGATCTCCGCATGGAGCTCCAGTCGGCGCTGGCGCGCTGAGCCGAGGAGGACCGGTGGGGGATCGACGAACGGACGAGGAGGTGTGGCGATGAGCTCGATGCGCGACGACGGCCCGGGTATCCGCGTCCGGCCGTATGCGATAACCGGGGGCAGGACGCGCGGGAAGACCGACATCCCGATCGAGACGATCGTCGTGCCCACGGCCCCCGGCCGCGAGCAGGCGCCTCGGATGAGCATGGAGCGGGGACAGATCCTGCGGCTCTGCGCCACGCCGATGTCAGTGGCGGAGATCTCCGCCCACCTCCACATAGCCCTCGGGGTAGCCCGGGTGCTCGTGGGTGACATGGTCGACGAAGGTCTCGTCGACTTCAACCGCTCGCACGCCAAGGGCGAGCGTCCCAGCCTCAGGTTGCTGGAACGGGTCTTCGACGGGCTGCAAGCCCTCTGACGTGGAGATGGATGGAATGGACGAAACCTCGGCACCGCTTCCGGTCAAGATCGTCGTGGCCGGCGGGTTCGCGGTCGGCAAGACGACCTTCGTGGGCTCGATCTCCGAGATCGAACCGCTGACGACCGAAGCCGCCCTCACCAAGGTCTCGGAGGGCATCGACGACACGTCGAAGGTCTCGACGAAGACGAGCACGACGGTGGCGATGGACTTCGGTCGCATCAGCCTCGGCAGCGACCTGATCCTCTACCTGTTCGGCACGCCCGGCCAGGAGCGGTTCTGGTTCATGTGGGACGACCTCGTACGGGGCGCCATCGGCGCCGTCGTGCTGATCGACACCCGCCGCCTCGAGGACAGCTTCCCCGCGGTCGACTACTTCGAGGAGCACCAGATCCCGTTCGTCGTCGGCGTCAACTGCTGGGACGGTCTGGTGGCCCACACGCCCGAGGCGGTGCGCGAGGCGCTCGGCGTCTCGCCCGACACGCCCATCGTGCTCACCGACGCCCGGGACCGCAACCAGACGAAGGCCACCCTGCTCGAGCTCGTGCAGCACGCCCTCGTGCGGGCGGGCGCGGGCGTCTGACCCGTCGCCACCCGGCACGGCACCTGCTCCCCCGTTTCCGGCAGGTGCCGCACCGGAGGGCGCGCGTAGTAGTGAATCAGGGGTGACGCCCAGTTCCGTGGAGCCCCTGACCGTCGTGCTGGTGCACTGGGGCCAGCCGGAGCGCTGCCTCGCGTCGGTGGAGGCGTTCTGCGCGCAGGGGCTCGCCGTGCGCATGGTCGTGGTCGACAACGGCTCGTCGCCCGAGCACCTCGACCGGCTGAGGGCCGGCTTGCCGGACACGGCGGAGCTGCTCGAAGCCCACGCCAACCTGGGCTTCGGTCCCGGAGCCAACGTTGGCCTGCGCCACTGGCTGGCGGTGCACGAGGGCGAGTGGGTGGCCGTGGCGCCCCACGACGCGCTGCCCGATCCCGGCTGCCTGCGCCGCGTCATGGATGCCGTCCGGGCCCGGCCCCGGGCCGGCCTGGCGTCGGCCGACGTCGGGGACGGGCGCGTCCCCGTCGTCGACCCGTACTTCGGTGGCATCACCCTGCCGCCGGATCCATCCGTCGGTGCCGCCGACGGTTGGGAGGCCTGCGGCTACCCGCACGGCACCCTGATGTTCGCGCGGCGGTCGTGCCTCGAGGCGATCGGCCTGTTCGACGAGCGCTACTTCGCCTACTGCGAGGAGGCCGACCTGGGGGAGCGGGCGCGGCGCGCGGGCTGGGAGGTCGGGCTCGTGCGGGGGGCGCGGGTGCGCAACCCGAACCTCGGCGGGCGCAGCGACGTCGTGGACTACCTCATGCTGCGCAACACGTTGCTCCTCGTGCGCGACCACTTCGGCGCCTACAAGGCCGGGGTGCGCACGGCCATCGCGCTGATCCACCTGGCCAAGGGACTGGCGGTGCCGTCGGCCCGACCCTGGATCTTCGCTCCCGCGGCCCGGGTGCGGGCGCTCGCCGACCACGCACAGGGCCGCTACGGGCCTCCCCCCGAGTCGCTCGCCACCCGCCCCGTCGCGCCGCGCTGACGCCGATCGGGGCACCCGGGCGGCGCGTACCCACGCGGCGCGGACCGACGGTCCGCGGTCGAACCTACTCGGGCGAGCTCGGCGGCGACGGCGGGCGACCGTGGTCGCGCCCTGCGCCCCGAAGGTCCAACCGTGGCGGTCTGTCGGCCGTGCCGGGGACCACCAGCACCTCGTCGGAGCCGCCGACCGCCAGGGCATACGTCTCCGCCTCGCCCGGCATCGGGACCGGGGGCGACCCGTTGATGATCGCCATCCACGGATGGGGCCGCTCGAACAGCTGCTCGAACTCGTGTACCGGCAGCGCCTTGCCGAACAGCCAGCCCTGCACGTGGTCACAGCCGAGCCGCTGGAGCTCACGGACCTGCATCACCTCTTCGACGCCCTCGGCCACCACCGTCATGCCGAGCGCCTTGGCCATGCCGATCACGTGGGCGACGATGGCCGTGTCCTCGGGGGTCGTGCCGAGCCCGCTCACGAAGCTGCGGTCGATCTTGAGCACATCGAGGTTGAACCGGCGGACGTAGGACAGCGACGAGTACCCGGTCCCGAAGTCGTCGAGGGCGATGGCCACGCCGAGGTTCTTGGCGTGGCGCAGGACGGTCCACGCCGTGCCGATGTCCGACATGAGCGCACCCTCGGTCAGCTCGAGGCACAGCGACCCGGGACCCAGCCCGGACTTCACGACGACGGCATCGACCAGGTCCTGGAAGTCGACCTGCGCAAGCTGGCGGGCCGACACGTTGGCGGCGACCCGCAACGGGGCCCGCGGTCCGTACTTGCGGTACCAGCGCCCCGCCTGCGCGGCCGCCTCCTCCAGCACCCACCGGCCCACCGCGACGATCAGTCCCGTCTCTTCGAGGACGGGCACGAACTCGTCGGGGCCGACCTCGCCGCGCTCGGGGTGGCGCCAGCGCAACAGGCTCTCGGCGCCGACGATGCGTCCCGTGCGCAGGTCGACCACCGGCTGGTAGGCGAGCGTGAACTCGCCCCGCTCGAGCGCCTCGCGCAGCCGCGCTTCCGATGTGCGCGGCGCGAGCAGGCGGCCGTGGACCGACGGGTCGAACACGGCCACCTCGCCCGAACCGGTCGACTTCGCGTGGTACATCGCCAGGTCGGCCTGCCACATGGCGGTGTTGGGATCCTGGTCCGGCGACGAGGTGAGCGTCGCTCCCGCGGACATCGTGATGCGCACGCGGTCGCTGCCGATCGTGAACGGTTCCGCGGCCACCGACGCCAGGCGACGCCCGATCCGCTCGGCGGCGCGGAGGTTCAGCACGTCGGGGCACACCAGGACGAACTCGTCCTCGCCGAGGTGCACGAGCACCTGATCGTCGCCCACGGTCTCGTGCAGCCGCAGGGCCAGCGCAGCCATGAGCTGGTCGCCCACCCGGTGGCCGTAGGTGTCGTTGACGAGCTTGAACCGGTCGACGTCGAGATACAGCACGGCGGCACGCGACGCGAGCCGGTGCGAGCGGCGGGCCGCCCGGTTGATCGCCTCGTCCAGGACGCTCCGGTTGGGCAGGCCGGTCAGGGGGCTGCGCCGAGCCTGCTCACGAAGCTGCTCGTGCGCGTCGCGCGCGTCCCGGTACCGCCGCCTCGAGTAGATCGTCGCCGCCAGCGGCACCAGGACCACCAGCGCGAGCAGCCCGTCGAGGTTCGCCGCGGCCCGCCGCCGCTGGAGCCAGTCGAGCCCGTAGCTGACCACGCTGAAGCGCATCGCCAGCGCGGCGAGGACGACGGAGGCCGCCACCAGGACGGCGAGGTCCCGGCCGGCGGGGCCGTCGGCGTACGGGGGCGGGGCGGGCGGGCGTGGCGGGGGCATGGGCGTGGGGTGCGGACGCGAGGAGCGCTTCGGTGCTGTGCACCATCGGCCCGAGCGCGGCCGTCGTGAGCCGCGCGGTCGCGCGGGCACGGCATGTGGTCAGCGTCCCGATCGGACGCGGTGGTCGACCCGCCGGCTCGGGTCCTGCAGACCCGGCAGCTGACCCTGGAACCACAGCCCCCGTGCGGCCGCGAGGGTGCTCACGAGCTCCTCCACGTCCGCCCATTCGTGCGCCCGCGGCCCGTCGAGGCCGCGGTTGTACGGCTGGTCGAACACGATCACCTCGGCCCCGTGCGAGCGGAGGCTCTCGACGTTGTGCGGCCCGTCGTCCACGTACACGTCGGCCTCCACCTCGGGCTTGCGGCCCAGGAAGCACAGGTCGCGGTAGGGGATGCCGTGCTGGTCGAGCCAGGCCACCGTGTCGGTCACGGCCACGGCGTGGCCCCAGTTGACGTACAGCCGGTGCGTGATGATCCGGATCCAGACGCCCGCGTCCGACAGGCGCCAGAGCGCGTCGGCGGCGCCCTCCATGGCGGGCATCGTCCGGAACATGCGGTGCTCGAGGACGGCGCACCGATGGAGCGCGTCGAACTCCTCCGCGCTGATGCCCCACTCGCTGAAGCTCCAGCTCACCTGATCGCCGAGCGTCTCCGGGTCGACCCCGCGCTCGCTGGCCACGATGGCGCGGAAGGCCGCCGTGTAGTCCGCGCAGACTCCGTCGAGGTCGACGCCGAGCACGAACGTGTCGTCCACCATGGGCGTCCCTCAGGTCTCGTGGGGGACGAGGAGCGCGAGGCCGCGGTCGTCGGCCAGGCTGCGCGGCGTCGCCGCGTCATGCGCGACCGGGTACCCGTGCAGGACGTCGAACCAGGTGCGGCCCGGCAGCTCGATCGGGGCATCGGCGGGCGCGGTGCCGGGTGGGCGCAGGAACGCCACCACGAGCACCTCGTGCGTCCCCCGCCAGAACGCGCACACGTCCGGCCCCACGTCGACCGGGGTGTAGGCGCCGTCGGCGAACAGCCGCGGCCGCTGCGCGCGCAGGCCGAGGACGCGACGGATCAGGTCGAGCTTGGCGGTGCCCGGCGTGACCGGCTCACCGCCGCGCAGGCCGGCGAGCGCCGCGGCGATGGGACCGTGGTCGACAGGCCGGCGGTTGTCCGGGTCGGTGAGCGCCAGGTTCCACACCTCGTCGCCCTGGTACACGTCGGGCACGCCGGGGACCGTCAGGCGCAGCAGCGTCTGAGCCAGCGAGATGCGCTCACCGGCCGCCGCGACGTCCCGGGCGAAGGGCTCGAAGTCGGCCAGGAAGGACGGCGACGCGAGGAGGCGGTCCGCGAATCCGATGACCCGCTGCTCCCACGACTCGTCTCCGCCGACCCAATCGGTGTGCACACCGGCCTCGCGCAGCGCCTTGCGGACGTGGTCGGTGAGCCGGTCACGGTCGATCGGCCAGGCGCCGATCAGCGTCTGGAAGAGGTACCAGCGCTCGTTGCCGTCGGGTGCGCCGTCTTCGACGAGATCGGCGGTCAGCTGCTCCCAGGCCCGGACCCTCGTTGCGAACGCGTCCGCCATCGTCGTCAGCGCGACCAGGCGCGCCCGCACGTCGGCGGAGCGCTTGGTGTCGTGCGTGGTGGCGGCGAGCAGGCTGTCGGGCCACTCCGCGAGCCGGCGACGGTTCGCTTCGTGGAACCGTTCGACGTCGATCGAAAATCGGCCCGGGTCACCACCGACCTCGTTGTGGGCGAGCAGCCGGACCCAGCGGTAGAAGGCCGTGTCCTCCACGCCCTTGGCGACCACCGCGGGGGACGTCTGCTGGAAGCGGCTGACGAACTCGGGCGGCGCCGTGCCGGTGTCGTCGAGCGTGAGCACGCGGGCCAGCTCGGGTGGCGCGCCGCTGGCCGCGACGGCGTCGCGGTCGGCGTCGGTGACGGTGCCGGTGGCCGGATCGGCGTAGGTCCGGTAGACGGGCAGGTGCACGAGCGCGTGGTCGACCCCCGGCAGGTCCGCGAGCCGGCGCAGCCGCTCGATCTCGGGCACGAACGTCTTGTCGACCTGCTCCCGCCGCGCCTGCTGCGCGACGTCGTCGAACGCCCGCCGCTCACCGGCGGTCTCCTGGTACGCCGCGGTGATGGCCGCCTCGCCCACGGGGTCGCAGAACAGGGCATCCGAGTCGACGAGGTACTCGTAGCCGACCGTGCCCGCCACCGGCCAGGCTCGGAGCCGCTCGCCGGGGTGCAGGATCTTTTCGACCCACACCCGGCCGGCGCCGTGCTCGCGCAGGCGGCGGAGGTAGCCGGCCGGGTCGGCCAGGCCGTCGGGGTGGTCGATGCGCAGACCGTCGAGCAGGCCGCCGGCGAGGAGCTCGAAGATCTTCGCGTGCGTCTCGGCGAAAACGTCCGGATCCTCCTGGCGCACCCCGGCCAGCTCGCCGATGGAGAAGAAGCGCCGATGGGCGCCGGTGACCGGGTCCAGGTCGAACACGCGGCGACGCTCGTGCTCGTCGGACCAGAACGGGTTGGCATCGTCCGTGGCCATGTGGTTCGGCACGATGTCGAGGATCACACCGAGGCCCTCGGCTCGGGCGGCGGCGGCGAGGGCGCGCAAGGCCTCCTCGCCGCCGAGGTCCTCGGAGACGCGGCGAGGGTCGACGACGTCGTAGCCGTGCGTCGAGCCGGCGCGGGCCTGCAGGCACGGGGACAGGTACAGGTGGGAGATGCCGAGGTCGCGCAGGTACGGCACGAGCTTCTCGGCGTCGGCGAAGCCGAAGTCACCGGTGAGCTGCAGCCGGTAGGTGGCCCGGGGCGCGGGCGTCGTCGGGTCGGGCGGCGGCATGGAGCGGTCCCTGGGGGGCGTCAGCGGTCGGGCGGGCGGCGGAAGTGCTTGCCGAGGGTCTCCACCTGCCCCTGGTAGCTCGACCCGATGCCGGCGCCGTAGAGCTTGTCGGGCGGGACGAGCATCCGCTCGAACGTCAGCTTGCACACGGGCTGGCCGTGATCGATCACGAACGGCACGTCGTGGGCGCGCACCTCGAGCGCCGCCCGCGAGCCCCGCAGCGGTCCGGCCGGGTCGTAGCCGAAGCCCGGGTCGAAGAAGCCCGCGTAGTGGGTGCGCAGCTCGCCGCTCGTCGGGTCGTACGCCGTCATCTCGGCGGCGAGGTGCGGCGGCACGAGGACGCTCTCGTCCGACAGGAGCAGGTAGAAGCGCTCCGGGATGAGGACGATCCGGTCGCCGGCTTCGTGCAGCACCGGCTCCCAGTAGTCGTCGGGATCGTGGGCGCCCACACCGGCCAGCTCGAGCAGCGGTGCGTACGGTTTGGCCCGGTGGCCGACGCGTCCCTGCGCGTCGCCGCGCAGGTCCAGCCCCAGGAACAGCCCGTCGCTGACGGCGAGCTCTGCGCCGGGAACCGCGCGGCCGCCACGGAACAGGAGGGGCTCGGTGGCGTGGAGGTCCGACAGATCGTCGTCGTCGAGCAATGCCCGCCCGGTGAGCAGGCGCAGTTGGTTGAGCGCCAGCTTGTGGCGCACCCGCACGGTGAACGACAGCGGCACCACTTCGAGCCACAGGGGGCCGCGGTACCCGGCAGCGATCTCGTCGAAGCGGGAGCTGTTGTCGGTGATGACGCGGGTGAACACGTCCAGGCGGCCCGTCGACGACTTCGGGTTGGTCCGCCCCCGCAACGCGGCGGGGAGGGCCACGGACTCGATCAGCGGGATGAGGTAGGGCCGGTTGGTCTCGAGCACCGCGCCGTCGTCGCGCAGGTCGAGCTCGTCGACGATGTAGTGCTTGAGCTTGGCCTCGACCGTGTCGGTGCCCGGCAGGAAGCTGGCGCGCACCCGGTAGGCCACCTCGCCGAGGCGCAGGTCGACGCTGGCCGGCTGGATGCTGCTGTCGGGGATCCGGTAGTCGCCGCCGTCCACCCAGCCGGCGTCGATCGCCTCGCGCAGCATCTGGCTGGGGAGGACACCGTCCGCGCCCTCCGCCAGGTCGGGTCCGTCGCGGAGCTCACCGGCCATCACCGACGCCACCGTAGAGGACGCGCCCGCGCCGGCCGTCGCCCCCGGGCCCGCCGCCGATCGCCCCCGCACCACTCGTTCTGGAGGTGTCAGCACCGCTAGAGCGGTGGCCATACCTCCAGAACGGTCGGGCCGGACCCGGTCGAAACGCCTCCCGGCCGCTCAGGAGCGCGGCGAGGGCGTCGGCGATGTCGCTTCGACCCCTCACCTCGAAGTACGTGAACGCGGGCGACGGGTTCGCCTCGAAGAACACCCACCGTCCGTCGTAGGTACGCCGCAGGTCGATGCCCGACATCACCAGACCGAGCTCGTGGGTCAGCCGGACGCAGCGCTGCGCGACGTCGGTGTCGAGGGCGACCGCGGCCTGCGTCGTGCCGTCGTCGTAGCGGTAGTCGTCACCATCGGACACCACCATCGTGGCGAACGTCCGCTCGCCCACCACGTGCACGCGGTGGTCGATCCCGCCCACGTAGGCCTGGAACAGGGTGGGGCACCAGGCCACCTCGGCGAGGCGGTCGAGCTCGTCCGCGCCGAGCCGCCGCACGATGCTGCGCACGCCGCTGAGCGACTTGTACACGACCGCCCCCTGCGCCTCGACGAAGCGCCGGGCGGCCGCGGGGTCCGTGGTGGCGAGCGTGGCCGGCACCTCGAACCCTGCGGCCCGGGCGGCGTCGAGCTGCAGCAGCTTCGACGTGTTCGAGGCCTGGGCGCTCAGCCAGTTCACCACCAGCGCGTCGGTGAGCTCCGACCACGTGACCATCGCCGACGTCGCCGCCGCCCGTGTCGCCATGCGCCGCGACCGCTCGGCACCATCAAGGGTCTCGCCGCGTCCTTCGGCGCCGGGCTCGTCGCACGGGCGCACGAAGAGGGCTCGCACATCGTGGACGTCGACCCCGCCGACACGACCGCGGACCTCGGGCACGAACGTGATGTCGACGTCCCCGGCGTCGACGGTCGCCTGGTCGACCACGGCGTAGGGGGCACCGCACCGGTCGAGCGCGCGGCACACCGAGGAGGTCGGCGGATCGGTCGCCCGGCCCCAGAGGACGATCACGAGCGGCGGTCACGGGCCAGGCGCCGCAGCGCACCGGTCACCGCAGGGGTGAGGGCGGGTCGCAACGTCACGGCGACGAGCTGCCATTCCCCCGCGCCGCTCCGCTCGAACGCCGCGCCGAGCAGGCGAACGCCGCCCGCGTGGCGAGCCAGGCGCTCGGCATGGGCCCGACACGCGGCGGCCATCCCGGTCGGCGCAGGGCCGGCCGTCCGTTGGGTCGACGGCCCGGTCGCGGGCTCGGTTGGCGGGTCGGTCGGCGCAGGGCCGGCCGTCGAGGCGATGCCGGGCACCGCCGGTCTCTGCGAGGTCGAGCTCGCCGCGGCCCGCACCGGCGCTGCGCCCTCTTCGGTCACTGCGGCGCCGTCGACGACGGTCACTTCGGTGAGTGCGCCGGAGCGGAGATCGTCGCCCCCGGTGATCGCGGGCTCGTGCGGGGACGTCGGTATGCCGGCCCGGTGTGCCACCGCCATCCAGTGGTCGCGGCTCCACGCGGGCCCGAGGAGCCACCCCGGGCTGGGCCGGTTGACGACGCGGTCACCGAGGCGCGTCAACCACCACGCCAGGAAGGCGGTCATCTCCGCCGCCGCGTAGTCACGGTCCCCGGCGACGAGGTGCTCGAGCTCGGCCGGCAACACGACCGACTGTCGCACCACGGCCAGGGAGATGTCGCCGGTGGGACGCGGCCGACCTTCGGCGACGAAGCGGCCGGCGCACCCGTCCAGCGGGGCGACCCAGCCGGGTGCTCCGAGGTCGTCAGCGGTGACGAGAACCGCGCCCAGGTCCTGGCAGCGGTCGACCAGCAGCTGGGCCTCGTCGTCGCCGCGGCGGGCGACGACGGCGATCACCCGCCCGAGGTGCCGCCCCGCATCGCGGCGTCCTCGGCCACCTCCCCGACCGGCGGCCGCTCCTCCGGCGCGATGAACACCGAGTGGCTCGGGAACAACTGGGCTTCGACGCGGCTCAGGCGCTCGTTGGTGGTGCGCCGCTCCACCGGGTCGAGCAGGTTCAGGACGTCGGGCACGTCGAACGCGCCCGCCTTCACGTCGTTGAAGCGCTTGTCGACCTCGATCATCAGGCGCTTGTCGTCGACCTCCGGCCGCAGCAGCTTCGGGTTCTCGATCAGGATCTCCTTGGTGAAGATCTTGTGGCGCATCTGCCAGCTGCTCCACCAGCCGTCGACCAGACCGTGGATCTTGTAGAACCACGTGCTCGCCGGTGAGTGGAAGCCGCCGACCACGCCCTCGCCGAAATGGGTGACCACCGCGCCGTGCAGGTAGTTGTCGTGGATGCCGGTCTCGATGAAGGTGCCGAGCTCGTCGGCCGTCGAGAAGTCGGGCGTCCCGGTGGCCAGGCGGGTCTCCGCGTCGGCCCAGATCGACGACCAACCCGTGTTGCCGTCGTTCTTGAGCGCGTCGGGCACCGACGTCCACGGCGCGACGAGGTCCTGCTTCTGGGTCGGGTCGTCGAACGGCGCGGTCGTGAAGGTGTGGGCGTTGTACCAGGCGAAGAACTGGGCCAGGAAGTTCCGGTGGAACTGGAGGAACTCGAGCCCGGCGCCGCTCGTGCCCTCGGGGTTCGACCGCCCGGGGCTGCCGCCGGGGTCGAACCCGCCGTGCCAGTTGTGGTGCTGGTTCGACAGCGCGACCGGGAAATCGGGGATCGTCGGCATGGTGCGCTCCTCCTGCGGCCCGTCGCCGCCCGGTGGGCACCGCAACGGACCTGCCCGATGGGGGCCGGCCCACCCGGACCGGCTCGTTCCCTCCGCCATTGACGACCCTCCGGGGGCCGGCGTCAAGCAGAAAGTTCGCTCAGCGGGCGGTGCGGCGCATCACGACGACCGAGCGTGCCACCGTGGCGATCGTGCCCCTGGCGGCCACCACGCGAGCGCCCGGACGGGCGTCGGGTTCGGAGGTGTCGAGCTCGACGGTCCACGAGGCGCCGAAGCGCCGGGTCGGCAGGACCCAGTCGTGGTCCTCCCAGTGCGCGTTCACCAGCACGAGGAAGGAGTCGTCGTCGATCGGCTCGCCGCGGGGGCCGCGGGAGCGGAACGAGTCCCCGTTGAGGAACAGGCCGAGGCAGCGCTGACCGCCTTCCCAGTCGGCTCGGGCCATGCGCCGCCCGTCCGGCCGGAACCACCAGGCGTCGGGCAGCTCGCCGGCCTCGGCGGGCGTGCCGGCCAGGAACGACCGGCGCCGGAACGCGGGGTGGTCGCGCCGCAACCGGATCAGGCGGCGGGTGAAGGCGAGCAGCGCCTCGCGCTCGCCGTCGAGGTCCCAGTCGTACCAGGAGATCTCGTTGTCCTGGCACCAGGCGTTGTTGTTGCCTTCCTGGGTGCGGCCGAGCTCGTCGCCGCCGAGCAGCATCGGCACACCCTGTGACAGCAGCAGAGTGGCCAGGAGGTTGCGGCGCTGCCGGGCGCGCAGCGCTCGCACGCCGGGATCGTCGGTCGGCCCCTCCACGCCGCAGTTCCAGGACCGGTTGTCGTCGGTGCCGTCGCGGCCGCCTTCGCCGTTGGCGTCGTTGTGCTTGCGCTCGTAGGAGACCAGATCGGCGAGCGTGAAGCCGTCGTGGGCGGTCACGAAGTTGACCGACGCGAACGGCCGGCGGCCGTCGTCGCCGTAGAGGTCCTGGGAGCCGGCGAGGCGCCGGGCGAGGCCGGCCACGGTGCCCTGCCCGCGCCACAGGTCGCGCACCTCGTCGCGGTAGACGCCGTTCCACTCGGACCACAGCACCGGGAAGTTGCCGACCTGGTAGCCGCCGGGTCCGACGTCCCACGGCTCGGCGATCAGCTTCACCTGCGAGATCACGGGATCCTGGTGGATCACGTCGAAGAACGCCGACAGCCGGTCGACGTCGTACAGCTCGCGGGCGAGCGCGGACGCGAGGTCGAAGCGGAAGCCGTCGACGTGGCACTCGGTCACCCAGTAGCGCAGCGAGTCGGTGATGAGGCGCAGCACGCTCGGGTGGACGACGTTGAGCGAGTTGCCCGTGCCCGTGAAGTCCATGTAGTGGCGGGGGTCGCCGGGCACCGTGCGGTAGTAGGTGAGGTTGTCGACGCCCTTGAAGCTGAGGCTCGGCCCGAGGTGGTTGCCCTCGGCGGTGTGGTTGTAGACGACGTCGAGGATGACCTCGATGCCCGCGCGGTGCAGCGCTTTGACCATGCCCTTGAACTCGCTCACCTGCTGGCCGAGCCGCCCGGTGGCGGCATAGCCGGCGTGGGGCGCGAAGAACCCGATCGAGCTGTAGCCCCAGTAGTTGGTGAGGCCCCGGTCGTGGAGGAACCCCTCGTCGGCGATGTGGTGGATCGGCAGGAGCTCGACCGCGCTGACCCCCAGGTCGACGAGGTGGGCCAGCGCCGCGTCGGAGGCGAGACCGCCGAACGTGCCGCGCAGGTCCTCGCGGACCGCGGGGTTGCGCTTGGTGAACCCGCGGACGTGGGTCTCGTAGATCAGCGTGTCGGGCCACGGCGTCCCCGGTGGCCGGTCGTCCTCCCAGTCGAAGGTGTCGTCCACCACGACCGACTTGGGGATGGCAACCGCGTCGTCCACGTCGTCGAGCCACAGGTCGGCGTCGCCGCCCGCGCGTTCTGGTCGGTAGGGCAGCGGGCTGGCGAGGTCCCAGCGCACCAGGCCGTCGATGGCCTTGGCGTAGGGGTCGATCAGGAGCTTGGCCGGGTTGAAGCGGTGCCCCTCGGCCGGCTTCCACGGTCCGTGCACCCGGTAGCCGTAGCGCTGCCCGTACCGGATGCCGGGCAGCTCGCCGTGCCAGTTGTGCGCGGTCCGCTCCGTGAGCTCGACCCGCTCCTCGTTGCCGGCGTCGTCGAACAGGCACAGCTCGACGCCGTCGGCGTGCTCGGAGAACAGCGAGAAGTTGGTCGCCTCGGGCGTCCACGTCGCGCCCAGCGGGAACGGCCGTCCCGGCCACAGGTCACGACTCATGGACCGCAGTTCCTAGCGCAGCAGTGCACCGGCGAGCGGCGGGAGCCGGACGCCGCCCTCCACCACCTGGGCGTCGTGGGTAGCGACGACGATCTCGCCGGGCCGGCAGGGTACGAGCTGCTCGCGGCGGGCGAAGGAGCAGGCGAGCCGGTGCGGGCCCCGGTGCACGACGAGCCACCGGTCGTCCTCCGACCACTCGGTGCCCGTGGTCGCCGACCGCACCTCCCGGCGCACGGCGAGCAGGCGGCGGTACAAGTCGCCGATGCCGGCCGGCTCGCCCGTGCCGGTGAGCTTCGAGCGCTCGAACGTGGCGCGCGCTTGCGGGTCGGGCACGTCGTCGGAGGAGAACGCACCGAACGCCGAGAACTCCCGCTTGCGGCCCTCGGTGGTCGCCTGTGCGATCGACTCGTCGATGTGGTCGGTGAAGAACACGAAGGGGGCGACCTCGCCGTGCTCCTCGCCCATGAACAGCATGGGCGTGAACGGGGACAGCAGCACGCAGAACGCGGCCAGCGGGCGGGTCTCGGCCGGCGGCCGGTCGCCCACGGCGCGGTTGCCGACCTGGTCGTGGTTCTGGGCGAACACGACGAACTGCTCGGGGCGCCGGTCGGGCGCGGGCGCGCCGTGGCGCCGTCCCCGGAACGACGACCATGCGCCGTCGTGCACGTACGGCCGCTCGAACGCCTTGGCCAGCTGGGCGACCGATCCGAAGTCCGCGTACCAACCGCCGCGGTCGCCGGTGAGCACGGTGCGCAGGGCGTGGTGGAAGTCGTCGGCCCAGTCGGCGTCGAAGCCCCACCCGCCGACCTCGCGCGGCCGGGTGACCTTCGGGTCGTTCATGCCGCTCTCGCTGACGAGCACGGCGCCAGGCCGGGCGCCGTGCGCCCGCCGGGCGAGGGCTGCGCCGAGGTGCTCGGGGCCCTGGTCGTAGATCGCGTGCATCGCGTCGACGCGCAGCCCGTCCACGTGGAAGTCGCGCAACCAGCCCTCCGCTCCCTGGAGGACCCACTCGCGCACCGCGCCGCTGCCACGGTCGTCGAAGTTCGGGGCGTCGCCCCAGAACGTCGAGTACTTGCCGGTGAAGTACGGGCCGAACGCCCGGTAGGCCGGGGTTCCCGATGCGCCGACGTGGTTGTAGACGACGTCGAGGAGCACCGCGAGTCCCGCCGCGTGGGCGGCGTCGACGAAGCGGGCGAAGCCCTCGGGCCCTCCGTACGAGGACTGCGCGGCCCACGGATACACGACGTCGTAGCCCCAACCGCGCGCGCCGGGGAACTCGCCGACGGGCATCACCTCGACCGCGGTGACGCCGAGGTCGGCGAGGGCCGGCAGGCGGGTGGCCGCAGCGTCGAAGGTGCCCTCCGCGGTGAAAGCTCCGATGTGCAGCTCGTAGACGACGAGGTCACCCAGTCGCACGCCGTGCCAGCGGTCGTCGGTCCACACGAACCGCGCCGGGTCGACGACCCGCGACGGTCCGCGGATGCCTTCGGGTTGCCACCGGGTGCACGGGTCCGGCCAGGCGGTGCCGTCGAGCACGTAGCGGTAGTCGTCGCCGTGACCGGCGCGCACGGTGGCCTCGCGCACACCCAGGCCCGCGTCGTCCATGGGGTGGTCGGCGCCGCCGAGGCGCAGCGCGACCCCGCCGGCCTGCGGCGCCCAGACCCGGAACGTCGTGGTGCCGTCGCCGTTGGGGCGCGCCCCGAGCGGGCGCTCCCAGGTCAGCGCGGGGCTCACGAATCGTCCCCGGCGGGCTCCTCGGGTTCGAACCAGACGACCGCCAGCGGCGGCAGCGTGACCTCGGCGGAGCACGGCTGGCCCTGCCAGGGCAGCTCCCGGGCTTCGACCCGCCCGAGGTTGCCCACCCCCGATCCGCCGTAGCTCCGCGCGTCGGTGTTGAGCACCTCGCGCCACCCGCCGACCGAGGCCAGGCCGAGGCGGTAGCCGTAGCGGGGGACGGGCGCGAGGTTGGCGACGCACACGAGCACCGAGCCGTCGTCGCCGTGGCGGGCGAAGGCCACGATGTTCTGCTCGGCGTCTCCGCCTTCGATCCAGGTGAACCCCTCGGGCACGAAGTCGCGGGTGAACAGAGCCGGGCGCTCGCGGTAGCGGTGGTTCAGGTCGCGCACGAGCCGCTGGACGCCGGCGTGGTCGTCGTGTTCGAGGAGGTGCCAGTCGAGCGAGCGGTCGTGGTCCCACTCGCGCTCGTGCGCCAGCTCACCCCCCATGAACAGGAGGTGCTTGCCGGGATGCGCCCACATGAGGCCGTACAGCGACCGCAGGTTGGCGAAGCGCTGCCAGCGGTCGCCGGGCATCTTTGCGAGCAGCGAGCCCTTGCCGTGGACGACCTCGTCGTGGGACAGCGGCAGCACGAAGTTCTCGCTGAACGCGTACACGAGGCTGAACGTGAGCTCGTTGTGGTGGTACCGGCGATAGACGGGATCCTGGGAGAAGTAGGCGAGCGTGTCGTGCATCCACCCCATGTTCCACTTGAACCCGAAGCCCAGGCCGCCGAGGTGGGTGGGCCGTGACACGCCCGGCCACGCTGTCGACTCCTCGGCCACCGACAGCACCCCGGGCCGCTGCGCGTGCAGGTCCGAGTTGAGCTCCTTGAGGAAGTCGACGGCGTCGAGGTCCTCACGGCCGCCGAAGCGGTTCGGGACCCACTCGCCCTCCTTGCGGGAGTAGTCGAGGTAGAGCATCGAGGCGACGGCGTCGACGCGGAGGCCGTCGGCGTGCATCTCGCCGGTCCAGAACATGGCGTTGGCCAGCAGGAAGTTGCGCACCTCGTGGCGGCCGACGTTGAACACCAGCGTCCCCCAGTCGGGGTGCGCGCCCCGGCGCGGGTCGTCGTGCTCGTAGAGCGCGGTCCCGTCGAAGCGGGCGAGCGCCCAGTCGTCGCGCGGGAAGTGCGCCGGCACCCAGTCGAGGAGCACGGCGATCCCGGCCTGGTGGAGCAGGTCGACGAGCTGGCGGAAGTCGTCGGGCGTGCCCCACCGGGCGGCCGGCGCGTAGTACGACGTGACCTGGTAGCCCCACGAGCCGGCGAAGGGGTGGGCCATGACCGGCAGCAGCTCGACGTGGGTGAAGCCCATCTCCGTGGCGTACGCGGCGAGGTCCGCGGCCACCTCCGCGAACCCGAGCTCGTCGTCCGGTCGTGACGGGTCGCGCCGCCAGGACCCCAGGTGGACCTCGTAGGTCGACATCGGCTCGTGCCACGGGTCGGAGGCGGCGCGGCGCCGCATCCAGTCGTCGTCGCGCCAGCGGTGCCGGCTGCGGGCGACGACCGACGCCGTGCCGGGTGGGACCTCGGCCGCGAAGGCGAACGGGTCGGCCTTGTCGCGCCGCTCGCCGTCGGGGGTGCGGATGGCGAACTTGTAGCGGGCGCCCTCCTGCGAGCCGTCCACTCGCCCGGCCCACACGCCCGAGGAGCCCTGCGGCTCCAACGGGGTGGCGCCCTCGTGCCAACCGTTCCAGTCGCCGAGCACGCTGACCGAGCGGGCGGCCGGCGCCCAGACGGCGAACGTGGTGGTCTCGCGGCCGTCGTCGTCACGGACGTGGGCGCCGAGGTGGCGGTACAGCTCGAGGTGCCGGCCCTCGCCGAACAGGTGCAGGTCGACGTCGCCGAGGACCGGTCCCTGGGCGCGACGCGGGGTCCGAGCCGTCGGGTCGGGGTGGCGGACGGGCGAGGTCTTGCCGTCGCGTGCGGCCATCAGCCGGGCGCCTCTCTCATCGCGGGTCGGGTTCGAGCAGCCGTCGGAGTCCACGCGCCGGGATGGCCGCCCAGTCGGGCCGGTTGCCCAGCTCGTAGCCCAGCTCGTAGACGGCCTTGTCGATCTCCAGCACGGTGAGCTGGGCGCGGACGCCGGCGGCGGTCGGCGGCAGCAGCACCGGATCGACGGTGGTGACGTAGCCGTCGAGGAAGGCGGCTCGGGCGCCCGCCTCCCAGCCGGGCGGGGCCGGCCGGCCGGTGTGGCGGCCGTGGGTGGCGGCTGCGTAGGCGAAGGAGCGCAGCATGCCCGCCACGTCGCGCAGGGCCGGCTGGTGCCGGCGGCGCTCCTCGAGCGGGCGGGCGGGCTCGCCCTCGAAGTCGAGGATCTTCCAGCCGCCGGGGATGAGCAGCGTCTGCCCGAGGTGGAGGTCGCCGTGGACGCGGATCCAGCACCCGCCGATCGACGCGTCGACCATCGCGTCGAGGCGGCGCTCGAGCGCGTCGGCCAGGTCCTCGAGCGCGGCGACCTCGCGGTGGCCGGGATGCGACAGGACCAGAGCGCGCAGGTCGTCGGCGACCGTGCGGGGGAGGCGCTGCCAGGCGCGGGCGTCGGGGTCGCGGGGTGCGAAGTCGGGGTCGTCGTCGACCTCCGCGAGCACGCTGTGCAGGCGCCCGACCGTGCATCCGAGGTCGCGCAGCTCGGCGAGGCTCGCACCGGGATCCGTGACGAGCCGGTCGAGCACGTGCTCCCAACCGTCGCGCCCCCGGGACACGAGCTCCTGGGCGACCGCGAGCGTCGTGGGTTCGTCGCCGCCGTGGCCCAGCTCGGCCCACCCCGCGACCGACGGTGTCCCGTCGAACCCGCGCCGGGCGAGAACGCGCAGCACCTCCAGCTCGGGGTTGGTCCCGGGGACCAGGCGGCGGAACACCTTGACGATGTGGGTGTCGTCCACGAGCAGCGACGTGTTCGACTGCTCGCCCCCGAACCGGCGCACGTCCGTGCCCTGGGGACGGGGCACGGCGTCGAGCCACCTGAACGAGACCGTCGCCCCGCCCGCGTCGTGGCGCCTCGACGCGGCGAGCTCCGCGACGAACCGGCGGGCGCCCGGCAGATCGCAGAGGGCATCGGGCCGCACCGCACCGGTGGCCGGGTCGTGCTCGAGCACGACCTGGTAGTGCAGGGGGCCCGCGGCGTCCTTGCCCGCTTCGACGACGGCCAGCGCGATCGGCGGGTCGCCGCCCAGCGGCACGAGATCGAGCAGCGTCAGCTCGGGCACCCCGGAGGCCTTGGCTCCGAACCAGCGCTGGTCGGCCAACCACCGCGCCAGCGCGTCGAGGTCCGGCGCCGGGAAGGGGCTGGCCGTCATGCCTCCTCCACGCGCAGGATGTGGGCGGGCCGCGGTCCGGGCACGAGGCGCACGTAGTTGCCGCCGACGCGCCAGGTGAACCGCTCCCCGGTCAGCAGGTCGGTGACGGCGAACGTCGGCGGCAGACCGAGCGTGTCCGGGACCTCGACGAGACCCTCCTGCGCGTGTCCGGCGTCGAGGCACACGACGCAGATGACGGTGTTGCCGGGTGCCTGCTTGGCGTAGGCGATGAGCCCGTCGTTGCGGGTGTCGCAGAACGTGATGCCGTCGACGTGTTGCAGCGCGCGATTGGCGCGGCGGATGCCGTTGAGGTGGGCGACGAGGGGCAGCAGCGGTCCGTCGAGCGTGCGCGCCTTCGCCTCGTACTTCTCCGAGTCCAGGTACTCCTCCGAGCCCGGCCGCACCGGCGTCGCCTCGAAGTGCTCGAAGCCCGAGTAGACGCCGTAGCTGGGCGACAGGGTGGCCGCGAGCACGAGGCGGCTCGTGAACGCGGCCGGTCCGCCCAGGACCAGTTCCTCGGTGAGGATGTCCGGCGTGTTCACGAAGAAGTTCGGGCGGAAGTACTCCTGCTCGCCGCTGTGAGCCAGCTCGCCGACGTACTCCTCGAGCTCCCAGCGGGCGCTCTTCCAGGTGAAGTACGTGTACGACTGGTCGAAGCCGACCTTGGCCAGCGCCTGCATCATCGCCCGCTTGGTGAAGGCCTCGGCGAGGAAGACGACCTCGGGGTGGTCGGTGTGGACGGCATCGATCAGCCACTCCCAGAACCGGAGCGGCTTGGTGTGCGGGTTGTCGACGCGGAACACGCGCACGCCGTGGTCCACCCAGTGCCGGACCACGTCGAGCAGCGCCGACCACAGGCCCCGCCAGTCCTCGCAGTCGAAGTCGACGTTGTAGATGTCCTGGTACTTCTTGGGTGGGTTCTCGGCGTACTTCAGCGTGCCGTCGGGTCGGTGGGAGAACCATTCGGGATGCTCGGTGAGCCAGGGATGGTCGGCAGAGCACTGGATGGCGAGGTCGAGCGCGATCTCCATGCCGAGCTCGCGCGCTTCCCTGACGAGACGGTCGAGGTCGTCCTGGCTGCCGAGGTCAGGATGGACGGCCGTGTGGCCGCCCTCGGGCGAGCCGATGGCCCACGGGCTTCCGGGGTCGCCGTCGCCCGCCACCAGCGCGTTGTTCCGACCCTTGCGGTTCTTGACGCCGATGGGGTGGATCGGCGGCAGGTAGATCACGTCGAAGCCGAGCTCGGCCAACGCGGGCAAGCGGCGGCGGACCCCGTCGAGCCCGCCCCACGAACGCGGGAACAGCTCGTACCAGGCGCCGAACCGGCCGAGCGGCGAGCCGACCACGACGTCCTGCGGGGCGGCGAGTGCGCCGGCACCGGTGCGGTCCGGCCAGCGCTCGCAGGCGGCGACGACCGTGGCGTCGAGCGCCGCCTCGACCCGCTCGCCGGTGGACGCCGACTCGTCGCCCACGATGGTGGCCGCCTTGTCGACGAGCGCCCGGTCGTCGCCCTTGGCCCGGCTCGCGGTGGCCCGCAGCAGCAGCGCGCCCTCGGCCAGCTCGCTCGACAAGTCGTCCTGGCCGGCCTCGACCTTGCGGTCGACCTCGTGGCGCCACGAGGCCAGCGCGTCGGCCCACGCCTCGACCGTCCACTGCCACGCGCCCATGCGCTCGGGCACAAAGGACGCGGCCCAGCGCACGCCCGCCCGTTCCGCGTCGACGGCCACCATCGGGACCTCGGACCACCGCCGCTCGCCCGGACCGCGGAAGCGCAGCACCGCCCGGAGGACCTCGTGGCCGTCGCGGATCACGTCCACCGAGGCGTGCACGGGTTCGCCGGGCGTGCGCTTGACGGGGTAGCGCCCGCCGTCGACATCGGGCCGAGGGCGCTCGACGAGCACCCGCGCCAGCCGCTTGGACGGGGGCGCGGCGATGCGGTCCGGACGTGCACCCATGGAGACCCTTCCTACCCGACGAGCCGCGGCCTACCCGTGCGGCGCGCCCCGGCCGGCGTGGCTCAGGCGGCGGTGGGCGTCGCAGGGGCCGGCGCGCGCGTCGTGATGGCGACCACCTCGTCGCCGTCGCCGAGGGTCACGACGGAACCCTTGGCGGGGTTGACGACGACCTCGCCGGTACGGCCCACCCGGTAGCCGAACGCGGAACCTCCCTGCGCGGACGTCGCGGCGACCACGGCGCCCCACGGCAGCGGCACCGCGGGCACGATCGCCGTCGCGGGAAGCAGGTCGACGACCGCGCCGTCCGGGTCGAACAGGTCGTCGAACACGGCCTGCAGCCCGGCATGCTCGGCGAGCTGGGTGATGAGGAGGCTGGCCAGCGCATCGCTGACGATCAGGTCGTCGACCCCGGTCGGGGCGGCCAGGGCGAGGTTCCGCTGATCGAGGAGCTCGGCGACGATACGCACGTCCGACGTGCCGGCCGGCCACGCCTGCCGGAGCGTCAGCAGGGTCAGGAGCGTGCGTGCGTCGGCGTCGTCCACGCCGAGGACATCGCGGTACCCGAGGACGATGACCTGGTCGGGCGCGTCGGCGGCCAGCTCCAGCAGGTGGTCTGGGCCACCATCACCGGCCCGCACGGAGACCTCGGCGTTGGTCAGGGCCAGGCCGTCGAGGGACTGCGGCTCCACGAGGTCGGCGTCGACCACGACATCAACACGCGAACCTGGCACGAGGAACCCGTCGAGCTCGCGCAGGACCTTCGCTCCGAACTCGCTCCACCCGACCATCGCGATGTGGACGGGCCCCGGGGGCGTGGCCTCGCCTTCGGGGCGCGGTGGAACGTCGACGGTGGGAAGACCGGTGCAGTGCACGGCCGTGTCGTCCTCGGCCACCACGATGACCTGTTCGCCCTGGCGCACCGGCCGCTCGGGCGGCGGGTTCAGCTCGACCCCGCCGGGTCCGGCCACGCCGACGACGGAGCACGCCGCGAAGGCCAGGAGCGCGTCGGCGTAGCTGCGCCCGGCGAGCTCGGGGGGCACGTCGCTGAAGTACAGCTCGTCGCCGTCGAAGTCGAGCAGCTCGGTGAAGACCGCCGCGAGACCGCTCCGGAGGCAGGCCTGCGCGGTCACCTCGGCGACGACGTCGTCGCTCGACACGGTGAGCACCCGCCCGCCGCTCACGCTGCGCAGCGTGCGGGCATGGTCGGCCTCGGCCACCTCGGCGACGACGTGCGCGCCGGCGTGGTCGGGGTCGAGGGCCCGCACGGCCAGGACCGCCTTCACGACGCCGGCATCACCGTCGTCGCCGCGCACCACCACGATGGAGCGGGCATCGCGGACCGCGACCCGCTCGAGGTCCGCCAGCACCGCGGTCTCGCCGTTGCGGCACACGAGCCTGGTGGTGCGCAGGTCGCCGACGCGGGACCGGATCTGCTCGTCCATGGCCACCGCGTCAACGGGCGCCAGCACGACGACGCAGGCGCGCCGCTCGCTCTCGTTCGCCACCACGAGCTCGGCGACGATGCGCGGCACCTGGGGCGACCATCCGAGGATGAGCGTGTGGCCGGCCTCCACCACGGCGTTGCGTCCCCGCCGCAGCGCCTCGACCCGCTGGTCGACGGCGTTGGCGATGAGACCGATGAGCGAGCCGGCCAGGAAGATGCCGAGCAGCGTGACCACCAGGCCGAGGATGCGCGTGGGCCAGGCGACGTCGGCGGCGAACGATCCCGAGTCGAGCGTCCGCAGCAGGGTCTGCCACACGCCCTCGGCGAAGCCGCCGCCGCGTCCACCACCGAACGACATCGATGCGGCGGTGGCGAGGACCGCGCCGACGAGCACGACCGCCGCGCTGAGCAGGCCGAGGTAGACGATGACCACGACCGGACCGCGCGCGAGCGTGTTGTCGAACCGGTAGCGCACCCGGGCACCGAAGGTGCTGCCGCGACGATGGGGCCTCGCGCCGGGCGCGGTGCCGGCGGGCGCCCCCCGGCCGCGACGGGCGCGCGCCTTGCCCTGGGGACCCAGTGGTCGCTTCTCGGCGGTGGCGGTCATCGGGGCATCGCCCCTCCTTGTCGGTTACGGGCGAGCCGACCTGGGTGGTCGGCCGCAGAACGGGTCGAACGGCCTACCGAGGCGCGTCACGCGCAGGGGCTCAGCGCGCCGTCAGCCGCAACGTGACGAGCTGGAACGGGCGGAGCTCGCCGCGGACCTCGGCGCCGTCGACGCCGAGGGGCACGGTCGGTACGTGCCCGCTGGGCTCCTCCAGCAGGTCGACCACCGACACGGTCGCCGGCGCCGACGCGAGGCGCAACCGCAGCGGCGACCGCGCGCCCCAGGCCTCGTAGCAGCGCACGATGACGTCGCCCGAGCCGTCGTCGGCCGCCTTCACCGCCTCCACCACGACGCCCGGGTGCTCGCTGCGCACCAGCCACCGGTCCCGGGAAGCCGGCGTGGCCGGCGTGGCCGGCGTGGCCGGCGGGGCCGGGGTCGGCCCGGTCGGCGGGATCGCGGGAGTCGCCAGGGTCCCCGGCGTCGCCGTGTCGGACCGAGCCGCCGCCTCGGCCGCACCGGCGACGCGCATCGGCAGGTTCAGCCGGTACGCCTCCTCCACAACGCCGCCGTGGCCGAGGTCGCCGGCGTGGGGCATCAGCGCGTAGGTGACGAGGTGCCGGCCCTCGTCGGCGTGGGGATCGGGGTACTGGGCGCCGCGCAGCAATGTGAGCCGCACCGTCGTGGCGGGGCGGTCGTCGGGTGTACGGGTGCGGGTGGCGTCGTGGCCGTAGCGGCCGTCGTTGAGCAGGGCCACGCCGAACCCCGGCTCGGATGCGTCGACCCAGCGATGGGCGCACACCTCGAACCGGGCCGCGTCCCAGCTCGTGTTGGTGTGGATGGCGCTGCTGACGTGGCCGAACTGGATCTCGCGGGTCAGGTGGTCGGTGTGGACGTCGAGGGGGAACGCCGCCTTGAGCACGTGGTCACGCTCGTGCCAGTCGAGCTCGGTGCGGATGTCCAGCCGGGGGCTGGCGGCGCGCAGCTCGTAGGTCTGCGTGACCGACGAGGAGCGGAACGTACGCCGCACCCGCACCCGGGCGACCAGTGGTCCGGCGTCGAGCACGTCGAGGGCGTCCACGCCGTCGAGGTCGGTGACCTGGCGGCGGTACCAGGGGTCGAGGTCCCAGGCGTCGTACTCGGCGGGCAGGTCGGGGTGCAGCTGGAGGAGGTTGCCGCGGCTGCCGGCCACGAGCACCTCCCGCCCGGCCGACAGGATCGAGGTGCACAGGCCGTCGGCTCGGTCGATCTCGACGCGCAGCACGCCGTTGTCGACCACGATGCCGGCCCGCTCCCCGGCCGTCTCCCCGGCCGCTGCCTCGGTCACGTTCACGGGCCGGGCCGGGGAGCCGCCGGCCGGGTGCACCACAGCGCCGGCGATCGGGCGGACCGTCATGGCCGGGACGGCGAGGCGGACCGCGACCCTGCCGTCGGCCAACGGCTGCGTGGCATCGGCCGGGAGGTCGGTGGCGACGACCGCGGGGACGGCCACCACTTCGTCGCGATCGTGCGGGGCGGCGTTGGCGACCACCGCCGTGGGCTGGCCGGCGATGGTGGCCAGGGCGGTCTCGATGAGCCCGCCCAGCTCGTCGCGCAGGCGGGCGTACGTCGCCTCCGCCTCGCGATGCACCCAGGCGATGGACGAGCCCGGGAGGATGTCGTGGAACTGGTGCAGCAGCACGGTCTTCCAGATCCGGTCGAGAGCCTGCTTCGGGTAGCCGCCCGCCGCGGTCCCGCCGAAGGCCAGCGCGGACCACAGCTCGGCCTCGCGCAGCAGCAGCTCGCATCGCCGGTTGCCCTGCTTGGTGCGGGCCTGGCTCGTGTACGTGCCGCGATGGGTCTCGAAGTACAGCTCCCCGACCCAGCGGGGCGCGTCGGGATACTCGGCGATGGCCGCGTCGAAGAACTCGCGCGGTGACTCGATCTCGATGCGCGGGCCGCCTTCGATGTCGCGCAGGCGCCGGTACTGCTCGAGCATGTCCCGCGTGGGGCCGCCGCCGCCGTCGCCGAAGCCGAACGGCAGCAGCGACCGGGTGGCGCGACCCTTCTCCGCGAACGTCGCCTCGGCGTGGGCGTGCTGGGCCGGGTGCAGGATCGCCCCGTACGTCTCGACGGGCGGGAAGTGGGTGAACACCGCGGAGCCGTCGATGCCCTCCCACCAGAACGTCGAGTGGGGGAAGCGGTTCACCTTGTTCCACGACATCTTCTGCGTGAGGAAGCGGCCGAGACCGCCGTGGCAGGCGATCTGCGGCAGCGCGCCGCTGTAGCCGAACACGTCGGGGATCCAGATCTCGGTGCACGGCGCGCCGAAGTACTCGGCGAAGAACCGTTGCCCGTAGGTGATCTGGCGGATGAGGCTCTCGCCGCTCGGCAGGTTGACGTCGGGCTCGACCCACATGCCGCCCACCGGCACCCACCTGCCTTCGGCCGCGCGCTTGCGGATCCGCTCGAACAGCGCCGGCTGCTCCTCTCGGATCCAGTCGTGCTGCGCGGCCGAGGAGCAGGCGAAGCGCAGCTCGGGATAGCGGTCCATCAGATCGAGGACGTTGGCAAAGGAGCGCACGCACTTGCGCTTCGTCTCCCGTATCGGCCACAGCCATGCCGAGTCGATGTGCGCGTGGCCGATGGCGCTGAGGCGATGCGCGCTCGCGCTGGCCGGCCGGCCCATCACGCCGGCCAGCTCGGCTCGTGCCGCGGCGGCGGTCGTGGCGACGTCGTCGAGGGTGAGGGCGTCGAGCATGCGCTCGAGCGCCCGCAGCAGCTCGTGGCGGCGGGAGCCGTCCAGTGGAAGCTGGCGCATCAGGCGGGTGACGGCGCGCACGTCGTGGAGGAGCTCGTACACGGTGACGTCGACGACGACGAGGTCCGCGGCGGTGAGGCGGTAGATCGGCGTGTTGCCGGAGGTCGTGATGTCCGACAGGGGCGACGGTCGGTGCGCGGTGAGGTTCGGGTTCGACGCGGCCTCGATCAGCAGCTCGACCCGCTCGCCGCCCGCGGCCGGGTCGGCCACGGCGATGTCGTGGTTCAGCGGGTGGATGCCCCGCATCGGTCCGATCTCGGCGCTGCCGTCCAGCGGCCCCCACAGCGTCGCCTCGGCCTGGAAGCCGGGCAGGTCCGAGAACGACAGGTCGACGACCGCCTCGACGCGCTGGCGCGACCACTCCTTGGGGACCTCATCGGTCATGCGGAACCACGTCGTGCCCCACGGCCGGCCGAACGGGTCGCCGACCGACACAGGGGAGTAGGGCGCGGCGAGCGCTCGGCCCACCGGGACCGGGTCACCGGGCGCCTCCCAGGCCTCGACAGCGAGGCGCCGGCGGGCGGGTCGCACGGCGGGACGGATGCGCTCGTCCACCACCCGCCGCAGCCGGGCCTCGACCAGGAGCCGGTCGTCGTGCACTCGCGTTCCCCCTGAGTCGGATGCCGGGCGTGGTCGCCGGCGGGCGTGGTCGCCGGCGGGCGACACTACCGACGCCCGCCCCTCAGTCAACCCGGCGGCACCTCCGGCCCGGTCGGGCAACCCCGGGGCGCCTCCGACCCCGATCCGTCCCGATCAGTCCCGCGACCGTGCCCAGGATTCCGCGTCCCGCCGAAACCGTCCGCCCACAGGCACCTTCCGCCCGCGCCCGCGCCCGCCCGTCATACGACGTCGGGCGCCTCCGGCCACGGTCAGTCCCGATCCGTCCGGATCAGTCCCGCGGCCGTGCCCAGGATTCCGCGTCCCGCCGAAACCACCTTGCACGCCGTGTCCGCAGCGGCTCAGGCCGACTCCCCCGCGAGCGCGAGCTGGCGGTCACCGGCCGTCGTTTCGGCGCGACGCGGAATCGACCGACCCCATCCCGCCGCCGCGCCCGTCTCCACCACGCACCCGGGCGCCGGCAACGGCTGCGGCATCGAACGGCATCCGCGCCGGCTCGGGCCGACTCCCGCGCAAGCGCGAGCTGGCGGTCACCCCCCGTCGTTTCGGCGCGACGCGGAATCGACCGACCCCATCCCGCCGCCGCGCCCGTCTCCACCACGCACCCGGGCGCCGGCAGCGGCTGCCGCATCGAACGGCATCCGCGCCGGTGCCAGCAACGGCTGCGGCATCCGCACCGGCACCGGCCACCGGCCACCGGTACCGCCCACCTTTCGTCGCGACGCGGAATCGACCGATGTGTTGCCTGTGTCATCGGCGCGGGCTCGTCTCGACAACGGGCCCGTCGAGCGACCCGGGCCGCGACCGCGACCCGCGCCGCAACCGCAGCCGCAACCGCAGCCGCAACCGCGACCCGCGCCCCGACCCCCGGTTCCGCCTTACGTTTCGGCGCGAGGCGGAACCGAGCGGCGGCTGGCTGAGGGCCGTGTGAGGCTCGCGGCCGGCGCCTGCACCCCCTCGGGCGCCGTGCCCGCGCCCCCGGCCGCCGCCCGCCGCCCCGACCACAGCCGTCCCGACCACAGCCGCTCGACCACCAGCTCCAGCAGCAGCAGGGGGGCGACCATGTAGGCCACCGGCTCGACGAGCGTGAAGTAGGTCGTCCAGTCGAAGCCCGGAGGCAGCCGGTGCCGCACCTGCCGGGCAACCGTGTACAGGCCGGCCAGCATGAGCAGTCCGGCGGGCAACAGGGCCGTCACCGCGCGCGCTCGGCGCAGCCGGCACACCGCGAGCGCAGCGAGAGCCGCCACCAGCCCGGCCGCCGCACCGATCACGAGCGCGGCGCCGGCGCCGGTGAGGATCGCGGCCAGCAGCGTCGCCCTCCACGAGGGTGGCGCGCCGCTCGATCGCCAGGCCCGGCGCAGGTCCAGCGGGAGTGGCTGGTCGCCCAGCGGAGGTACGAGCACCCGGCCCCGGCGCTTCCACCACCCGAGCGCCAGGAGCACCAGGCAAGCAGCCACGGCCAGCACCGAAACCGCGATCGCGCCCCAGACGACCCGCTGTGGCGTCCACCGGAGATCGACGGTGACGGGACCGGTTCCGGCCGGCAGCAGCCACCCGTTGGCATAGCCGTCGACGAGCGTGGACGGCCCGAGGTCACGGCCGCCGGCCGTCGCCCGCCAGCCGGCGTTCTGGCTCTGCCCGAGCACCAGCCAGGTGGCCCCGGCCCGGGCTCCCACCACGACCCGCATCCGAGTGCGGCCACCGCCGACCACCCGCACCTCCGGGCGGGCCCGCTCGGGCACCAGGGCGCCGGCTCCCGGGTCGGCGGCTCCTCGCGCCGTCGAGCGCAGGACCAGCTGGTCGACGTCGAGCCCGCCGACCTTGCCTTCGCTGGTGCGCAGCACATGTGCGCCGGCCCCGAGGCTCAGGCCCTCGCCCAGGCGCAGGCCGCCCGCGACGTCGCACGGACGCGCCGGTAGGGCACGGCCGGCGAGCGCATCGGCGATCGTCCCGCCGACCCGAAGGCCGACCCGGTTGCGGTCCGCGCTCACCAGAGCCCGGCACCGATCGTCGAACCGACCCTGCGGTTGCGTGACCTGTAGCCCCGGGATGCCGAGCTCGGCCAGGCCGACCGGCATCTCGACCGTGGCGCCCGAGATCCAGTCACGGGTCTGGACCGGGCGGGTGGCCTCGACCACCACCTTGATCGACCCGGCCCGCACCGTCCGGGGCAGGCGGAGCGGCACCAGCGTGGTGGCATCCTTGCGGGCCTGATCGGTCACCGCCGGCAGGGTCAGCGTGGCCACCGGGCGACCGTCGGCTTCGACGCGCACTCTGGTCGGCACCGAGTGGCGACCGTCGGCCACGACCCGCAGGTCCATGCGGTCGAACGCGATGGGCTTGGCCGACTCGTAGGCGACCCATTCGCCCGCCTGGCCCAGGAAGCCCGGGCTCCAGTGGGTCGCCGGGTCGCCGTCGATGGCGCTCGTGGCGCGCGCCAGCGGGTCGCCGGGCTGGCGCCGCGAGGAGGAGCCGTCGACGCCTCCCCGGGCCGCGGGCGGGATGCCGAGCAGCCGGTCGATCACGCCCTCCGGCGCCCTGGGGTCGAGGCGGACGGTGGCCGAGATCCCGAAGCTGCGGGTGGTGGGAAGGGTGAAGCTCCGGGCGATCCTCAGCTCCTCATCCGAGCGCAGGCCGCTGGTGGCCGTCGTGCGCTGGCGGGTCAAGACGATGGCCAGGGCTCGCGAGGCGCTCGCGGTTCCGGCCGTGTCGAGCAGGTCGCGCGGCAGGCGGACCACCTCGTCCAGGCGGCGGTCGCCCGAGCCGAGGCGGACATCGGCGAACCCCACGCCGCTCGCCGTCTGGTAGGAGTCCATGCGGCCCGGGTCGGTGGCCCGGATCTCGATCGAGAGTTTGCGGAACGTGCGACTGGGGAAGCGCAACGTCGCACCGGGGGCGCGACGGGAAGCGTCGCCGAGCGCCACGTCGACGGGTTTGCCGTCGTCGAAGCGCAACCGCACCTTGGTGATCCACCGGTTCTGGACGCCGCTGTCGAACTGCTGGAGCGTGATGCGGTCCGTCGTGCGCGGCCGCTGGTAGGTGAGGAGCAGCCGCTCGCCGATGGCGCTGGCGAACGCGGCCGTGGACCAGGCGGTGGACGGGTCGCCGTCGACGGCGTTGGCCGGCCGGCTCTCCGGCGTGTACGAGACCGGATTGCCGTAGCTCGTCGCGTCGGCCCGCACCCCGCCGCGCTGTTCCACCACCGTGCGGCTGTCGTCGCCGGCCGCGGGGAACACGTCGAGGCGGTTGTCCGACGGGTCCGGCACCAGGGGCCGCTGGCCGGCGCGCTCCGTGGCCCCGTTCGTCTCGCGGACGGTGCCCCACCGGCGCGCCGCCCGCCGGTTGGTGTCGGTGACCACGAGCACCGCGCCCGGGCGGCGCAGCTCACGCGCCAGTGCGTCCGGTGCGGCGGCGAACCACGCGGAGCTCAGGATCACCTCGTCGCCCCGGAGCAGGCCGGCGCCGGCCAGGTCGACGACCCCTTCGCCGTCGCCCGCCAGCACCACCGGGGTGTCCGCCGAGGCGGCCCGCACGATGCTCGGGGCGCCCTTCACCGGGAAGACGGTCACCGGCCGGGGGTCCGGGAGGGTCGGCGGGCTGGCCAGCTCGACCTCGTCCTGCAACGGCAGGAGGGGGTCAGGGATGTTGGGTCCGGCCGGTCCGAACCCGCGCGGCCGTCCGAGGCCGGGCGCGGCCCGCAGCACCTGGTACACCTGCCGGGGCCGGGCCAGGTTGTAGCGCTCGTAGGCGAGGTCGGCCCGCTGGACGATGTCGCCGACGCCCATGAGCCGCGCCACCGGGGCGATCGCCCGCGGGTCGAGCACCGATTCCTGCATCTGGCGGTCGAAGGCGTTCAGCAGGTCGGCCGACGGCGGGCTGCCGTAGGGGATCAGCTCACGGGCCACGTAGGGGCGATCCATCAGCCCGGGAGTGATGGGGTCCACCGTGCTTCCCCAGCGGTACGAGGCGAAGTCGCTGCCGGGCACCTCGAGGACCCGGGTGCGCCATCCTCCGGCGCCCCGGTCCCGAGCCTGGAGCCAGGCGGCGGCCTGCACCCAGTACGCCGGGACCTTCTCCGGCCGCTGGAGGTTCTGGGCCACCATGTTGCCCGTCCACAGCGGTGGCAGCGCCAGCACCGCGATGGCCGCGGTGGCCCCCGCCGCAGGCAGCAGCGTGCGCCGGGCCCAGGCTCCGAGCGCGGCGAGGCCGGCCCCGGCGAGGACGGCGAAGGCCAGCGCCACGAGGGGGACGGCGCGGGGCAGGCTGCGCATCGCGAAGCCCGCCCGGGTCTGCAGGAAGGCGGCGACCGCCCGTCCCCACGGCGGCGAGCTTCCCCACGGGTGGGCGCCGACCGCGGCGACGAGGCCGACGACCGCCAGCACGACGAAGTACGCCCGGTACCGCCAGCGCAGCAGACCGGCGCCGAGCAGGGCCAGGGAGGGGATGAGGTAGGTCAGCAGGATCAGCGGCGGGTTCTGCGTGTACTCCCGTGACGGCTCGATCCAGGGTCCGAGCTTGTCGCCGCCGTAGAAGAACCAGTAGCCGAGCCCGCGCAGCACCTCCGGCGGTGTCGAGGAGTCGGCCACCGTCCGGGCCGTCTCGGTGTACTTCAGGATGTCGATGCCGAACTTGCCCTGGGCCCACAGACCCGAGATCCACCACAACGACGCCGCGGTCGTCAGGACGCCGATGCGCACCACCGTCGCGAGCGCGTCGCGCAACGAGATCTCCCGCTGCACCCGCACCGCGAACGGCAACCACAGGACCGGTCCGAAGCCGGCGAGGATCAGCGCGGTGGCGTTGCTCGACCCGATGGTCGTGATGATCAGCGCGAAGGCGGCTGGGTGGACCCAGCTCCGCTCCCGAGCCGCCCGTATGGTCAGCGCGATCAGCCACGGCAGCCCGGCGAACGGCAGCAGGATCACCGAGAGCCGCGCCGCGAGGGTGAGGACGTAGGGCGTGAAGGCGTACAGGAACATCGAGGCGACGACCTGCGGCCCCTGCTGACCCAGCGTGCGCATCAGGTAGCGGACCCCGAGCCCGGCGAGGAAGATGATGGATCCCAGCCACAGCCGCTGCGCGATCCAATCCGGTACGCCGAGGTGCTGGAAGGCCCAGTAGTACGGGCCCATCGGCCACAGGTAGCCGATGTTCTGGTGCGTGACCGTGCCGAGGCCGATGTTGGGGTCCCACATCGCGGCTGCTCGTCCGAGCAACCGGTCGGGGTCGAGGTACAGGTAGGACTTGGTGTCGGCGCCGACCATCCCCCGGTGGGTGAGGAGCAGCGGGACGTAGGTGACGGCGGCGAGCGCGGCGGTGGGTGCCCAGGCGCGCAGCCGGGCGGGCGCCGCCGTCAACGAGCGCCCGCGTCGCCGTGGCGGTTCCACGGGCGGGCGCGGAGGCGTACGGCCTCGTCGGCGAGGGCCTGCAGGATCCTCGTCGCCGTTCGGTCCCACGAGAAGCCGGCCGCGTGCGCGACCGCACCGGCCTGGAGCCGGGCGCGCAGGTCGGCGTCGGTGCAGACGCTGACCAGATGCTCGACCAGCTCGCCGTCGTCGTCGGCCAGCAGGCCGCTGCGACCCTCGGCGATGGCGTCGACGTGACCCGCGATCCGCGTGGCGATGGCGGGGGTCGCGCAGGCGGCCGCCTCGGTCAGGGTCATGCCCCAGCCCTCGCGCACCGAGCTGCTCGCCACCGCCCACGCGCGCCGGTACAGGTCGAGCAGCTCGTCGTCGCTCACGTGGCCCGCGAAGTGCACGGCCTCCTCCGCGCCGAGGCTGTCGACCAGGTGACCGAGCTCCTCGCGGAGCACCCCGGTCCCCACGAGGGTCAGCCGGAGATCGGGCACCCGGTCCCGTGCCGCGACCACCGCCCGGATCAGCCGGTCGAAGCGCTTGACGGGGACGAGCCGGCCGACCGCGACCACAAGGGGGGTGTCGTCACGGCGCCCGCCGGGGGAGAAGCGGTGATCGATGCCCGGAGGCACGACGTCGATCCGGTCGCCCCGGAAGCCGAGCTCGAGCATCTCGGCCTTGGACGACGGCGACAGGGTGACGATGCGGCTCCGCCGGTAGATGAACGGCGCCACCCGGCGCTCGACCGTGTCGCCCACGGCGGCCAGGTTCGGCGGCAGGACCATCTTCCACATGTCCGCGTGCACGTGGTGCATCAGGACCACCCGCGGCCCTGTGGCCCACAGGGGCGAGAAGAAGGGCATGCCGTTCCAGATCTCGACGAGACCGTCGCGGTGGCCGTAGGTCTGGCGGATCTCGGCCAGCGCCGTGCGGGGGAAGACCTGGTAGCGACCACCCTTGCGCACCACCTGGTAGCCGTCGCGCCGCCCGTGCACGGGATGGCCCTGCGCCCACGACGTCCTCATGAGGACCTCGATGCCGGCCTCGGCCCACGTCCGGGCGATGGTGGCGGCGTGCACCTCCGAGCCGCCCGCCTCGACGTCGTCGAGGTCGCGCCAGGCGATGACGTGGATGCGCCGCAGCCCGGCCGCGGCGGCGATGTCGCCGAGCTTGGCGCGGGTGGCAGCGGGATCGGGCTCTGGGTCGCTCATCGGATCGCGTGGCCGCTTCAGGGGATCGTCTACGGTGGGCTCTCGCCGGACGACCCCCGGCTGGGGCCGTGCCACGATACCCCGCACCCCTGGGCCGGCCGGGGTACCCCTCGCCCCGCGGCGCCAGGGTCCGGTGCCGGCGCCCGTCGCTCACCGTCCCGGAAGGCCGATGCCCGACCCTGCCACGTTCCCCGACACCCTCGAGGCGGTCCGCTACGTCGAGGGTTGGATGACCCCCGGCCAGGCCCGCCTCCTGTGGGACTCGGCCCGCGAGGTGCCCGCCGGCGGCCGCATCGTGGAGATCGGGTCGTTCCGCGGCCGCTCCACGATCGTGCTGGCCCGCGCCGCGGACCCCACCGTCGAGGTCGTGGCCATCGACCCCCACGGCGGCAACGATCGCGGTCCCCAGGAGCTCGCCGGGTTCACGGCCGAGGCAGCCGAGGACCACGCCGTGTTCAACGAGAACCTCGAGAACGCGGGCGTGCGCGACCGCGTGCGCCACGTCCGGGCCTGGTCGTCGGCGGCCCATCCGGAGGTCGACGATCCGCTCGACCTGCTCTACATCGACGGCGCCCACCGCTACGGCCCGGCGCTGGCCGACATCCGCGACTGGGGAGACCGGGTGCGCCCGGGCGGCACCATGCTGATCCACGACTCGTTCAGCTCGATCGGTGTGACCCTCGCGCTGGCCCGGCACCTGTTCGCCTCGCCCACGTGGCACTACGTCGGCCGTGAGGGTTCGATGACCGAGTACCGGCGGGAGGGCCGGCGCCGCGACGCCAAGGCGAGGGCGGCGAACCTCGCCCGCCATTGCCGGGCGCTGCCCTGGTTCGTGCGCAACCTCGCCATCAAGGGCCTCCTCGTCGCCCACCTCAAGCCCGTGACGCGGCTGCTGGGCTACGACCAGGAGATGGTGTGGCCGCATTGAACGACCGCACGGTCGGCGGCCCCTACGAGCGGCTGACGGTCGTGATGCCCGTCTTCAACGAGCGCGCGACCCTGCGGCTGGCGCTCGAGCGCCTGCTCGCGGTCTCGATGCCACTGCCCACCGAGGTGCTCGTCGTCGACGACGGGTCGACCGACGGGTGCACCGACACCATCGCCGACCTCGTCGATGCCGACCGGGTCCGCCTCGTCCGCCAGGACCCGAACCAAGGCAAGGGCGCGGCCCTCCAGCGCGGCTTCCACGAGGCCCGGGGCGACCTGCTGACCATCCTCGACGCGGACCTCGAGTACGACCCGCGGGACCTGCCCAACCTCGTGAGTCCGATCCTGGGCGGCGAGACCGCGGTCGTGTACGGCACCCGCTCCTACGGCGGCCACGCCGCCTTCTCGTTCTGGTTCGTGCTCGGCAACAAGCTGCTGGCCCTGTGGGCCAGCCTCCTGTTCGACGCCTGGCTGACGGACATCGAGACCTGCCTCAAGGTCGCTCCGACCGCGCTGTGGCGCAAGGTGGACCTGCGCTCGCGCGGCTTCGGGATCGAAGCCGAGGTGACCGGCAAGTTCCTGGCCATGGGCGAGCGCATCTTCGAGCACCCCATCTCGTACCGGGCCCGCGGCCGCGAGGAAGGCAAGAAGATCCAGTGGACCGACGGGCTCGAGGCGCTCTGGATCCTGGCCAAGCTCCGGTTCGCGAAGCGCCGGTGACGGTGCTCGTGCCGCGGTCGCTGCTCGCCTTCGAGCGGGCGGCGGTCGACGCCCTCACGGACGACCTCGACCGCGGCGATCGCGCCCGGGTGATGGCCTACGTCGACGGCGCGCTGGCGGCCATGCCCGAGCACATCCGGGCCGGCGTGGCCGTCGAGTCGCTCGCGCTGGGTGCCTGGACCCGCGTGACGGCGCTCGCCCATTGGGGTCGCACCGCCAGCGTCGACGCCGAGTTCCTCGACCGCCTCGACCGCAGCCCGGTCGGCCCGCTGCGCCAGCACGCCCGCCTGCTCCGCTCGCTGACCCTGTTCGCCCGCCACGAGATCGCGGGCGACGAGGCGGGCGCGTGACGACGCTCGACACGGAGGTCCTCGTGATCGGCTCGGGGGCGGGCGGCGCGACGACGGCCGCCGTCCTCACCCGCGCCGGCCGGCAGGTCCGGGTCGTGGAAGAGGGCCCGGCCGTCGCGCCCGGCTCCGTGGAGCCCTTCTCCCTCGAGGAGATGGTCGCCAAGTACCGCCATCGAGGCGGCTCGGCGGCCCTCGGCGCACCCCCCATCGCCTACGCCGAGGGCCGGTGCGTGGGCGGCAGCACGGAGATCAACAGCGGGCTGTGGCACCGCCTGCCGGCCGCCATGGCCGAGCAGTGGAGGAGAGCCCACCACATCGACGAGTTCACACCGGAGGTGCTCGACCGGTGCGCGGACTGGGCCGAGCGCGAGGTCACGGTGTCGTGCGTGCCCGACGCACCGCCGCGCTCGTCGGCCGTGCTGGCCGACGGCGCCCAGCGCCTCGGCTGGCACGCCGTCGAGGTGCCGAGGGTCGTGCGCTACGAGCAGGACGGCGCCGCCAAGCAGACCATGGCCGCCACCCTGCTGCCGCGCGCGGTGGCCGCGGGCGCGGAGATCCTCGCCGACTGCCGCGTCGACCGGCTGGTGCGTCGCGGCCGCGTGGTGGTGGCCGCGGAGTGCCGGCGCACGGACGGGACGGGGGAGCGGCTCACGATCCGGGCCGATCAGTTCGTCGTGTGCGGCGGGGCCATCCAGAGCCCCGCGCTCCTGCAGCGCAGCGGCATCCGGCGCCGGATCGGCACGGGGCTCAAGGTGCACCCGACCATCAAGGTGGCCGCCCGGTTCCCCTTCGCCCTCGACCACGGTGACGTGCCCATGCACCGCATCACCGAGTTCACGCCGGATCTCGCGCTCGGAGGCTCGGCCAACCGGCGCGGGCAGGTCGCCCTCGCCCTGGCCGACGCGTCACCGGAGGCGGCCACGGCCATGGCGGACTGGCAGGGCATCGGCGTGTACTACGCCGCCATCCGCAGCGAGGGTTCCGGCCGGGTCCTCGCCCTGCCCGGCCTCGCCGCGCCCGTAGTGACCTACCGGCTCACCGAGGCCGACATGAGCCGGCTGGCGCGCGGCCTGGTCCACCTGGGCGAGGCGCTGCTGGCCGCGGGCGCGGTGGAGCTGCACCCGTCGGTGATCGGCGGCCGCGTCGTCCACCGGGCCGGCGACCTCGTGGACTGGTGGCCGGCCGTGACCCGGGCCCGGGCCAACCTCATGACCGTGCACCTCACGTCCTCGATCGGCATGGGCGAGGACGCCCGGGCCGGCACGGACAGCTTCGGCGCAGTGCGCGGCTTCGACAACCTGCGGGTGAACGACGCGTCGCTGCTCCCGGACGCGCCGGGCATCAACCCGCAGGCCACGATCATGGCCATCGCCGTCCGGAACGCGGAGCAGGCGCTCAGCTCGTGGTGACCTTCGGCCGCGCCACGCACAGCAGCGACGTGCCGAGCGGCAGCGTCGCCCGCCCGATCACGGCGCGCTCGAGGCGCGTGAGGACCATGGCGGCGCGGTCGATGGCGATGGAGGTCTGGTCGAGACCCAGCTCGGGCTGGTCGCCTCCGGCGACGCGGCGGCGGAGCCACACCGGGAGCACCAGCCAGCTGAACACGTGCGTGAGGACGTCAGGCTCGAACCCGGCCAGCTCCAGCTCGCTGCGCAGGATCCGCCGGTCGTAGCGGCGCACGTGGCCGAGTGCCTCGTCGGCCGCGCTCCACAGCCAGCGGTGGGCGGGCACGTTCACCACCAGGCGGCCACCCGGGGCCAGCACCCGCGCCGCCTCGCGCAGCGCCGCGACCGGATCGACCAGGTGCTCGATCACGTCGAGCAGGCACACGACGTCGACCGTCCCGGTGGCGAGCGGCAGGCGGTCGACGCCACCCTGCACCCCGGTGAGCCCGTGCACGCCGCTGGCTCGGCCGACCAGCGCACGGTTGCCCTCGACGACGGCGACGCGGTCGGGCCGCCAGCCCAACAGCGCGGTGACGCCACCCGCGCCCGCGCCGGCATCCACCAGCCAGCCGCGCGACGGCGCGCCGAGGCCGGTGCGGCGCAGCGCGGTCGACACGAACGCGGCCTTGCTGCGGAACCACCAGTGATCGCGGTCCGACGCCATGAGCAGGCCGGCGTTGGTGTCGTCGAACACCCCGGCGGCGGCCACCCGGGGGCCGGTCCCGGCGGCCGGCGCCGGTGCAGGCCCCGCCGGCGCGCCGTCGACGGGGGATGCGCCGTCGACCGCGGCGGCGGCGATGCGGGCGTGGCGGGCACGCCGGGCGATGCGCGGGGTGGCGAGCACCATGGCCAGCCCGTCGCGGGCCACGTTGACCTTCGAGCGCTCGTCGTGGCGCCACTCGATCGGGACCTCGTGCACCGGGATGCCGAGCGCGATGGCGACGGCGATGATCTCGGCGTCCCAGGCGTAGCCGGCCTCGTGGCACAGCGGCAGGACGGCGTCCCACACCGACCGGGGCGCCGCCTTGGCGCCGCACTGCGTGTCGACCACGCCCGGCGTGATCGTGGCCTGGAGGAGGCGGTTGTAGGCGCGCCCCAGCGCCTCCCTGACCGGAGCCTCGGGTTGGAGCAGCCGGGAGGTGGCGAGGTCCCGTGATCCGACGGCCAGGCACCGCGTGCGGCGGGCGGCGCGTACGACGTGCTCGAGCTGGTCGAGCGGGGTGGACAGGTCGATGTCGCAGAACGCCGCGTAGGCCGACGTCGTCGAGGCGAGCCCGGCCTGCACCGCCGCGCCCTTGCCGGTGTGCGGCCGCCGCACCAGCCGAGCGGTCACGCCCGGGTGCCGGCCCAGCAGCTCCTCGACGAGCTCCGGGGTGCCGTCGGTGCTGCCGTCGTCGACGAAGACCAGCTCGCTTCCGGGAGGCTGGCGGGCGACGAAGGCGAGGAGCTGCTCGGCGAAGTCGGGGATGCGCCGTGCTTCGTCGTAGACGGGCACGACCAGGGCGAGGTCGCTCACGGACCGCCCTGCGCCCTCGGCGGGGCGAGGAACAGGCCGACGGTGGCCCGGTCCCAGCGCGTCTGGAGCTCGACGTACCGGTCGAAGCGGCGTTGCCAGGCGGGGTCGAGCACGAGCAGATCATTGCTGACGAGCAGGCTCAGCCCGCGGTAGGCGAGCAGTGCTCCCACGTCGTCACGACCGATGATCCTGCGCAGGGTCGCCTGCGAGCGCGCCGCCACGACCTGGCGGCCCCGGGCGTTGAGCGGCACGCGGCCGACCGCGCGCAGGTGCTGCGCCACGAGCAGCCGCAGGCGGTCCATCTCCCGGCGCTCGCGGTCGCTCAGGCCCTGCACGAGGACGTGCCGGGCCAGGCCCGCCGGCGTGCTCAGCGCGGCGTCGCCCTCGCGGATCAACAGCCGTGTCTCGCCGCCCTTGGCGCGGCGGCGCTCGCCGACCTGGCGGACCATGCCTTCGTCGTCGACGACGAACGGGATGCCCCGCCGCTGGAGCTCGGCCATGACCGGACCGCTGAAGGGCTCACCGAAGCGCAGGCCGCGGATGTCGAGCAGCAGCGGCCCGTCGTCGCGGAGCACACCCATGCGCTCCTGGAGACGAAGCACGACCGGCATGGCCCAGGAGTCCTGGCTCGGGCCCACATGCGCGTTCCAGGCGGGGACCGCGAGGGCGGCCACGACCGCGGTGGCCACGGTGAGCACCACCGCGGCGAGGCGCCGCCCCGCCCACCGCCGGCCGGGCGCCGATCGCGGTCGCCGGGCCGCGGTGGCGACGGCCAGGCCGAGGGAGAACGTGGTGAAGGCCGCGATCGGCCACAGCCAGCGGAACTGGTGGACGGGCAGACCGAGCAGTCCCTTGGGGAGCCGCCAGGCCGTCACCAGCCCGGCGCCGACGGCCACGAGCGCCGTGACCAGGGCTCGCGCGACCTCGGCCTGGTTGCGCCGGCGGGCCTGCCAGGCGGCGAGGGCCAGCACCAGCGCCAGCGCGGCGAGGAGGGCGAGCGCAGCCGGCGCGGAGGGGCTGAGCGTCGGGTACTGCGAGCGCCCGGCGGGCACGGCCGGCGCGGGCCGCAACGCCTGCGCGAACGACGTGCGCAGCCAGAAGGGGGGGACGGCCAGCACGTCGGCCACCACCCGGGCGCCGAGCCGCAGACCGATGACGCGCCCGGAGCCCGTCGCGTGGCTGGCGAGCCGGCTGAGGTTGCCGCCGCCCTCGGCGGTGACCTGCTCGTAGAGCGGCTGCGCCCAGGCCACCGCGGCCACGCCGGCAGCGACGGCCACGCCGCGCACCGCGCCGCGCCGGTGCTCCGGCCAGCCGTCGGGCGCCAGCCGCCGCTGCGCCCGGAGAGCCGACGTGAACCCCAGCACCGCCCACGCTCCGAGCGCCGCCACCAGCACGAGGTAGCTGAGGTGCGTCTCGAGCACCACGCTGGCCACGGCGACCGCCCATGGCAGTGCCCACGCGTCACCGCAGGCGACGGCCCAGACGAGGACGAGACCGAGCAGGAACACCAGGAGCAGGCTGTGCGGCTGCCACGGATCCACCAGCAGCGCGCTGCCCATCGTCCACGCCAGCCCGGTGGCCGCCAGGACCGCACCGATGCCGACGACGGATCCCGCCCGGCGACGAGCCGCGAGGCCGGTGCCCACGACGGCGGCGCCGTTGAGCGCCGCCGCTCCCACCGCCACGCCCATGCGGCTCCCGAAGATCCGCACCGGCAGCGCGAAGAGGTCGAACAGGAGCGGACCGGGGTTGTTGAAGTTCGATCCCGAGCCGATCGAGGCCGACGTCCACGTGCCGAGCAGGGGATTGTTCGCCGTGCCGACGTCCCGGGCCCGGATCACGAAGTAGCCGTTGTCGCCGATCGGAGCCCAGCCCTGCGTCGCGGCACGCCAGAGCGCAACCGCGATCGGCGCCAGCGCGACGAGCACCGCGACGGCGAACAGGACGTCGTCGCGCCGGTCCGGAGGAGCGGCCGTGACCGGAGCCGGGGCGGCCTCGGCCGCGGCCGGGGGAGCGCTCACCGATCAGTCCGCCGTGTCGGGAGGCGCGACGAACACGGCGGTCGGCCCCCCGATGTCGAGCATCCGGGAGAGCTCGTCGGCGACGTCGCCAGGGATGCGGGGATCGATGGCGGCGGCGAAGAGGTTGGCGTCGACGTTGGCCACGACGTCGCTGCGACCCGCGGCGCGGAGGGCGACGATGGCGCGGGACCGCAGCCGCTCGAACTCCGCCCGCTGGGCCGGCGTGCGCAGATCCACGGAGGCGAGCTGGACGACCCCTGGCTTGGCCCGCCAGCGCTCGACGTAGCGGCCGGTGGCGAGGTGCACGAGCGAGGTGGCTTGCGCCCGGGTGCGAGCCCGCGACCGACCGACCGGAACCGCCCATGACGACAGCACACCCACGTCGAACCCGTCACGCTCGAGCTCGTCGACCAGCGCGATGCCCTGCGACCCGATGTGCATGGCGTCGGTCCAGGTGACGAGGTAGCGCTCGTCGCGCCCCAGTCCCGGCCTCGACCCGTCGGCCATCTGCGCGACCACCTTCGGCACGATGCCGGCCATCGCCGCTGAGAGCTGGGGTGCGGGTTGGTCGACGCTCGCCGCGTCGACCCCCAGCACCGTGGACGAAGTGACCAGCACGACGACCAGACCGCCGGCGGCGACCCGTGCCGCGCGCAAGCGGGCGCCCGGGGCCAGCCGGCGCCGGACCACCTCGGCCAGCGTCCAGCCCACGGCCACCACGAGGAGGGTCGTGATGCCCCACGCCCAGATCATGAGGTAGTACCAGAGCAGGCCGAAGATCCGGCTGATGGAGACGGCGCCGAGGCCGAGCGCGAAGGCGACCACGACGTGGAGCCGCACGAGAGCCCGGTGGCGCAGGCGCCACGCGGCGACGGCGCTGGCTCCGAAGAGGGCCAGCACCACGGCGCCCGGCACCAGCGAGCCGGCCGGCGCGCTGGCAGCCGCCGCGAGCGACGGTGTGTTGGCTCCCTGCGCGGTCACCAACCGCCACACGTCGAGGTGCAGCAGCAACATCCGCACACCGGTCGCCAAGCCGACCGGATCCTCCGGCGGGTTGCGGAAGTAGTCGACGAGCAACGTGCCGTTGGCCGGCTCGACCGTGAGCTGGTCGATGATCGGCCCGGACCACAGCACCAGGCCGAGCGCGATCGACCCGCCCAGCCAGAACGCCACGCGCCGGCGCGGCCCGCCGGGCTCGGCGCGGCGGAAGGCGAGCACGACGCCGACCAGTGCCAGCAGGCCCATGCCACCGGCCAGGCCGACATAGGGCAGGTGCGTCTGTGCCGCGAGCGAACCGGCGGCGACCGCCACGGGCAGCCCGACCATGTCTCCGCACAGCACGCACCACACGGCGAGCAGCACCACCGTCCACCACAGCAGCGGCAGGTACGGGTTCCACGGCTGCGTGAGCGCGGAGGCGCCGTAGGAGCGGACCAGCACGGCGAGCCCGGCGGCCAGACCCAGCGCGAGGCCCTGGCCGCCCCGACGGTGCGCCAGCCACAGGGCCAGTGCGATGGCGGCCAGGTGGAGCACGACCGTGCCGACCTCCATCGCCCACGCGCTCGAACCGAGCAGCCGGTAGACCGGCGCGAGCAACCAGAAGCTGAGCGGTCCCGGGTGGCTGCCCTGCTTCTGGCCCAGCACGCCGATGCGCCCCGGGAGGCCGATGAGCGGCGTGCGTGACGTGAACACGTCGCGCACGCGCAGCTCGGTCATGGCCAGGTCCAGGATCGGATACCAGCGGGGACGGCGGAGCGCGGCGAGCCCGACCGCGAGCGGGGCGACGATCACCGCGGCCAACGCGGCGAGGCGCAGGCCGGCCCAGCGCGATGCGCCCGAGCGCGCCACCGGTGCACCAGCAGGCGCAGGTCCACCCACCGGGTCGGCGTCAGCGCCGGCCGCCGGCGGAGTCGTGGTGGCGGCGCGTGCGTGACCTCGCCCGCCCGGCGCGACCCCGGCTCCGGCGTCCCGCGCGCCCGCCTCGCCTGTGTTGCCCGCCTCGCCCGTGTCTCCCGCGTCTCCCGTGTCGCCCGCCCCGTCCCCGCGCGCGCCGGTGTGCGGGGCGACCGGGGCCATGGCGGGCGAGTATACGAGTGGCCCGCCTGCGCCTCGGGGCACCGCGGAGCACGAGTCGGGCCCGGGTCCCGTGGGCGCCGCGCGGCCGCCGCTACCATCGCCTCGCCTTGGACGCACCCCCTGCTCCGCCTCGCCCGCGCCGCGCGCCTGCACGATCCGAGCGCACCGCCGAGCCGGCGCCGGCGCCGCCGCCCGGGCGGCGCTGGGGGACCGGGGCCGCGGCGCTGATCGTGGCCGCCTTCGTCGCGCTCCCGCTGCGGGCCCTGTTCAAGCAGAGCGGCTCCCCGATGGAAGAGGGGTTCATGCTCGTCTTCCCCGAACGGGTCCTGCGGGGTGACGTGCCCAACCGCGACTTCCTCCACCTCTACGGGCCCGGCAGCCTCTGGGTCCTCGCCGCCGTCTACCGGCTGGCCGGCACCGCCCTCGCGGTCGAGCGCTCGGTGGGGTTGGTCCAGCAGCTCGCGGTCATCGGCGCCGTCTTCACGCTGGCGCTGCGCTGGGGCCGGCGTTTCGCGGTGATCTGCGGGGTCGTGGCCGCGATGGTGACGATCACGACCGTCGGGCTGGCGGCGCTGGCGTGGGTGGGCGGTGTGGCGCTGGCGCTGTGGGGCCTCGTCTTCGCGCTGTGGGCCCGCCAGCGCCTGGCCGCCGGCGGACCCGCGGCCGAGCAGGCCGCCACCCGGCTCATGCTGGTGGCCGGCGGGTTCGGCGGCGCCGCCCTCCTGTACCGCCCGGATCTGGTCCTCGCGGTCGTCCTCGGGTACGGCGCGGCCATCTGGGGCCTGCCGCGGCCCCAGGTCACCCGGCTGCTCGCGGGCCTCGTCGTGGTGGCCGGTGCCGGGTACGGCGTGCAGCTGGCCATGGCCGGCCCGGGCCGGGCCATCGAGGGCATGCTGATCGACCCCGTGTTCAACCTGCGCGGGGGGCGCCGCCTCCCGGCGCCCCCTTCCTGGGGGCACTACGACGGTGCGCTCCAGTCGGTGGCCCAGCTCGTCACACCGGGCTGGTCGCTGCCGGCCATCGCGGGGCCGAAGCAGGTGGTGCTGTGGTTCTGGTTGCTGCCGGCGGCCGCGATCGGGGAGGTCGTGGTCGGCGCCCGGCGGGTGCGGGCCGACGCCGGCAGCGTGGCGGCGCGCGTCCTGCTCGCCTCGGCGCTCCTCGGCCTCGGCATGCTGCCCCAGGCCATCCAGCGACCGGACACGACCCACCTCGCCTGGGTAAGCGCGGTGCCGATCGGCCTGCTGCCCCTGTTCGTGGCGGAGGTGGTCCGCGGCCGCGGCGCCGTCCGTCGCCGGACGGTTCCGACGGTGGTGGCCGCGATCACCGCCGTCGTCGTGCTGTTCGGCGTCATGCCGTTCTTCACGGTTCGCACGTGGACCGAGCTGACGCGCCAGACGTTCACCCAGGACTACTTCGGGTACGACGTGCGCCGCGGCGACCGCCTCTTCTACCTGGGCAGCGAGCCGATCACGCCGGCCGCCCAGGCCCTGGTGAACGACCTGTCGAGGCGGGCGCGCCCGGGCCAGCGGCTGTTCGTGGGGACGGCGGACCTGCGCAAGACGCCCTACAGCGACGCCTACATCTACTACCTGTTCCCGGAGCTGACACCGGCGACCCGCTACATCGAGATGGACCCGGGCGTGGCCAACGCACCGGGGTCGGGCCTGGCCGAGGAGGTGGCCGGCGCGGACTGGCTCGTGCTGAGCCACGTCTGGGACAACTGGAGCGAACCCAACGACGCGAGGAAGTTCGGGCCCGACGAGCCGAACCGCGTCGTGGCCCGCCGGTTCTGCCGGGTGGGCAGCTACGCCAGCAAGGGCACGACCTACTTCCTGCTCTACCGGCGATGCAGGTGACCGGGGAGCCTCGCCGGGCGACCAGGCCTCGTGGCCGCGCCGGGTCCGAGCGTTCCCGCGCCGGGGCCGAGCCATCCCGCGCCCGAGCCGAGCCATCCGCCTGCGACGGCCCGGGCGCCCGGCCCCGCTCGCGTGCCGCCGCCCTGCTGGCGGAGGCCCGCCCGCGGCAGTGGGTCAAGAACCTGCTCGTCGTCTCGGCGCCGGGGGCCTCCGGGATGCTGCGCCAGGGCGACGTGATCTGGCGCACGGCGCTCACCTTCGTGGCCTTCTGCCTCGTCGCGTCCGGGACGTACTACCTCAACGACGTCCGGGACGTGGCCGCCGACCGGCGCCATCCCTCCAAGCGGCTGCGACCGGTGGCGGCCGGGGAGATCCCGCTCGGCGTGGCCCGCGCCGTCGGGCTGGTCCTGCTCGCCGGCGGGCTCGGGCTGGCCGTGGCTGTGGCCTGGCAGCTCGGCGTGGTCGTCGCCACCTACGTCGTGCTCACCGCCAGCTACACCGTCTGGCTCAAGCACGTGGCGGTGGTGGACATGGTGAGCGTCGCCGCCGGGTTCGTGCTGCGGGCGCTGGCCGGGGGCGCGGCCACCGGCATCGAGATCTCCGAGTGGTTCTTCATCATGACCATCTTCGGGTCGCTGTTCATGGTGTCGGGCAAGCGCCAGGCCGAGCTCGACGAGATGGGCGACGACGCCCCGGGCACCCGGGCCGCTCTGGGCCAGTACACGTCGTCGTACCTCGCGTACCTGCGGGCGGTCAGCTCCGGGGTCGTGTTCGTGGCCTACTCGTTGTGGGCCTTCGAGAAGGCCGACCTGTCGAGCAGCTCGATCCCGTGGTTCCAGCTGTCGATCGTGCCGTGGATCCTGGCGCTGCTGCGCTACGCTCTCCTCGTCGACGCCGGTCGGGGCGGGGCCCCTGAGGAGCTGGTCCTCGGTGACCGCGCGCTGCAGGTCTTCGGCATCATCTGGCTGGCCGTGTTCGCCGCGGGCATCTACGTCGGCTGACCGGTGCCCGGGTAGCGTGACCCCGGTGCGGACCGTGGTGGTCGTGCCCACCTACAACGAGGCGGAGAACATCGTCCCGCTGCTCGAAGCGGTGCGCCTCGCCGTGCCCGCCGCCGAGGTGCTGGTCGTGGACGACGGCAGCCCGGACGGCACCGCGGAGCTCGCCGCGGCGGCCGGGGAGCGCCTCGGCGCCGTCGAGTTGCTGCGCCGCCCGGTCAAGGACGGCCTCGGCAACGCGTACCGGGAAGCGTTCGCCTGGGCGCACAAGCGTGACTTCGAGGCCATCGTGCAGCTCGACGCCGACTTCTCGCACGACCCGCGGGTCATCCCTGCGCTGCTGGCCGCGCTCGACGAGGGTGCCGACGTGGCCGTCGGCTCGCGGTACGTGCCGGGGGGAGCGACGCCGAACTGGCCGGTCCACCGGAGGCTTCTGTCCCGGTGGGGCAACCGGTACACCGGCTGGATCCTTCGCCTGCCGATGAGCGACGCCACCTCCGGGTTCCGGGCGTACCGGGCGCACACGCTCGAGGCCATCCACGTCGACACGACACGATCCAACGGCTACGCGTTCATGACCGAGATCGCGTACCGCGTGTCCTGCTGGGGCGGGGTCGTGTACGAGCTCCCGATCGTCTTCACCGACCGGGTGCGCGGCACGTCGAAGATGTCGGCCGCGATCATCACGGAGTCCATGGCGAGGGTGACGTGGTGGGGGCTGCGCCTGCGGGTGCGCCGGCCGGCGCCGCATCTCGAGCCCTGACCTTCGTTCCCGGGCTCCCCGTCGTGGTACCGGCCATTGCCTCGGAGGCCCGGCGGGGACGGCTGGCCACGACATTCCGAGGCGCGACTCGAACCGACGCTGGAAACGGGTTGCATCGACGCAGCGAACTCCAGTACGATCATAGACATGTCGCTGCCGGTGGTCGACGAGCTTCGCGACAGTGTGGAAGCCTTGCTGCGGCTCGACGCGGGCGGTCACGGCGACGCCGAGCTGCACGCGGCGGTGGTCGAGGTGGCCGGCCTGCGCTCGCGGCTCGAAGCAGCCGAAGCGAACCTGATCGCAGCCTGGGACAACCGGCGGGTGTGGGCCGCCGACGGGTCTCGGTCGGCGGCCGCGGCGCTGGCACGCGCCACCGGCTCCTCGCGCACCGACGCCAACCGCAGGTGCCGGCGAGCGCGGCGGCTGCGCACCATGCCCGCCACCGCGGAGGCGTTCACCGCAGGCTCGATCAACGCCGAACGGGTCGACGTGTTGTGCCGGGCCAACCGGGCCGAGGTCGCCGACCAGTTCGCCGACGCCGAGGCGATGCTCGTCGACCACGCCCGCACCCTCGACTTCGACGATCTCACCCGGGCCGTCGCGTACTGGTCGGGCCTGGCCGACGACGCCCGCACCGCGGACCGCGCCCAGCGCCGCCACGAGCAGCGCCACGCCCACGTCGACATCACCTTGGACGGCACCTACGCGCTCCGGGCGCTGCTGGAGGGCATCGGCGGCGAGGT
>JACPNX010000027.1 GCA_016185275.1 Actinomycetota bacterium | reverse complement strand
CGTCGACATCACCTTGGACGGCACCTACGCGCTCCGGGCGCTGCTGGAGGGCATCGGCGGCGAGGTGTTCGCCACCGAGCACGACCGCATCCGCCACGAGCTCTGGGAGCACGACTGGCGCCAGGCCCGAGCCGACCACGGCGACCAGGCGAGGCCCGAGCACCTCACCCGCACCGAGGCCCAACGCGGAGCCGACGCCCTCGTCGAGATGGCCCGGCGCGCCGCCGCCAGCCGCGCCGCGGGCACCAGCGGCACGCCACCGCGCCCGCTCATCACCGTGCTCGTCGACCACGAGACGTTCACCCAACGGGTCTGCGAGACCGCCCGCGGAGTGATCGTCGCCCCCGAGCTCCTCGCCGACGCCCTCTTCGAAGCCGAGGTGGAGCGGGTCGTGTTCGAACCCGCCAACCGCACCATGCACATTGGCCGCAAAGCGCGATTCTTCCGGGGCGCGCTCCGCCGCTGCATCGAGATCCGCGACCGCTGGTGCACCCACCCAGGCTGCCGGGTCCCCGCCGACCAGTGCGACATCGACCACATCACCCCCTGGAACCGAGGAGGTCGCACCAGCCTCGACAACGGGCGCCTTCTCTGCGGCCCCCACAACCGCCACGCCTACCAACGACAACACCAACACCCAGGCCCCAGCCCACCCGCCGCCGCGTGACCCAGGCCGCCGACTACCCCGCGGGTGATGACGAGGGTGCTCAGGCGGCATCCGATCGCGCGTTCAGGTCGGGTGATCTCGCAGCGGCACCAACCAGTGCAGCCGCGACGAGGACCGTGCTGGCCACGTCCCACGGCAGGCGGAACCGGGGGATGCCGTAGAACAGCGTCACGATCGTGACCACGACGGCCAGGCAGGCCAGCAGCGGGGTCAGGCGCGCGCCGCGGCGCCGCAGCCGGACGGCGCCCGCGACGGCGAGCGGTGTCGTGGCCCACAGGAAGCCGAACCCCGTCCACGACGCCCAGTTCGGCCGGCCCTCGCCCTGGTTGGCGTACGCCATCTGGTCCGGTCTCCAGAATCCCCAGGTGCGGCCCTGGCGGGCCACCACGACCACGGGCAGGCGCTCCAGGTGCCGGCGGGCGTAGCTCACGGCCAAGCGACGTTCGCACGTCGAGGCCTCGCTCTTGTCGAGTGACTTCGCCCGGCAGCCTCGCGCCCGCACCAGGGTTGCCGCCTCGGCCGACATCCGGCCCTCGGGCGAGCCGGCCGGGCCGCTCCGTTGACCGAGGACGCACCCGAGCGCCCAGCCCCCCACGAGGCCCGTGTCATAGGTGACCGGGCAGTTGGCGCCCCACAAGGTGTCGCCGTCGTTGGTGGAGATGAGCACGGGGTCGCGAAAGCGCGCCGCCATCGACAGCGACCACGGCAAGACGACGGCGACCGCCACGGCGCCGGCGAGCGCGGCGCGGCCCAGCCGAGCGCTCCATCGCAGCTGCCGCGCGCCGAGGGCCAGGGGGAGCACCATGAACGGCAGCAGCAGTGCCATCTCGGCCCGCACCAGGACGGTGAGCCCCGTGAGCGCGCCGAGGGCCGCGGCTCGGGCCAGCGAAGGCCGCGCCGCCAGTCGGTAGCCGGCCCACAGGGTCAGCGCGATGAGCAGCGCCGAGGGTGCCTCGCTCATCACCACCGCGTCGTTCATCCAGAGGTTCGGGTTGATCGCGGCCACGATTGCGGCGGCGATCCCGAGGCGGGCGCCGCCCAGCGCTCGCCCGAGCCAGCCGATGGCAGCCACCGCCAGGCTTCCCACCACCGACATGGTCAGGCGCAGGGCGAGCACGCTGTCGGGCAGCAGGCGGGCCGGCAGCGACAACAGGAGCACGGTGACGGGTGGATGGTCGGCGGCCGGTGCGCCGGTGAACGGGTTCGTGAACCAGTGCCCCTTGGCCAGGTTCGACGCGACCGGCCCGTAGAAGAACGCGTCACCCTCGTCGAACAGGTTCCGATCGCCCCGGTGCGCGAGCAGCGTGTAGACGACCCGCCAGGACAGCGCGGCGACGGTGACGGCCGCGAGGCCGAGCAGGAACCTCCGGTCGACGCCTCGGCGGTCGATGCCTCGGCGGTCGACGCCTCGGCGGTCGACGCCTCGCCGGTCGGCCCCACGCGGGACCACGGGACCCATGTGGGCGGCGACCGGTCTCAGCTCGGGTCGGCGTCGCCGGCGCCCCGGGCGGCGCGGGTCGCGTCGACCGCCGCCCTGGGCGTCACGGGCCCGGCTCGGCCGGTCCCGGCCACCGCCTTGGGGCTCGGCCGGCCGTCGTCGATGCCCGCGTCCTCCGGTCCCACGGCCTCGGCGACCTCGTGGTACTCCTCCTCCACGTTCACCGACCAGACGTCGTGCGCGGTGCCCGTGCAGATGTTCTCGACGGTCAGCATGGCGGTGTACATCGAGTGGTCCTGGTTGTTGTACCGGAACATGCCGTTGCGGCCCACCGGGTGCACGTTGGCGGCGTGCTCGGCCAGCCAGCCGCGAAGCACGTCGACGTTGTCCCGGTAGGTCTCGTCGTAGGTCGGGTACGCCTTCGGCATGCGCACGACGTAACCGGCCTCGACGCGGTCCGCGTCGACGAGGCCGAGCGTCTGGAGCTCACGCTGGCCGAGCGCCACGAGGTCCTCGTCCGCGCTGTTCCACATCCGGTCGCCCTCGAACACGAAGTACTCCAGGCCGAGCACGTTGCGGCCCTCCTTGACCAGGTACGGCGACCAGGAGCCGAAGTTCTGGATGCGCCCCACCTCCACCTCGGGCGAGTGGACGTAGATCCAGTTGTCGTTCCACGGCACGTCCGAGGCGGGCACGACGAGGGCCACGGTGAGGAAGTCCCGGAACGACAGGCCGTCGGCCGCCTTGCGGACGTGGTCGGGGATCGGCGGGTCCATCGCCCGCAGCAGCGACGAGATCGGCATGGAGGAGATCACCTCGGTGCACGCATGCTCGACCGTCGTGCCGTCGGCCCGCTGCGCCACCACGGCGGTGGCCCGGCCGCCCTCGTGGCGGACCGTCACCACCTTCGTGCCCATCTGGACCTGCGAGCCCTGCGCCACGACCTTGTCGCGGCAGACCTCCCACATCATCCCCGGTCCGTACTTCGGGTACTGGAACTCCTCGATCAAGGAGGTGATCTCCTTCTGGTTGCGCTTGGGCAGCAGCGCGTTGACGATCGCCTTGCCGAGCGAGAGCTCCTTGACCCGTTGCGCGGCCCAGTCCGCCGGCATGGAGCTCACGGGCACCCCCCAGACCTTCTCCGTGTAGGTCTTGAAGAACGTGCGGTACAGGCGCCAACCGAACCGGGCGACGAGCCAGCCCTCGTAGTTGGTCTGGTCCTTCGGTGGCCGGATCCGGGCCCACACGTAGGACATGACGCACCGGACGGCCTCGATCACGCCGAGGTTCTTCAGCGCGTTCGAGGCCTTGAGGGGATAGTCGTAGTACTTGCCGTCGTAGAAGATCCGGCTCTTGCGCGGGCGCAGGAGAAAGTCCTCTTGGGGCAGGATCTCGTGCCAGAGATCGTCGACCGGCTTCACCTTGGTGAAGAAGCGGTGGCCGCCGATGTCGAACCGCCAGCCGTCGCGCTCGGCCGTGCGGCTGATGCCGCCGACCACCTCGTCGGCCTCGACGATCGTCGAAGCGACGCCGTACTTGTGGAGCTGGTACGCCGCGGTGAGCCCGGCGGGCCCGGCTCCGATGACGACGACCTGATGGTCACGGACGCCGGGCTCCGAGCCGGCGGAGGCGCCCATCGAGGGCGCGGGTACCGCTGAGGGATCAGCGGCGGCGGAGTCGGTCATTCGGGTGGGACCTCGCGGTGCGGGATCTGGGCGGGAGACGGGAGACGACAGGGCGCAAACGTATGGCCTTGCGGCGCGCCTGGGCGGGCAGCAGGGCTGCCGCCGGCACCGGGGCTACCGTGGCGGGCGCATGGGTGGCGAACCGGCCCTGGCCCCGGCCGCTCGGGCGGCGGTCGCAGGAGAACCTAACCGGCCGCGGGTGGCCCGACCCCACTTTCCCTGCCTCGAGGGCCTGCGCGCGCTGGCGGCCACCATGGTCGTCGTCCACCACGTCAACGCCACCTCCAGCCTGCGCCGCGCCGGCCTGCTGCGGTCGCCCGCCTCGGTGATGGACGGCGGTGTCGCCATCTTCTTCGTCATCTCCGGGTTCTTGATCTACCGGCCGTTCGTCGTCTCTCATCTCGAGGACCGGCCGGCTCGGCGGATGCGCACGTTCTGGTGGTTGCGGCTGGTGCGGGTCGTCCCCGCCTACTGGGCCGCGCTCACGGTGCTGTGGGCGCTGGGGGCGTTCGATCTGGGCCCGCACTGGTGGCGGTACTACCTGCTCGTCCAGGTGTACTGGCGGGACAGCGTGCTCGGCGGGATCTTCCAGTCGTGGAGCCTCGCCACCGAGATGACCTTCTACCTGCTCGTGCCGTTCTGGGCTCTGGCCCTCCGGGCCGTCACCCGCCGATCCCCGCTGGCCCGCCGGGCCGGCGTGCAGCTCGGCGGCGCGGCGCTGCTGATGCTCGGCGGCATCGTGGCGCGGCAGGTGATCAGCATGGCCGACCCGTCGTGGCGGCCGCTGTCGTTCAACTGGCTGCCCACCAACCTCGACCTGTTCGGAGCGGGGATGGCGCTCGCCGTGCTCAGCGCCTGGGCCGCGCACGACCAGAGGGTGCGCCGCCTGCTCGAGCGCGCCGCCGGGGTGCCGACCGGTCTCGCGCTCGCGGCTGGCGCCCTCTTCGCCTGGTACGCGTACGTCATCGGCCCGGTCTCGTTCGCCACCGGCTACCGCGGCTGGTACTGGCAGCGCCGCCAGCTCGTGCTCGTGCTCATCTCCCTGGCGTTGCTGGTGCCGGCCGCCTTCGGCGACCAGGACCGCGGCCTGGTCCGCCGGCTCTGGCGCTGGCGACCGGTGGCGTGGGTCGGCGTCGTGTCCTACGGCCTGTACCTCTGGCACTTCGACCTGATCAAGTGGTCCGTGGAGCGGGGCGGTCAGCTGAACCGGCCGCCGTGGGCGGGATGGGCCGGCGTGGAGTACTACGTCTCACCGTTCCCGCTCGCGGTCGCCGGGCTTGGCGGCGGGCTCGTCGCCGCCGCGCTGAGCTTCTACCTGCTCGAGCGCCCGCTGCAGCGGCGGCTCCGGGGCCGGGTGTCGCCGGCTCCCACGGCGGCCAGCGCAATCGATCCGGCGCCGGTCCCCGCGCTGCCCGCGCCGGCGGACCCGGAGCTGTCGGGCCGCTCGACGCCCCGCTGACGGCGCGCGCAACGTCTTCGGGTACCCGGCGGCGCCGCCTGTCGCCGCTACGGTCGTGCCGTGCGGTGGCGGCGGGCGTGGCTGGCAACGCTGCTCGCGCTCGGCGGAGTCCTTCCGCCCCTGGCCCGTCGCTGGCTGTTCCCGGCCGGTTCCCCCGACCTCGACGAGGTGGCGTACCTGTCCCAGGCCGACGCGCTGGCCCGGGGGCATGCGTACCTGCCGGCCGCGACCCACGGCCGCTACTTCCGTCCGTTCCTGTCCGGCGTGGTCGGCGATCGGGTGGTGTTCAAGTACGAGCCGGTGTGGCCGGCCGTGCTCGCCGTCGCTCGCGCGCTCACGGGCACACCAGCGGTTGCACTGGCGATCGTCGGGCTGTTGGGCGTCGCGGGCGTGCTGTGGGCGGGCCGGGAGCTGAGTGGGCGCTGGACGTCCCGGACCACGCTGGCGGCCGGCACCATCTTCGTGGTCTCGCCGTTCGTGGTTGCCCAGAGCGCCACCTACCTGTCGTACGCCTTCTCCGCGGCGTTGGGCCTCCTCGCCACCTCCTGCACCGCCGCTGCGCTGCGCACGAGACGTTGGCCCGCCTGGACGGTGGCCGGTGGGCTGTTCGGTATCCTGGCCTTCACCCGTACGTTCGACGCCGTGCTGGCAGCTGTGCCGGTCGGAGTCTGGCTGGTTGCTCGTGCGCTACGCCGCCGATTGCATTGGTCGGAGATGCTCGCGATGACCGCCGGCGCAGCGCCGGCCATCGCCGGGTTCTTCTGGTTCAACTGGGTCGCGCTCGCCAGCCCGATGCGCACGATCTACTCGGCGGCAGGGCCGATCGACTCCTTCGGCTTCGGCCGGCGGGCCAGCTTCGTGATCAAGGGCAAGCCCGTCGGTGTGCGCTACACGCCGGGCCTGGCTGCATCCACGCTCCTCCACTACGCCTTCGCGCTCGTGAGGTGGCTGGCCGGTGGCGTCGCCCTGATCGTGGCCGCCGTCGTGGGAGTCGTCGCTCGGCGACGAGCCCTCCCCGTCGTGCTGGGAGTCCAGGTGCTGATCTGGCCCGTCGGCTACTTCTTCTGGTGGGGGACGGCGAACAGCGTCGAGTTCCGGCTGACACGGGTCCTCGGCCCGATCTACTGGTTCGCCATGGCTGGGCCGCTGGCCGTGCTGGGCGGAGCAGGGATCGAGGCGGCCGTGACCCGTTGGCGCAGCGCCCGGCGCGCGGTCGCGCGCGTCGCAGGCGTCGCTGTGGCCGCGCTCGCCCTGGTCGCGGTGCCCGCCAATGTCGCGGCGCTCCGGGACGCCCGTGGCAGCGGCCTGGACCGAGAGCGCGCCTTCGCAGCTCGGCGGGCGCTCCGGGGCCCTCCCTCGATCGTGCTGACCCCGCCCGAGTTCCCCGGCGACCCGTACGTGCGTGCCGTGGTGCCGGCCGACCTGGACGGTTCGCGCCGGCTGGTGGCCCTCGACCCCGGAAGGCCCGGCGACGTGTTCGCCATCCTCGCCCGGTTCCCGAACCGGGTCGCCTACGAAGAGCGGGACGGCCGCGCCTTCAACGGCCTCTTCGGTGCCGCAACCGTGCGCCTCGTGCGCCTCTCGGTGGAGGGCCGCAGCGCCGTGGGCGTGTCGCTGGCCGCCCGCCCGCCGGTGCTGTTGTCCGGAGCCCGCTGGGTGGTCACCGTCGACGGATCACCCCGTCGAGTCTTCGGCGCGGCGGTCCCCGGAACGACGCTCACCGTGCGGTTGTCGGCCGGCCGCCGCACGACCGTGCGCTCTGACGGGACGGTCGTGATCAGCCGGGGTGCCGCGGCCCGCCTGCGGATCGGCGTCGCATACGGCTCGACACGACCAGAGCGAGCCTCGCGCCTCGAGTACGAGTGGCGGGTCCAGGCTGCGCGGAGCGGCGGGCCGGTCCGCGTGGTGACCCCGCCGGCGGGGCGGCACCACTACGTGTTCCCCAACGGTTCGGACGCGGACGCCACCGAGGATCTGGGCCCGGTGCTCCGCACCGGCTGAGCCGGGCTCCGGGCGAGTGGTGAGCCGAGCGAGCCGAGCGAGCCGAGCGAGCCGAGCGAGCCGAGCGAAGCCGGCTACGGGTCGAACCGGTAGACCGACTCCTTCTCGTAGCGGTCGCTCAGCTCGGTCAGTGCCACGGTCGTGCGCGGGCGGGCCGCCTGGAGGGCACGGACCAGCGCGGGGCAGCGCTCCTCATGGGTCTTGTAGCCGGTGCTCCACACCAGCCAGACGCGCCGGTTGCCGGCGGCGGCCAGGATGCGCCGAGCCACCGCGGCGGGCGGGTTGCGGTCGAGGCGCTGCTGGTAGTCGACCCAGTCGACGCGCTCGGGCGAACCGAGCAGTGGCTCGGTGACGATTCGAAAGCCGCGCAGCTCGCGGCGCAGGGCCGGGCCGAGCTGGTCGGGGCAGACGACGACCAGGTCGCCGGCGCGACCCGAAGCAGCGATGGCCTGCGCGGCCTGGCGGGCCTGGGTGCGGGGGACGATGAAGTTGCGTCCGGCACCGGCGAGGCCGAGACCCACCACGGTGGCCGCGAGCACACGGAAGGCCGCCGGCCCGGTCACCTGGCCGAGGCCGCGGCCGGCCACGAGCCAGACGAAGGGAACGACGACGGCCAGGTACCGGGACTGGAACGCCGCGCCGGTCGCATAGGAGGCGAGCTCGGCCACGACGAGGGTCAGCGCGGCGACGAGGGCGATGCGCCGCACCGGCGGGCGCACGCGCACGTCGACGTCGAGCCGGTGCCCCGACACGGCCACGGCGCTGAGGCCGATCACGACCAGCAACGTGAGCACGATCCCCGTGAGGATGGCCTCGGGGTTGGCTCCGCCGCCAAGGTCGGCGATGGCGGTCGCGAGGACCGCGGTGGGCCGGACCGGCCCACCCCAGGGCGTGCCCGTGTGCGACGACTGGTAGGCCAGCACCGGCAGCCACGGCAGGAACAGCGCGACGCCCCCGCCGAGGGCCCCGAGGACGAGCAGTGTGCTGCGGGCCCGCGTGGACTCGCCGTGGCGCCGGAGCAGCCACCACCGGCCCACCGTCGCGATTCCGACCGCACCGAGCAGCCAGAAGCTCCAGTAGTGCGTCCACAGCAGTGCCGCCACGAGCAGGGCGAGTGCCACGAGCCGCCGGGCGGTGGGCTCGCGCAGCGCGTCCTCGCCCACGAGCCACGCGGCCACGACGAGGACCATGACGAGCGTGTACATCCGGGCTTCGGTGGCGTAGCGGATGGCGAAGGGCGAGACCGCCACGACCAGCACGGTGGCCATCCCCACCCGGCGGCCGCCGAGGCGGCGGCCGGCCACGTACATCAGCGGGAACAGTGCGAGAGCGAACAGTCCCGACAGCGCGCGCACCGCCATGTCGCCCGTCCCGAACACCGCCATCCACGCGTGGAGCAGGACGTAATACAGCGGCGGATGGCCGTCGTGGCGCAGCGCGGGCGCGATCTGCCCGAGCGGCAGTCGGGCGATGTTGACGCTGAGCGCCTCGTCCAGCCAGAGCGGCGAGCGGGTGGCGAACCGGCTCACCACGGCGACGGCGGCGATCACGGCCATCACCACCAGGTCGACGCGGTGGAGCCAGCGCGGTCCCGGGGGCAGCAGGTGGTCTTCGTCGCCGGCCGCGGGCACGGGCGGCGACGCTACCTGCGCGCCACGCCAGCGCTCCCATCGGACGCCTCGCGACCCGGTTCTTCACGCGGTCGTCGCCGCGGGCCCGAGGCGGCGCGCCGTTCGCGGTCTCCGACCGGCCGTGCTCCTCGCGGCCGGCGGCTGTGGACAACTCGCGCAAGTCACAGGGTTGCGCCCCTTCCTGCCCACAGCCCCCGTTTCGTACCGTTCATCGCATGGCGAGCTTCGAGGTGACCCTGCTGGACGGCGCAGTCGAGTGGATCCACGAGGCCGACGCCTACCAGCAGGAGGGCCAGATGACGACGATCTTCAGGACATCGGCAGGCAGGGCGACGGTCGACTCGTGGAGCGTCCGCGTGGCCAGCTTCCGCACGAGCGACATCCGCTCGGTGCGGCGCGTCGAAGCACCCGCGACCGCGGAGGCCGGCAGCCGGGCCGCGCAGGCCGCGCTCGCGCACCTTCCGCGGTGAGCAGGCCCCGCTCTGGCATGGTGGCGGCGTGGACGAGCACCTGAGCCCCGATGCCGACTTCGACTGCCCGCGCTGCGGAGCAGCCGTGACCGAGCCGCTCTACGGGCCGTGCGGGCCGTGCCGCACCGACCTGCGGGCCCGCATGCGCGGAGTGGCGCGCCAGGTGGAGGCGACCGCCTACGAACCGAAGATGAACGTCACGCCGAACGCGGTGGCGGTCAAGGAGTAGCTCAGGTCGGCTCGAGCGGTCGAGCCCGTGAAGCCGGTCGGCGCGCAGCCCGCGGCACTCCCGGAAACCGTGCCGTGGCCTCAGTCGTCGCAGCCCGCGGCACGCCGTGCGTGGCCTCAATCCGCTTGGTCGAGCTCGGCGCGCGCCCACGCGTAGTCGGGCTTGCCGCTGGGGCTGCGGGCGATGTGGTTCCGGAACACGATCGTGCGCGGCAGCTTGTAGCGCGCCAGGTGCTCGCCACAGTGCGCCCGCAGGTCGTCGGGCGAGGCCGACGACCCGGCGCGCAGCCGGACGACCGCCGCCACCTCCTGGCCGAAGCGCTCGCTCGGCTGTCCCACCACCAGCGCGTCGTAGACGGCGGGGTGGGCCTTGAGGACCTGCTCGACCTCCTCGGCGAAGACCTTCTCCCCGCCCGTGTTGATGGTGACGGAGTCTCGACCGTGGAGCTCGATGCGGCCGTCGTCGAGCAGCCGGGCGCGGTCGCCGCCGACGGCGTAGCGCTCGCCTGCGATCACGGGGAACGTGGCCGCCGTGGCTTCGGCGTCGCCCAGGTAGGCGAGCGGCACGGCGCCGCGCTGCGCGAGCCATCCGATCCGCGGATCGCCGGGCGGCAGGACACGGCTGCGATCGGGGGAGAGGACGACGGTCGTGGCGGACGGGTCGAACGTGCCGGACGCGGCCGAGCCGGCGTCGCTCGTGTGCGTGCCGTGGCGCCCCGTCTCCGAGGACCCCAGGATGTCGACGACGCGGGCGCCGGGCAGCAGCGCGAGCAGGTCCTCCTTCACCCGCGCCGACAGGATGGCACCACCGGTCATCACGGTCCGCAGCGCCCGCAGGTCGCGGGGGCGGGCCGCCAGCTCGTCGACGAGCGGGCGGGCGAAGGCGTCGCCGACGATCAGGAGGGACGAGACCTCGTGGCGCTCGCAGGTGTCGAGCACGTCGGCGGGGTCGAAACGATCGACCGCGTCCTGCACGACGACCGTGCCACCTGCGATCCATGCGCTCATCGCGTTCCACGATGCGGCGCCGTGCATGAACGGTGGCGCCGGCAGCGCTCTGAGGCCAGCGCGGGAGCGTGCCGCGGCGACGATGGCGTCGGTGGTGCCCGTGACGCCGAGGCACGTGCGTAGGAAGTCCGCCTGCCGCCACAGGACGCCCTTGGGCGTGCCCGTGGTCCCGCCCGTGTAGAGCACGTAGAGGTCGTCGGGCGACCAGTCGGTGGGAGCCGCCGCCGGGTCCGCCTCGCGCAGCGCGGTCTCGTAGTCGAGCGCGCCGGGCAGCAGCGCGTCGGCGCTCCCGTCGTCGACGCGCAGCAACAGCGCCGGCGGCTCGGGCAGCCGGTCGAGGGCGTCGGCCAGGGTGGTGGAGAAGCGGCCGGCGTAGATCACGGCGCGAGCTCGGGCATCGGTGAGCAGCCGCTCCAGCTCGCTGGCCACGTAGCGGTGGTTCACGTTGAAGGCCGCGGCACGGGCCTTCGCCGCGCCGAGCATGCCTTCGAGGTACTCGTTCCCGTTGAGCAGGTAGAGGGCGACGTGGTCGTGCGGCGATGTCCACGGCCGCCCCCGCTCCCGCGCGCCCGTCCGCCCCAGCCCGGCGGCGGCCAGGACCGCCGCCAGGCGTCGGGTGCGGTCGGTGACCTCCGCCCACGACAGCCTGCGATCGCGCCAGATCACGCACGCGCGGTCGGGCACGGCGGCCGCGACCGCCTCGTGCAGGCGGGCGAGGTTGTGCTCGGGGGTCGACACGGTGGGGCGGGCACGTGCCGCGGCGGCGCCGCGGGTGTCAGGCCGGCCGCTCGGTGATCGAGACGCGGTTCATCCGGTCGCCCACCTTGATGGACTGGGCCACCTCCACGCCGGAGATGACGTAGCCGAACAGGTTGTAGCTGGGGGCGAGCTTGTCGCGGCAGTCCTCGATGCAGATGAAGAACTGCGAGCCGTTCGTGTCCGGGCCGGCGTTGGCCATCGCCACCGCGCCGAGCCGGTACTCGCCCTGCACGGGCTCGTCGGCGAAGCGGTAGCCCGGCCCGCCCGAGCCTCGGCCCTCGGGGTCGCCGCCTTGGATCACGAAGCCCGGCACCACCCGGTGGAAGGTGAGCCCGTCGTAGAACCCCTGGCGGGCCAGCGCGACGAAGTTGTTCACGGTGTTCGGCGCGAGGCGCGGGTCCAGGTCGGCGACGATGTCACCGCGGTCGGTCGCGATCGTCACCTCGTAGATCGTGGAGGTGTCGATCTGCATCTCGGGGGGCGTGGGCATGCGCGCAAGCGTAGGAGGCGTGGCCCGCCGCGCACGCCCCCGCTCCGCTCGCCCCCGCTACGGACGGGCTGCGGTGGCCGAGGCAACGCTCGACGGCGAGGCGGACGCGGTGTCGGCCATCGCGGCGGCCGACTTGGGGATCTGACCCGTGAGCTGATCCAGGCCGGGTCCGACCAGGCGGCACACGAGATCGGCGAGGTCGAGGTGGCCGTCGCTCCCGTCGCGCCCGTCGCTCGTGTCCGTCGCCGTGGCCGACTCGAGCATGCCGAGCACGATGCACGCGACCACGTGCGACTGGGCGGTGCCGCCCCACGCCGAGGCCAGCCGCTCGATCCGGGCCCGCCGGGCCGAGCGCACGACCGCGTGCTCGTAGGCGCCGGCCGAAGCGAGCAGGCCTGCCGCCTCGTGCGTCGCCGAGAACGTCACGTAGGCGCGGGCCAGGGCGCCCAGCTGCTCGACGGGGGTGAGGCCAGGGCCCAGCGCGTCCAGCATCAGCGCGTCGAGACGCTTCGACGCTCGCCCGTACAGCGCGGCCAGCAGCCCCTGCCGGTCGCCGAAGTAGTTGTAGAGCAGGGCACGGGACACGCCGGCGGCGTCCGCCACCTCCTCGAAGGTCACCTCACCGATCGGGCGCGACGCGAACACCCGCTCGGCCGCGTCGAGGATCGACTGCCGGCGGATCTCGGGATCGAGCCGCTTCCGGCCCGGCTCGGTTCGCTCCGTTCGGCGCACAGGGTTCCCTCCGGCCCCGTGGCGGCCTGATCAGACGCCGGTGGGGGCGGCGAGGCCAGTGGCCGCGCGCCGCTGCGGGGCGTCGACCTTGGCGACGAGCGGGAAGTGGCAGGCGACGTACTGGTCGACGCCCGGGGCCACCTGGCGGACTTGCGGCTCCTCCTCGGCGCAGCGCTCCTCGGCCCGCGGGCAGCGGGTGCGGAACCGGCAGCCGCTCGGCGGGTCGAGCGGCGAGGGCAGCTCACCGCTGAGCCGGGTGCTGGAGGCGGAGCGGGCCGTCGGGTCGGGCTCGGGGATGGAGTCGAGCAGCGCGGCCGTGTACGGATGGGCCGGCTGGTCGTAGATCCGGTCCGGTGAGCCGACCTCGCACAGCTTGCCGAGGTACATGACCGCCACCCGGTCGCTCACGTTCTTCACCACCGCGAGGTCGTGCGATGAAGACGAGCGTGATCCCGTAGCGGGCCTTCATGTCCTCGAGCAGGTTGAGGATCTGGGCCTGCACCGACACGTCGAGCGAGGAGACCGGCTCGTCGCAGATGATCAGCTTCGGGTCGAGGATGAGGGCCCGGGCGATGCAGATGCGCTGGCACTGGCCGCCCGAGAACTCGTGCGGCCGCTTCTCGGCCGCCAACTCAGGATCGATGCCGACGCTGTCGAGCAGGTCGGCCACGACCTTCTTGCGGTCCTCGGCCGCGCCCCGGTTCCAGATGGTGAGGGGCTCGGCGACGATGTCCGCGACGCGACGCCGCGGGTTCAGCGACGAGATCGGGTCCTGGAAGATCATCTGCAGCTGCGGCCGCGTCCGCCGCAGCGCCTCGGCGTCGAGGCTCGTGAGGTCGGTGCCGTCGAAGACGACCCGACCCGAGGTCGGCCGCGGCATCTGCACGATCGCCTTGCCCGTCGTCGACTTGCCGCAGCCCGACTCGCCGACGAGCCCGAGCGTCTCGCCGGGGAGGACGTCGAGGCTCACGCCCGAGACGGCGTGGACCTTGCCCTTGCGGCCGGAGCGGTACTCGACGACGAGATCGTCGACGCGCAGCAGGGCCTCGCCCTCGGGGCGGAGGTGGGCGGTGCCGGTCCCGGCCATCAGGCCTTCACCGCGCCGGTCGACGCACCAGTCGACGCACCGGACGACGCGCCGGTCGCCTGCCCGGCCCGGGTGGGGGCCGTGACGCGCACGTCCACCGGGAACCAGCACCGGTACGAGTGCCCCGGGGTGTCCTCGATGAGCGGCGGAGGATCGGTGCGGCACTTGTCGCGGACGTAGGGGCACCGCGGCGAGAACCGGCAGGCACTCGGCGGGTGCATCAGGTCGGGCGGGCGCCCGCCGATGGCTCGCAGCCGCGTGTGGCTCGGCTCGTGGAGCTTGGGGATCGACTCCAGCAGCGCCTCGGTGTATGGCATGCGCACGCTGGCGAACAGCTTGGCCGTCGGCGCCTTCTCCACCACCTGGCCCGCGTACATCACGATGATCTCGTCGGCGCGGGTGGCCACCACACCGAGATCGTGGGTGACGAGCACCATGCCCATGAACCGCTCGCGCTGCTGCTCTTCCAACAGGTCGAGGATCTGCGCCTGGACGGTGACGTCGAGTGCGGTCGTCGGCTCGTCGGCGAAGAGCAGCTTGGGGCCCATCGCCAGCGCGATGGCGATCCCGACGCGCTGGCGCATCCCGCCGGAGAGCTGGTGCGGGTACTCGTTAAAGCGCCGTTCGGGCGAGGGGATCCCGACCGACCGGAGGCCCGCGACGGCGAGCTCCTTGGCCTCCGACCTGGACATCTTGAGGCTCTGGGTCAGCCCCTCGGTGAGCTGGCGGCCGATCTTGACGACCGGGTTCAGCGAGGTCATCGGGTCCTGGAAGACCATGGCCATCTCGCGTCCCCAGTAGGGGCGCAGCTCCTTGGGAGTCAGCCGCGACAGGTCGCGCCCGTCGTAGATGACCTGGCCGCGCCGGACCACGTTGCTCGCGGTCAGGATGCCCATCACCGAGCGCGACAGCACGGTCTTGCCCGAGCCCGACTCGCCGACGACGCCGAGCGTCTTGCCGCGCGACAGGCTGAACGAGACGCCGTCGACGGCCCGCACGGTCCCACTTCCGAGGGTGAAGTGGGTGATGAGGTCGCGCACCTCCAGGAGCGGACCCGACGACTGCTGCTCGCCGGTGAGCGCCAGCAGTGCCTCTTCGGTCTGGCTCTCGACCGGACCGGGGGCGGCACCGCCCGAGCGGGGCCGGCCCGTGGCGTCGTCGCGCACCGGCGCCCGAACGTCGTCGCTCACAGCGCGGCCTCCCGGACGTTGAAGATCTGGCGGAACTTGTCGCCGAGCAGGTTGAACGACAGCACGGTCAGGAACATGACCCCGGCCGGGATGAGCGAGGCAGCCGGCTGACCGCGCAGCAGGCCGGGCCGGCCGTCGGTGATCATCTGGCCCCAGGACGGCTGCGGGTCCTTCACCGAGAGGCTGAGGAAGGCGAGCGCACCCTCGGCCACGATCGCCACGGCGATGGCGATGAGGGCGAACGCGAGCAGCGGGAAGATCACGTTGGGCAGGATCTCGCGGACGATGATCCGGCTGTTCTTCGCGCCCATGAGCCGGGCCGCGGTGACGAACTCGCGCCGCGCGTAGGTCAGCGTGCTGGCCCGCGCGATGCGCGCCATGGCCGGCACCGCGACGACGGTGATGGCGATCATCGTGGTGGAGAGCCCCTGGCCGAGGATGGCGACGATGGCCAGCGCGAGGACGAGGGTGGGGAAGGCCAGCATGATGTCGACCGCCGCCATCATGAACGTCTCGATCTTGCCGCCGAAGTATCCGGCGATGAGGCCGATCGATCCGCCGATCAGCATCGCGATCGCGATCGTGACCACGCCGACCACCATCGCCACGCGGGCCCCGGAGACGATGCGGGCCAGATTGTCACGGGCGCTCAGGTCGAGGCCGAGGAGGTGCTTGGTGCTCGGACCGGCGCCCGCGCGCGACGCCACCGTGCAGCCCGCCTTGGTGGACGTGGTGCCGAGACCGTTGTCGAGGCCGAGGTCGACCCGCTTGGCCACGAACGGCGCGCACGGATCGGGCTTGGTGGGATCCTGCGTGCCGGGAAACGCGTTGCCGAGCACGGCCCACAGCAGGACGAGCGTCACCCATCCCGCCGACATCCAGAAGCCGATGCCGAGCTTGCGCTTCCGGGAGCGGTCCCCTCCGGCCGGCGTGCCGCGCGCGAGAGCCTCGCCTTCGGCGCCGCGGGTCGCCATCGTGCTCCGGAGCTGGTCGACGCCTCCGATCGTGTCGGTCATGGCCGTACCTCCACGGGAATCGCGCCCGCGGCCGCGCGCCTAGGCACGCCGGATCCTCGGATCGAGCGCCGAGTAGAGCACGTCGACGAGGAAGTTGACGCCGACGTACGTCATGGAGATGAGCAGCACGATGGCCTGCACCGTGAAGATGTCCCGCGACGACACCGACTGCACCAGCAGGTTGCCGACGCCGTTCACCGAGAAGATCTGTTCGACGACGACCGATCCGCCGATGAGGGTGCCCACGTTGATGCCGGCCACCGTCAGCAGCGAGAACGCCGATGGGCGCAGCGCGTGGCGGAACAGGATGTAGCGGTTGGTCAGGCCGCGCGCCCGTGCGTTGAGGATGAAGTCCTCCTGGAGCGTGGCGATCATGTCCGTCCGCAACAGGCGGGCATAGACGGCGAGGATGCCGAGCGAGAGGACGATCACCGGCATGATCGAGGTCGACAGGCTCTTGATCCAGCCGCCCCGGCCAGGCTCGACGAACTGGATCTTGAGCCAGCCGAGCTGCACCCCGAACACGTAGATGAGCACCATCGCGCTCACGAACACCGGCAGGGCGAGCAGACCGAACGTGACCCCGGTGGCCACCTTGTCCCCCCTCGAGTCGGCCCGGTAGGCGGACCAGACGCCGAGGGGCACGGCGAACACGATGGCGACCAGTTCGGCCAGCACCGCGAGCTGCACGGTGTTGGGGATCGTGCGCCTCAGCTTGGACCCCACCGGCTCGGGGTTCAGCTCCATCGACTTGCCGAAGTCGCCCCGCGCCACGCCACCGATCCACTTGCCGTAGCGGACCAGCACGGGCTCGTTGAGCCCCAGATCCTCCCGGAGCCGCTTCACGTAGGCCTTGTCGCTGGCGCGCTGGCCGGCGACCACCTCCGCGGGATCGCCGCGGAGCAGGGTCGTCATCAGCGAGGTGAGGAAGCTCACCGCCAGCACGACCCCGAGGAGGGCCACGATCTTCACGACCCAGCGCACGCAGACTCCTCCTGCTCGGGTTCGGGAACCGTGCCGGCGGCTCGTGCCGTCACTTCTTGAGGTAGAGCGTCGCCACCTTGATGGCGCCGAGCGACCACGGCTCGGGCACCGGCAAGCCGCTGAGCTGCGGCTGGTAGATGTTGCCGAACAGGTCGTAGAGCAGCGGCAGGGCCGGGATGTCCTTGGCGATCTGCTCCTGCACGATCTTCAGCTGTTTGATCTGCTCGTTGACGTTCGTCGTCTGCCGCACCGCCTCGAGCGCCCGGTCCACCTTGGCGTTGCTGTAGAACACCACGTTGCCCGGCTCGTTCGTGCGCAGGCTCGAGTAGAGGCAGTCCGCGCTGGCGCACTGGGCATTGCGGAAGCAGCCGGCCTGGTAGTCGCCGCCCTTCGAGAAGATGCGGTTGACGTAGGCGCCCTGGTCCTGGAACTCGTTGGTGACCTTGAAGCCGGCCGCCTCGTAGTCGGGACGCAGCGCGGCCGTGACCCGGCGGGCCTCGTCGGTGGGGATGCACGTGTACTTGAACGAGGGGTTGACCCCGTCCTTGATCGCCGCGCTGAGCAGGCTCTTGGCCCGAGCGCGGTCGAACTTGATGACCTTCGCGTTCTTGTCGTAGAAGGGCGAGTCGGTCGCGAAGGGCAGGTACGAGGGCTGGCGGGCGCTGTTGTACTGCACCTGATTCATGCGGTCACGGTTGGTCGCGTAGGCGAACGCCTGGCGCACCCGCAGGTCGTTGAACGGCGGCTTCTTGAGGTTGAACAGGGTGATGGTCGACGAGGAGCCGGTCACCTTCTGGACCTTGAAGTTGTTCTGCTTGTCCTGGAGGGCGTCGACGATGTTGCTCGTGTCGGCCGTCTGCATGATGTCGATGTCACCCGCCTTGAGGCTCTGGAGGCGCACCTGGGCGTCGGAGATCGACTTCATCGTGATCTGGTCGAGGTAGGGGAGCCGCCGGCCCTGGCTGTCCTTCTTCCAGTAGTTCGGGTTCTTCTTGAGCACCTGCGAGCTGTAGCTCTCGAGGACGAACGGGCCGGTGCCCATCGGGTTGCGGGCGTAGTTGGCGCCGAACTTGGCCACCTGGGCGGGGGACACGATCATGCCGAGCGTGGCGGCGAGGATGTTCATGAAGAAGGCGTTCGGCTCGGTCAGGGTGAACTCGACCTGGCTCGGGCTGGTCGCCGTGATCTTGGCGATCTTGGCGACCACCTCGGCGCACGTGCAGTTGGTGGCCGGGTCCTTCAGACGAGTGAAGTGCTGGACGACGGCGTCGGCGTTGAACGGCGTGCCGTCACCGAACTTCACGTCCGTGCGCAGCGTCAGCCGGTAGGTCTTCAGGTCGTCCGTGTTCGACCACTTCGTGGCCAGCGACGGTGCGATCTTGCCGGCCGCGTCGTAGGTGACCAGCGGGTCGTAGATGGCGAGGGCGGTGACGATGTCCGACGGCTGTGCGAGGTTGCCCGCGGGGTCCAGGCTGGCGAAGTTGGACTCGACGCCGAAGGTGATGTTGCCGCCGGTGCGCGGCTGGCCTTCGAACTGCGCCTGGTTGAAGTCCTTCTTGGCGCCCTTGCCGGTGCTGCCGGAGGGACCGCTCGAGCTCTTGTTGCCCTTGCCCCCGCACGCCGCGGCGACGAGCGCCAGCAGGACCAGGACGAGCAGGCTCACGCGGAGCGGCGACGACCGTCGGTTCGACACGTGGTTCCCCCAAGTTGTCGGGATCGGTAGCACCCGGTTCGAGCCGGGTGGTGTGACCGGTGCCATGCCGGCGGCCGGGTCGGGCGCACGGTACGACCGCGCTGGCGCGGTGTCAACAACCGCTCCGGCGAACGTCAGCACTTCGCAACATTGCCTTGACCCTCGGGTCAGCATTGGTCCAAGGAAGGCCGAATGCCGGGCCCCGTTCTTGCGCTTCGGCCGGGCCGGAGCGGGCGTGGTCAGGCGGCGCTGAGAAGGCCGCGCGCGCGCAGCGCCCCGAGGATCCGGTCGAACACCTCGTCCGGATCGCCGACGCCGTCGACCCGCTCGAGCAGGCCGCGCTGCGCGAACCAGGGCCCGAGGGGGCCGGTCTCCCGCTCGTACAGGGCCAGGCGGCGGCGGACCGCTTCAGGGGTGTCGTCCTCGCGCTGGACGGCATCGTGACCGTCGGGGCACGGGACGGCCGCCACCGATGGGTCGTCGACGATCGTGGTCCACCCGTCCACGGGGCAGACCCGGCGCCGCGCGATGCGCTCGACGACCACGTCCACCGGCACGTCGAGCTCGACGGCGACGTCGACCCCCTTGCCGTCGGAGCCGAGGAACAGCTCGGCCTGCGCGATCGTGCGGGGGAAGCCGTCGAGGAGGTACCCGCGGTCGTCGAGGCCCTCGGCCGCCGCGTGCTCCTGCACGATCCCCACCACGAGCTCGTCGGGCACCAGCTCGCCGCGCTCCAGGTACCCCGCGACCTGAACGCCGACCGGCGTCCCGTCTCGCACCGCGGTCCGGAACAGGTCGCCCGTCGAGAGGTGGGGCACGCCGAGGTACGCGGCGAGCCGGGCGCACTGGGTGCCCTTGCCGGCCCCCTGGCGCCCGAGCACCACGATCCTTGGCGGGTTCGGCATTCGGTGCACCTCCGGGGGGTCGGCCGGTCAGCCGGGATCGGGGAACGCTAGCCGGGAGGTCGTCGAGCGTCAGATCGGAACCGGCCGCTAGGTTTCGGCCGTGGGCGGACCTGGCGCTGGCAGCGGGAGGTCCGGCGGGACACGTCCGCGGCCGCGCCGCCGGGCCGCCGAAGCGGCGGGGCGCCCGGCCGCGCCGGCCCCTCCCGACCCGGCCGAGGCCCCTGGCCTGTGCGCCCGCGCCGCCAGCCTGCTCGCCGCCGGGCGGGCCGACGAGGCGGCGGCGGCGGCGCGCCGGGCACTGGCCGCCTTCGGCGCCGGGGGACACGGTCTGGCCGCGGCGAGGGCCCGGCGGCTGCTCGGTGACGCCCTCGTCACCGCGGGCGAGGCGAGCGCCGCCCTCGAGGCCTACGAGACGGCACGCGAGGCCTTCGCCGCCGAGGATGCGGGCAGCGCCGACCTCGCCGGCTGCGACGCGGGCGCGGCGTCGGCCCTGCGGGCCACCGGCGACATCGCGAGCGCCGTGGATCTGCTGGCCGTCGCGGCGGCCGGCTACCGCGAGGCAGGGCTGCATGCCCGCGCGGCACGCTGCGACCTGGACCGGGCGGTGCTCCTCCACGCCAGCGGCGACGCGGGCGGCGCCCTTGACCTCCTGCGCGACGCCCGCCGGGCCTTCGTGACCGAGGGCGACGTCGAAGCCGTGGCGGCCTGCGACTTCGACCTCGGTCTGGCCCTGCAGGACCTGGGCCGCGTCGACGACGCGATCGAGCACTTCGAGCGGGCCCGGGCACAGTTCGAGGCGTTCGGTGACGACGAGGACGCCGCCGGATGCGACCAGAACCTGGGCGTCGCGCTCGGGCTGTCAGGACGGTTCGAGGAGGCCCGGACCCGGCTCTGGGACGCCCGGCGCTCCTACGCGAACCTCGGTTGCGCCGCCGACGCCGCGCAGTGCGACCGCAACCTCGCGGTGGTGCTGTCCGCGCTCGGCGACGAGGATCGGGCCAAGCGGTTCGAGACGCTCGCCGACCGCTTCGCCGGTGGTCCGCCGGGGCCGAGCGAGCCGGTGGCGGTCGGCGCCGAGCCGCCGGAGGACGACGACGCCTGACGGCGGCGGCTGTGCCGGCCCGCGTGGCTACCGCGGCTGCGCCGGCCCGCGTGGCTACCCCAGCCGGGCCGGGCCGTGTGGCGGCCGCAACTGCAGCCGCGATGGCAGGTTGCCGGTCAGCGCCGGCGGCACAGCAGCAGCCCGTCGGCGACGGGCAGCAGCACCACCTCGACCCGAGGGTCGGCCACGGCCCGGTCGTTGACGGCGCGGATCGCCGCCGTGTCGGCGTCGGCCGCAGCGGGCTCCACGGTCCGCCCGCCCCACAGGACGTTGTCGACGACGAGCAGCGCTCCCGCTCGCAGGCGGGGGATGAGCGCGTCGTAGTACGCCGGGTAGCTCGGCTTGTCGGCGTCGATGAAGGCGAGGTCGACGTGCGGCTCCTCGGGCAGCGTGGCGAGGGTGTCGAGCGCCGGCGCGATGCGGAGCTCGATGCGGTCCGCAAGGCCGGCACGCTCCCAGGCGGCCCGCGCCACGGACGTGTACTCCTCGCTCACGTCGCAGCACGTCAGCCGGCCGTCCGGGGCCAGCCCTCGCGCGATGGCGAGCGCCGACGCGCCGGTGAACGTGCCCACCTCGACGGCGGTGCGGGCACCGGTCAGCCGGGTGAGCAGCGTGAGCAGGGCCGCCTGCTCCGGGCCGATCTGCATGCCGGTCGCGTCGGGGAAGCGCGCGGCGGTCTCGGCCGTGATCTCCTGGTGGACCGGGTCGGCGGGCTCGCAGTGCGCGGCCACATAGGCGGCGGTGTCGGCGTCGAGCAGGTACGAGCGAGGGCTCACCCGCGGCAGCGTAGAGCCGCTACCGGCCGGGTACCTGGACGGCTGCTGCGTACTGGCGGGCCTTCCCGAGCACGAGGGCCACGTAGGGGAGCGAGGCGTTGTACGACAGGTAGCCGCGCTGGAGGCCGGCATCGTCCCGCATCGGACCGGACTGGCACAGGTACGCCGCCGACGTGGCGGCGGCGTCGTAGAAGCTCTGCGGGTCGGCGACGCCGTCGCCGTCCGCATCGACGCCCCAGCGCGCCCACGTGGAGGGGATGAACTGCATCGGGCCGACGGCGCGGTCGACCGTGGGGTCACCGTCGAGCAGTCCGCCGTCGGTGTCCCCGATGGCGGCGACGCCGGGCGCGCCGTTCAGGGGGATGCCGACGATCCGCCGGGTGAGGCTGCCGTCGGCGCGCACCTGGGTACCACCGTCGGTTCCCTGTCCCGACTCGGCGAAGCCGATGCCGGCCAGCGCCCACCAGGCGATGCCGCAGCCCGGCTGGAGGTAGGCCATGCGGTCGGCGGCGGCCACGTAGGCGTCGAGGACCACGACCGGCAGGTCCGTACCCACGACGATCGCAGTCCGCCGTGTCTCGTCGACCCGCTGGAGCGCGGCGCCGAGCCGCAGGTAGGACGCCGCGATGGTGCTCTGGGCGGAGTCGCGGCGCCGGGCCGTCGATACGAGGCCGGCGCGGACCGTGCGCAGCTCGGCGCCGGTGCGACGGTGCCGCTCCGACACGGCGGCCAGCGCCTCGACCGTGCGGGCCAGCTCCCGGCGTTGCCCCTGCAGCACCGCGCTGGTCAGCTCGCGGCGACGGCTGGCCGCGATGCGCTTGCTGCCGTCCGGATCGAGGAGCAGGGCGTCGCCGAGGCGACCCTGGGAGATGTAGCCCTGCACGACCAGCTCGCGCAGCACGCGGCGGAGCCGGGCGGCGTCGAGATCGAGGCGGCGCAGGTTCGTGCGCTCCAGCGCGAACCGGAAGCTGAGCACGTGCTCGCGCACCGTCAGGTCGAGCAGGTTCGCCGACGCGCCGCTCAGATCGGCCCGGGCGCGAGCCAACGTCGTGGAGATCGAGTCCCGCTCGCGGACCGCCGCGTCATAGGCGCGACTGCGCGCCGGCAGCTGGTCGACACCCGCGGCGAGGGGGCGCAGCGGCCGCAGCGGCGGCAGAGGTGGCGGCGGGGGGATCTGGGAGGCGAGCGCCGGGGCGGATCGGGCCTGAGCCGCGGCCGCTGCCGCCACCGCCCGGCTCGCTGGTCGCCGCACCGCAGCTCCCGCCGGATCGGCCGTCCCGGCCGTCCCGGTGAGCGCGAGCGCGACGACGAGCGCGGCGAGCGCGCCAGACGCGCGCCCGCGGAGCGGGCGCGCGAGATCGGACGTGGGTGTCGGTGCAGGCGTCGGCATCGGTGCAACAACCATCGGTCGGTGGGGGGCGCAGGTTGAGCAGGCGGCTCGGCGGGGCGCGTGCGGCGCAGGTCGGGCGCCAGCGTGCTCGCCGGCGCAGCACCCGGCAAGCCGGAGCGCCCGGGGCCGCGACCGGGCCCGACCAGGACTGCCCCGTCATGTTCGGCGCAGACCCGGCCGCTCCTGCAGGAGCGGCCGCGGCGTGTGCGAGGCTGGCCCGCCGGACGGCGGCAACCGTCGCCACAGCAGCACCGACGGACAGGACACCACGACATGGCCGAGCGCGTGACCATCGACGTCGACCGCGGGGTGGCCGACGTCCGCCTGAACCGGCCGGACAAGCTCAACGCGCTCGACGGCGCCATGTTCGCGGCCATCGCCGAAGCGATCGAGGCCATCGAGGCCGACCCGGCCATCAGGGTCGCGGTGGTGTCGGGCGAGGGGCGCGGGTTCTGCGCCGGTCTGGACATCGCCGCCTTCCTCGGCGCCTCGGCCGGTGCAGCCGGTGCGGCCGGTGCGGCCGGTGCGGCCGGTGCAGCCGGTGCGGCCGGTGCGGCGGGCAACCCGGCCGGCGACGGATCCGATGCTGCGGCGACGGGCGCCCGCTCGGGCGCGCGGTCGGATCTCCGGGATCTCGGTGACCGCCTCCCGGGCCGCGCGACGAACCTCGCCCAGCAGGTCGCGTGGGGCTGGCACACCCTGCCCCAGCCGGTCATCGCCGCCGTCCACGGGCCGTGCTTCGGTGGCGGCCTGCAGATCGCGCTCGGTGCCGACCTGCGCGTCGTGGCACCCGACGCACGGCTGTCCGTCATGGAGATCCGGTGGGGACTCCTGCCCGACATGGCCGGCCCTCAGCTGCTGCCGCGCCTGGTGGGCCTGGACGTGGCCAAGGAGCTGTGCTTCACCGGCCGCGAGGTGTCGGGAGCGGAGGCGGCCCGGCTGGGCCTGGCCACCCGGGTGGCCGACGACCCGCGCGCCGAGGCGCTCGCCCTCGCCGCGACCATCGCCGGGCGCAACCCCGAGGCGGTGCGCGGCATGAAGGCGCTGCTCGACGCCACGGGCACCCGGCCGGCCGCCGAGGGTCTGCTCGAGGAGTCGCGGCGGATGGCGGCGCTGATCGGCAGTCCCAACCAGCTCGAGGCCGTCGCGGCGGAGCTGGAGAGGCGGGCACCGGTCTTCACCGACCCCGAGGGCTGACGGCGGGCGGCGTCAGGTCGGGCAGTTCGCTGCGGTTCGGGGCCCCGGGCGCGGCTCAGGTCGGCGCGGCGAGGGCGGCCCCGATGACGGAGCGGGGGTCGGCGGCACCGGCCGGGCCGCCTTGCGCGTCGAGGTCGATGCAGTGCGCGTGGCCGAAGCCGGCGACGTCCTGGCGGGCCCGCGCCACGGTGTGACCCCGCTCGGACAGGCCCTGCTCCCACCCCTGGGGCGCGTGGACCTCGAGGCGGACCTCGTGCGCCCCGGGTCTCCTCCAGAGGTCGAACCCCGTACCCCCGGGCGCGTCGAGCACCCAGCGGGGAGCACCGATCGCCGTGCCCGGCTCCTCGCCCGCGAGCAACAGGCGGGCCAGCAGCTGCAGCACCACCTGCGGCTGGCTGTCGCCGCCCATGGTCCCCAGCACGGCCCGCACGCTCCCGTCGGCGCGGGTGACGAGTGCGGGTGACAGCGTGTGCGGCGGGCGCCGGCCAGGGCCGTACTCGGCCGGGTGGCCCGCCTGCAGTGAGAACCCCACGCCCCGGTTGTGCAGGATCACGCCGGTGCCCGGCACCGCGACGTGGCTCCCGAAGCCGGACGCGTTGGACTGGATGAGGCTGACGGCGTTGCCCTGCGCGTCCGACGTGCACAGGTAGATGGTGCCGCCGCCCGCGGTGAGCGCCCCGACCTCCAGCGCCCGGGCAGGGTCGAGGAGGGCGGCGCGGGCGGCCAGCCGGTCGGGGTCGAGCAGAGCGTCGCCGTCGGCCCCTTCGAAGAGGACGTCCGGACGGTCCCAGCCGGCGAGGCGGGCGGCCTCCACCGTGATGTGCGCCCACGCCGGGTCCGCAGGCTGCCGACCGAGCCCGGCCCGCTCCGCGATCCAGGCTCCGGCCAGGCTCAGGTAGCCCTGCGACGCGGGGGGCGTGGTCCAGACGCGGTGGCCCCAGACGTCGACGCCGAGCGGCGCCACCCAGTCGGCGAGGGGGCGCTCCAGGTCGCCAGGTGTGTACTCACCTCCGCCCACCTCCAACAGCCGTTCGCCGAACTCGCCGAGGTAGAACGCGTCCCGCCCGCCCCCGGCGACGGCTCGCAACAGCCGAGCGGGGCCCGGCCGCCGCAGGGTCGCACCGGCCCGGCGCTCGGCCGAGGTCAGCTCCTCGCAGCCGGGCACTCCCGCGATCCGCTCGAGCATCGCGGCCAGCAGCGGCGACGTGGGAACCCCTTCCTCGGCGAGCCCGATCGCCGGAGCGAGGACGCGCTCGAACGGCAGCCGGCCCGACCGGGCGTGCAGCGCGACCCACCCGTCGACGCAGCCGGGGATCGGCGCGCTGCGCACGTCGCCGCGAAACGGCATGACCCGGTGGCCCTCGGCGCGCAGCCGCTCGGGATCGGCTCCGCGGCCGGCGCGACCCGATGCGTCGAGCGCGAGCGGCTGCTGCGCCCCGGTGACCGGTCCGTGGACGAGCGCGAAGAGGTCGCCACCGAGGCCGCACATGTGGGGAGCGGTCACGGCCAGCGCGGCGCTGGTGGCTACGGCGGCGTCCACCGCGTTGCCGCCCGCGACCAGCACGTCCACGCCGGCACGCGAGGCCAGCGCGTCCACGGAGCAGACGAGACCGGCGGCGCCGGCCACCGAGTCCGTCGACCAGCCCGGCGCGCTCACCCGTCGAGGAGCGCGCCGGAGCGACGCCAGGCCTCCTCGACCTGGTCGAGGCGAGCCGTCGCCGAGCGCCGCAGCCGCCCGGCCACTCCGGCCACGAGCGCGTCGGCCAGCGCCAGCGTGCCCACGTGGCTGTCGAACGGACCGGGGCTGGCGGCGGCCACGACGAAGCAGGCCGCCGCGCCCTCGGCGAGCGGGGAGATGCGGCTGTCGGTGATGGCGATCACCGCGGAACCCGATGCTCTGGCGACCTGGAGGGCGTCGACGACCCAGCGCTCGTAGCGGCGCAGGTCGATGGCCACGAGGACGTCCCCGCGCTCCATGTGGGCGACCGCGCGGGCCACGGCCACGTCCGACCCGCTGACGAGACCGACGCCCGGTCGCAGCATCCCGAGCGAGGTGGCCAGGAGGTGCGCCACGCCGTAGGTCGCGTCGCCGGCGAGCACGTGGACCGCCCGCGACCGGGCGGCGAGGAGTGATACGGCCACGCGGTAGGCGTCGGCGTCGATGCCGTCGAGCGTGGCCGCGACGTTCTCGACCGCTGACGCATGCGTGCGCCCGACCGTGTCGTGGACCGGGCGCTCGCGTATGCGCTCGGCCGCCGGGCGGAGCCGCTGGCCGATCTCGTCGCGTATGGCGTCCTGCATCTCCGCGAACCCGCTGAACCCGAGCCGGTTCGCCAAGCGCACGACGCTCGGACCGCTCACCTGGCCCCGCTTCGCGATCTCCGCGACGGTTCCGAAGGCCACTGCGGAAGGGTCGGCGAGGACGACCTCGGCCACTCTTCGTTCGGCGGGCGGGAGACGGTCCTGCACGTCCACGATCCGGTCGGCGACGTCCACGGGCCGGACGTTACCGGTGCGCCGCCGTTGGAGCGGACCGGGCCGCGACGCGGTCCGGCCCCCGGATGAAACGTCCGTTACACTGACGGTCCACATCGTACGGGCTCCCTCACCGGGCGTCCGGGGGCATCCGAGGAGGACCGGTGACCGACGCGACCGCAGCCTGGCTGGCGCGCTACTCCGAGCACGTGGCCGGCGTCCTGCCGGCGTACTTCGACCTCGTCGCCGAGCGCGCCGAGGGCTCGTGGATCATCGACGTGGAAGGCCGGCGCTTCCTCGACTTCGGCTCCGGCATCGCCGTCACGAACGTCGGCCACTGCCATCCCGCCGTCGTTGCCGCGGTGGAAGCGCAGTCCCGGGCGCTGCTGCACACCTCGGTGGTCTTCCGCCACCAGCGCTACATCGAGCTGGCCGAGCGCCTCGGCGAGCTCACCCCCTTCTTCGAGGACCCGCAGGTGTTCCTGTGCAACACCGGCGCGGAGGCCGTCGACGGAGCGCTCAAGCTGGCCCGGCGCGTGACCGGCAGGGGCGGCGTCATCGCCTTCCGGCGAGCCTTCCACGGGCGGACGATCGCGGCCACGACCCTCACCACCGCCAAGGGCAAGTACCGCGAGGGCTACGAGCCGCTGCTGCCGGGCGTCTACCACGCGCCCTACTGCATCCCCTACGAGCATCCGTCCGAGCCGGCGGCCGTCGAGGCGGCACTCGCCGGGCTCGACGAGGTCCTGGCGCTCGTCGCTCCCGGCGGCAACGTCGGCTGCATGGTCGTCGAGCCCGTGCTCGGAGAGGGCGGCTACGTGGTGCCCCCCGTGGCGTGGCTGGAAGGGCTCCGGTCCCGCTGCGACGAGCACGGGATCCTGCTGGTGTTCGACGAGGTCCAGTGCGGCATGGGCCGCACCGGTCGGCCGTTCGCGGCGGAGACGTTCGGCGTCACGCCCGACGTGGTCCTGTTCGCGAAGGGCGTCGCCTCGGGCCTGCCGCTCGGGGGGATCATCGCTCCCAAGGCGGTGATGGAGCCCTGGCCCGCCGGGGCCCACGGCTCGACCTTCGGCGGCAACCCGGTCTCCTGCGCCGCCGCGCTGGCGACGATCGACGTCCTCGAGCGCGACGACCTCTACACGCGCTGCCGCGTCCTCGGTGACGAGGCCCGGCGCCGGCTGCGCGAGGCGGCCACCGGTCGCCCCGGAGTGCTCGACGTGCGGGGCATCGGTCTGATGATCGGCGTGCAGCTCGCAGGCAAGGAAGCTGCCGAAGCGGTTCAGCAGCGCTGCCTCGAGGACGGGCTCGTGGTCCTGACCTGCGGGCCGGGCGAGGACGTCCTGAGGCTGATCCCGCCGCTCACGCTGTCCGACGATGAGCTCGACCAGGGCCTCGCCATCCTCGAGAAGGCCTTGGCCGCCATCTGACGCGCCTCGGGACGGTCAGTAGGCGAGGACGGCGCGCAGGGCCGGGAGGACCCGGTGCCTGGCCGAGTGGAGGGCCTCGAGCGCCTTCGAGAACGGGACCGGCGTGTCGAGGGCGCCGACCCGGCGCACGGGCGCATCGAGGTCGGCGAAGGCCTCGTCAGCCACCACGGACGCGATCTCGCCGCCGAACCCGCCGGTCTGCCAGTCCTCGTGGACGATCAGTGCCCGGCCGGTGCGCCGCACGCATGCCAGCACCAGCGCACGGTCCCATGGCACGAGCGAGCGCAGGTCCACGACCTCGACCTCTGCGCCGTCCTCGTCGCTCACGGCCCCGGCCGCCTCGAGCGCCCAGCCGACGCCGGCCCCCCAGGTGACGACCGTGGCCGCATCGCCGGCCCGAGCCACCCGCGCTCGTCCGATCGGCACGTCGGCATGCCCTTCGGGCACCGGCCCGACCGCCGATCGGTAGAGCAGCTTGTGCTCGAGGAACAGGACGGGGTCGGGATCGCGCAACGCCGCGAGGAGCAGGCCCTTGGCGTCGGCCGGCGTGGCGGGCGCGACGACCTTGAGGCCCGGGACGTGCGTGAACCATCCGTCGAGGAGCTGGCTGTGGAAGGGGCCGGCACCCGTGCCGCCACCGATGGGCGCCCTCACCACGACCGGGACCGGCGCACCCCAGCGGTAGCGGGTGGTGGCCAGGTTGTTGACCACCTGGTTGAAGGCGCACGAGATGAAGTCGCCGAACTGCATCTCGACGACGGGCCGGAAGCCGTCCAGCGCGAGGCCCAGCGCGCAACCCACGGCCCCCGACTCGATGATCGGCGTGTTGCGCACCCGAGCCTTGCCGAACTCCTCGACGAATCCGGCGGTCACCTTGAACGCCCCTCCGTACTCGGCGACGTCCTGGCCGAGGAGCACGATGTCGGGGTCGGCGCGCATGGCGTCGCGCAGGGCCTCCGAGATGGCGTCGAGGTACCGCATCGACCGCTCGCCGCCAGCCTGGTCGCCGGCGGCCCGCTCCGCAGCCTGGGCGGCGGCCCGGTCGGCGGCCCGGTCGGCGGACGGCGGCAGCGGCTCCTCGCCGCGCACGACCGGGGACACCGAGATGCGGGCCGGCACCGTTGGGACCGGTATTGCGGAGTCCGCCGCGATCACCTCGGTCACCTCGGCCAGCTCCGCCTCGGCGGTCGAGCTCGGCAGCGCCGCGGCGTAGGCGGCGGCGACGCGCGCCGCCACGTCGGCTTCCACTTCCGCGCGCCGCGCCGCGCGCCGGCCGGCCGGAAGCAGGCCACGGGCATCGAGCACCGCTTCCAGCCGCCGGATTGGGTCCTTGGCCGCCCATTGCTCGATCAGCTCATCCGGCACGTACGTCGTCCCGGAGGTCTCCTCGTGGCCGCGCATGCGGAAGGTCTTGAGCTCGATGAGGGTGGGGCCCCCGCCGGTGCGTGCGCGCGCCGCCGCGTCACGCACGGCGCCGACGACTGCCAGCACGTCGTTGCCGTCCACCACCGCACCCGGCATGCCGTAGCCCGCAGCGCGGTCGGCGAGGTCGGCGCAGGCATACTGCTCGTGGACCGGTGTGGACAGCCCGTACTGGTTGTTCTCGACGATGAACAGCACCGGCAGGCGCCAGACGGCGGCGAGGTTGCACGCCTCGTGGAAGTCGCCTTCGCTCGTGGCGCCGTCGCCGACGAACGTCGCGGCGATCCGTATCCGGCCGCGCAGCACGCCGGCCAGCGCAAGGCCGTCGGCCACGGGCAGCATGGCGGCGAGGTGGCTGATCATCCCGACGATGCCGTGCTCCAGCGCGCCGAAGTGGAAGCTGCGGTCCCGCCCCTTGGTCCAGCCGCCGTCGCGACCGAGCAGCTGGCGGAACAGGCGGTCGAGATCGAGCCCCCGCGTGGTGAACACGCCGAGGTTGCGGTGCATGGGCAGGACCCAGTCGTCGGGGGCCAGGCCATGGGCGACGCCCACGGCCACCGCCTCCTGGCCGATGCCCGAGAACCACTTCGAGAGCCGGCCCTGCCGCAGCAGCAGGAGCATGCGCTCCTCGATCACCCGGGGCAGGGTCAGCTCCTCCCACAAGGTGCACAGCTCGTCGTCGGGCAGCGGCACCTCAGCGTCTGTCCCGTCGGGAGGCGAGCTCGCGGCGCGATGGCGAGGATCGGGCGGGACGTCGACGCTGACGCTCACACGGAGATCCTCGCACCCTGCGGCATGGTGTTCGTCAACGAGGATGGGTTGCGTCGAAGTGCAGGACTGAGACGGCGCGTCGTTCCGCATCGCGCCGAAAGCGACGGACCGCCGGGCCACACCCCGGCGACAGTCGGGAGCCACACGGTGCCCACCGCATTCCGCATCGCGCCGAAAGGCGGGACCGCCGGGCCACGCCCCGGCGACAGTTGGGAGCCACGCGGTGCCACCGCATTCCGCATCGCGCCGAAAGCGACGGACCGCCGCGCCACACCCCGGCGACAGTCGGCAGCCACACGGTGCCCACCGCATTCCGCATCGCGCCGAAAGCGACGACGAGACGGCGCAGGGGTGTTGACGGCGGTGGCGGTCACTGGGCCGACGGCCGCGCCCGGGCATGCCGTGCGGGCGGCCCGCCAACGTGTCCCAGCACCGCCACTCGTGCCGCTCGGCGACACCAGACGGCCCATCCCTTCGGTGATTCGGCGCGACGCGGAACCACGGCCCACGGCGCCATGAGGCGCGCGGCCCGAGCCCGCCCACGATTCGGCGCGACGCGGAACCACAGTCCACGGCGCCATGGGGCGCGCGGCCCGAGCCCGCCCACGATTCGGCGCGACGCGGAACCACAGTCCACGGCGCCACGAGGCGCGCGGCCCGAGCCCGCCCACGATTCGGCGCCACCCCGCTACACCCACTGGCCCCGCCGTTCCAGCACCTCACGCAGAGCAGCAGGCCGGTCGGTCATGATCCCGTCCACACCGAGATCGAGGAGGCGCTCCATCTCGCCGGTGTCGTCGATGGTCCACACGTGTACCTGCAGCCCGCGCACGTGGGCCGCGGCCACGAAACGGGCGTCGGTGATCGCGAGCCTTCGAAACCGCAGCGGGACCTGGGCGCACGGAGCCGGCAGACGCCCGGCGGGCACGCCGATCGACGCCGCGCGGAGGCGAGCGATCCCCTTGGGTCCCAGCGACGTGCACAGCTTCGGACCGAGCAGGCGACGCAGGCGTGCCAGGCGGGCGTCGGAGAAGGCGCCGCAGCACACGCGCTCGACCGAGTGCGTCCGCCGGAGCACCTCGGCGAGCGGTCCCACGGCGCCGTCGTGCTTCGGATCGATGTTCACGCGCAGCTCGGGCCACGAGCCGAGCAGATCCTCCAGCAGCGGAACGGGCTCCCGCCCGTCGACCCGCGCCGCGGAAACCTCCCGCCACGGTAGGTCGGCGATGCGGCCGGCGCGGTCGGTGACACGGTCGAGGCGGTCGTCGTGGAAGGCGACCAGGACGCCGTCGGCAGTCACGTGCACGTCGGTCTCGACATAGCGGTACCCGAGCCGAACCGCCCCCTCGAACGCGGGCATCGTGTTCTCCGGCCAATCGCCGGCGCCGCCCCGGTGGGCGAAGGCCAGCACGCCGGGATGGTCGAGGAACGGCCAGGTGCTACCCACCCCGGCGACCTTAGGCGTGGCCTGGTCGGGCCCGGCGGGCGGCGTGTGCGAGCGTGGATCGGTGCACGAGGTGCGACCCGTCCTGACCGTGGACGAGGCGAACGCCCGGCTGCCGGAGATCGAGCGGCTCGTCGCGTCGGTCCGGGAGGCCGTCGCCCGCGACGCCGCGCGCGCCGACGACCTGCTCGGTGGCGACCCGAGGCTGGTGTTCGCCGGCGCGGTTGCGCTCCTCGCGGTCGACGGCATCGTCCTGCGCGACCTCGAGCGCGGCCTGATCGACTTCCCGGCCTGCACGCCGGACGGGCGCCACTACTGGCTCTGCTGGATCGTGGGCGAGCCACAGGTGGAGTGGTGGCACTGGCCCGAGGACGGCTTCGCCGGTCGCCGCCCCGTGGCGGAGCCACCCACGTGAGGCGCACTCCGGCGCGGCGGGGGGCCGACGCCCGGGACCCCGCCCGCGGCCCGGCCAAGTCGGCCTCGTCTGCGTGCCCCCCGCCGACGAAGCGGCCCGACGGTGAGCGAAGCGGCGTCCCCCGAGGAAGCGGCCCGACGGTGAGCGAAGCCACGTCCCCCGACGAAGCGGCCCGACGGTGAGCGAAGCCACGTCCCCCGAGGAAGCGGCCCGACGGTGAGCGAAGCGGCGTCCCCCGAGGAAGCGGCCCGCCGCGGCGCCATGCGGCGCTTCGCCATGCTGGCGACCCGATCCGCAGCCGACGTGCCGCTGGCCGAGGCGGCCCTGCTGGCGTCCGCATGCCTGTCCCTCGAGGCCGACGTCGCCGCCGGCCTGGCGGAGATCGACCGGCTCGCCGGGGGCGTGGAGCCGACGTTGGCCGCTGTGCGCCACCGCCTCTTCTCGGAAGCCGGCTTCCGCGGCGACGTGGCCGACTACGACCATCCCGACAACTCGCTGCTCGACCGCGTCCTGGCCCGCCGCCGAGGCATGCCGATCACCTTGACGATCGTTCTCGTCGAGGTGGCCGCCCGGGCCGGCCTGCCGATGGTGCCTGTCGGGATGCCGGGCCACGTGCTGGCGCGGCTGCGCGACGATTCGGAACGGTTCGTCGACGCCTTCTCGGGTGGGGTCGAGTTGGATCCGGCCGCCTGCGAGCGCGTCTACCGGACCATCCACGGCGACGACGCACCGTTCGACACCGCCTTCCTCCGGCCCAGCACCCACCACGAGATCCTGCGGCGCGTGCTCGCCAACCTCACGCGCTCGCTCCAGGTGCGGCACCGCCCGGACGAAGCGCTGGTGGCCATGCGGCTCCAGACGCTGGTGCCCGGCTCGGGCGCGGCGGCCCGCCACGCGCTCGGCGTCGCGCTGGCCCGCCGCGGTCGGTTCGACCAGGCGGCGGACGAGCTGGAGGCGACGGCGGCGGGAGTGGACGACGACCTGGCCCGGCGCCTCCGCCACGAGGCGGCTCACTACCGGGCCCGGTTGAACTGAATTTGCGCCGCCCCGGTTGACCGCCCGCCCCGGTTGACCGCCTGGTCAAGTACCGTGCCGCCCATGACGCTTCTCGACGCCGGCCCCGACGTCGGCCAGGACCCGGACGAGCGCAGGGTCGCCGAACTGGTCGACGAGCTCCTGCGCGACCACCCCCCGGCCGCGACTGCACCCGAGCGCTTCCTCGGCGCCCAGTTCGACGCCGGGCTGGCGTGGATCCACTTCGACGAGGGCTTCGGCGGGCTCGGGTTGCAACCGGGCCTGCAGAAGCTCGTGACCGAGCGACTGGCACGGGCCGGCGCACCGAGCCCGGTCGCCCGCAATCCGATCGGCCACGGCATGGGCGCTCCCACCGTGTACACGCACGGCTCGACCGACCAGAAGCAGCGCTACCTCCGCCCGCTCTTCACGGGCGAGGAGGTGTGGTGCCAGCTGTTCAGCGAGCCGGGCGCGGGGTCGGATGTGGCGTCGCTGTCGACCAGGGCCGTGCGCGACGGCGACGAGTGGATCGTCAACGGGCAGAAGGTCTGGACCACGCTCGCGCACCTCTCCCGCTGGGGGATGCTCGTGGCCCGCACGGATCCCGACCAGCCGAAGCACAAGGGCCTCACGTACTTCGTGGTCGACATGCACGCGCCCGGCGTCGAGGTGCGGCCGCTGTTCCAGATCACGGGCGAGGCCGAGTTCAACGAGGTGTACTTCACGGACGTGCGCATCCCCGACGCCGAGCGCCTGGGCGAGGTCGGCGAGGGCTGGCGGGTCTCGATCACCACGCTCATGAACGAGCGGGTCTCCATCGGCGGGACCGTCCCGCCGAGAGGCTCGGGCCTGATCGCCGAGGCCGTACGCCAGTGGGAGCTGGCCGGCCGCCCCGACGGCGCGGCGCGGGACCGGCTCATGCGGCTGTGGGTCCGCGCCGAGGTGCTCCGGCTCACCAACTGGCGGGCCGCGCAGCGGCGGGCGATGGGCACGCCGGGCCCGGAGGGATCGATCGGCAAGCTCGCCTACGCGGAGCTCAACAAGGAGATCTCCGAGATGGCCCTCGACGTGCAGGGACCGGCGGGCATGCTGCTCCCCGGCGGCTACCCGATGAGCCGGCCGAAGACGACGATGGCGTACGACTCGGCGCCGCGCCTGTTCCTGCGCTGCCGGGCCAACTCCATCGAGGGCGGCACGACCGAGATCATGAAGAACATCCTCGGCGAGCGCGTCCTCGGCCTCCCCGGCGACGTGCGCGTCGACAAGGACCGCCCGTGGACCGAGGTGCCGCGCTAGGGCCGCTGACCCGGCGCGGCCCCGGCCCTCACCGGAAGGCGAACGGCAAGTGGGGTGTCTCGTTGGCGCTGACGAGCTGGCGATGGCCGCCGCGGGCCGCGAGCACACGACTGATGCTCGTGTAGGACGGTTCGAAGAACAGCGCCCGCTCGAGGCCCAGCACGTGCGAGAGGTAGGCGTTGACGACGCCGCCGTGGCACACGAGCGCCACCCGCTCCGAGGGGTGCTCGGCCACCACCCGCTCGACCGTCTCGACCACCACGGCGCGGAACCGACGTCGGTCTTCCTCGCTCTCGACCGAGGTCCACTCGGCGACCAGCTCGGACCAGCGGGGATCGCCGCTGCCCCGCAGCTCCTCGAGCGGCACGTAGTACGTGAGGTCCCGGTCGAACTCGGCCAGGCCGTCCCGCGCGATCGGCGCAAGCGAGAGCCGATCGGCGAGCGGAGCCGCGGTCTCGACGGCGCGCCGCATGGGGCTCGTGTAGATCGCATCGACGGGCGTGGCCGCGAAGAGGTCGGCCAGCCTGGCCGCCTGGACGTGCCCTTCGGGAGCAAGACCCGGGTCGGCCGGCCCCTCACCACCCTCGACGCGCAGGGGCAGACCGTGGCGGACGAGAATCAGCTCCACGGCAGGGAGCATGACAGGCCGCCGGCCGCGGAGGGGACGCGCCGGTGATGCCCGAGCCGTCGACCACCGGCTCGGGCCCCCGGGTGGTGCTCGTGCACGGGGCGATGGATCGGGCCAGCGGCTTCGCCCGCTGCCTGCGCCACCTGCGCGACCTCGAGGTCGTGCGCTACGACCGGCGCGGCTACGGCCGCTCGCTGGCGGCGGGACCGGCCCCACTCGACGGGCACGTCGGCGACCTGCTCGCGGTGCTCGACGGCCGCCCCGCCACCGTCGTCGGCCACTCCTTCGGCGGCCTCATCGCGCTGGCCGCCGCCGTGCGGTGCCCGCGCCTCGTGGCATCGGTCGGCGCCTACGAGCCTCCGGTGCCGTGGGCGCCGTGGTGGCCCGGCCGTCGCGGCGGCACCAGCGACGTCGATCCGGGTGACGCGGCCGAGCGGTTCCTGCGCCGCGCCATCGGCGATCGGGCGTGGGAGCGGCTGCCCGCTGGTGTCCGCGCCGCCCGCCGCGCCGAGGGCCCGGCGATGCTGGCCGAGCTGCGGGACCTCGTCGCCGCGCCCGCGTTCGACCCGGCGGCCGTGCGACAGCCCGCCCTGCTGGGACACGGCGGCGACGTGGACGGGCACCACGCCCGCGCCGTCGTCGAGCTGGCCGGCGCCATGCCGAACGCCGCCGTCACGGTGCTCGAGGGTGCCGACCACGGCGTCCACCTGTCGGAGCCGGCGGCGTTCGCCGCCTTCGTGCGACGAGCCCTGGATCTCGGCTACCACGGCTGACACCGCTTTACGTGAGGTTGGATTCACGGTCCGCGGGAAACAGGTCGTTCGACCCATCACGAGGCCGCGTACCGCTCCGATGGAGAGGGCGACAACGACGCAAGCGCCCCGCTCCCTCGGGGTGGCGCTCAGCACCCTCAAGGAGACACCCAATGCTCACCCAGTGGAACACCCTGGTCACCTACCTGCGGGCTCGCTTCAGCGACTCGGAGCGTGGGGCCACCCTCGTCGAGTACGCGCTGCTCGTCGCCCT
>JACPNX010000026.1 GCA_016185275.1 Actinomycetota bacterium | reverse complement strand
TCGTCGCTGTGGCAAGCGCCCTCGGCACCACCCCGATCCGGCTCTCCACCCTCGAACGCGGTCTCGTCCACGACACCCGCCTCGCCCGCCGGTGCCGCACCTGGCTCATCGAACGCGACGCTTGACATCTATAGGAGCTTCGATCCCGGGCGATGGAGCGCGCCACTGGATCAGCCGTCCCCGTCGCCCTCCCACGGCTTGCGGGGTCCGCCCGGGATGTGGACGTACGAGGGCGGCCGCTCGACCGACCGCCGCCGGATGATCCACGCGGCGGCGGCCAGAGCGAGCAGGCCGCTGGCCGCGCCGAGGATCACGAGCAGCCAGGCCGACGGCGCCCGGCGGGTGCTGCTCGCCTCGATGGTGACCGGCCGGGCACCAAGGCGCGGCGACCACACGCCGGCATCGCCGGCGCGGCTCGGCGCTCCTGTCGTGCCGCCCGGCAGCGACACCGTCACGGCGAAGCGGATGCGGTCGGCCAGCGGCCCCCCGGCGAGCAGCTCCAGCTCGGCCGGCGACCGGCCGTAGGGCTTGCCCCCCAGCAGCACCGTCACCTGGTCGTCGGCGAAGGTGTCGATGCCCCGGCTGAGGTCGACGGTGCCGGTGAGGCGGTACGACGTCTTGGCGAACCGGTGGGTGCGCTGCAGGCGGAAGCCGCGCAGGGCTCCGCTGCGGCCCGCCACCTGGTCCATGACCACCGGCAGCTCGGACGGGGCGCGAAACCCGCGGCGAGCCGTCACCCGCACGCCGCCCCCGGCGGTGCTGGCCGGCCCGTCGACCCGCCACCCGCTGGCTCGGAGGTCCTGCACCAGCAGGACGTCGCGCAGGTCGGGAAGGCGGCGCGCTCCGTCCCTGTCGAGATCGACGGTGACCGTGACGGTCCCCGAGCCGTCCCCTCTGACGGCCACGGCGACCGTCGTGCGCACCTCGCACCCCGCCAGCAGCAACATCGACAGGAGGCCGACCAACCCTGCCCGCCACCGGCTTCCGCCCACGGCGGGCGATCGTAGGCGGACCGGCCCGGCACCGGGACCGTCCGAGCCGTGGCCGAGCTGTGGCCGAGCCGTGGCCGAGCTGTGGCCGAGCTGTGGCCGAGCGGGCGGGGGAACGCGGCACCGCCGCCGTTCCCAGGTTCGGGCCCCGGCTCAGGCACCGGTTCGGGCACCGGTTCGGGCACCGCCGCCGCACCCCGGCTCAGGCGCCGGCTCAGGCACCGGTGCCGGTGCCGTCCACGAGGCCGATCAGGTCGGCCCGGCGCGACACGCCGAGCTCCTGGTAGGCCCGGTGCAGGTGGTTTTCGACCGTGCGGAGCGACACGCCCAGGCGCTCGGCGATGGCCGCGTTGGTGAGGCCGGACGCAGCCAGGCGCACCACCTCGCGCTGGCGGGGCCCGAGGCGAGCGAGGACGCCAGGGTCGGCCGCCGGTCCGAGCTCCGCGGTGGCCAGCCAGGCTCGGATCGACGTGTCGGCCGAAGAAGCGACCCCTGCCTGACCGACGACCCGGGCGCGGTGCGCGGCAGCCTGGGCCACGCCGGCGGCCTGGAGCACGAAGCCCAGCCGCGCGAAGCGCTCCGCCGCGTCCAGCAGACCGGCCGCGGAGCGGGCCACCACCGCGCTCGCGTGGGCCCGCCGAGCCGAGGCGAGCGGGCCCTCGACGTGTTCGGCCACCGTCGCCAGCCGGGGCGCGATGGCTGCCGCGGAGCGGCCGTCGCCCAGGTGCAGGACCCAGTGCAGCAGCTCCGCCTCGACGCTGGCGAGGCCCTGCACGGCCGCCGCGTCGGCCGCGGCCACGAGGACATCGACCGCCCGTCCGACCTCGCCCCGGAGGGCGAGGAGTCCCGCCAGAGCACGCACGAGCGCGGCGCCGCCGCCGATCCCGTCGGCGAGGACGACGTCGTCCGGCTGCGCCGCCTCGACGATCCCTGCGGCGCCGACCTCGTCGAGCACGGCCTCGGCCGCCTCCAGCTCGCCCACGACGAGCAGAGCCGACGCCCTGCCCGCGGCCGCGCTGCGCAGGAGAGGGCCGATCGCTCCACCAGCCGCCACCTGTGCCTCACGCAACCAACGCAAGGCGCTCCGGGCATGGCCCCGGTTGATCTCGACCCAGCCGAGCAACACCGCCGATGCCGCCTGCTGGGCTGCGTCTCCCTCGGAGACGGCGGCGTCGTAGACGGTGGTCGCCCGGATGCGGGCCAGACCCAGGTCACCGTTGCGAAGGGCCGCCATGGACGTGAACAGATGCGCGCGCCGCAGCGTCGGTGCCCACCGGGACCCTGCCGGTTGGGCGGCGCCGAGCTCGGTCACGCGGCTCAGCACGCTGCCTGCGGTACGTCCCAGCCCGAGCACGGGCAGGGCGAGCCCCAACCCCAGCCGCGCCTCCGCCTCGACGCGCGGCTCGAGGTCGGAACCGTCGAGGAGCGCCTCGAGCTCGGCCCGAGCGGCACGGGCACCGCCGGACAGCGCCAGGCACATCGCCGCCTCGGCCGACACGGCATGGGACTGCGCTGGCCAGCCTGCGCCCGCGAAGGCCCCGGCGAGCGAGAGCAGCTCGTCGCGCGCGCCCAGCGGATCGGCTCCGATCCACGCCCGCTCGGCCGCCAGCCGCACCGCGACGTCGGCCCGGAGCCGCGCTGCGTGTCCGTCCCCGGTGCCCGCCCCGACCTCCGGCGGCAGCTCCGACTCGATGCGACGTAGCAGCTCGATCGACTCCGACCTGCGCCCGGCGCTCAGCCGTGCATCGGCGAGGGCCAGGGCCACCTGCGGATCCCAGGACTCGGCGAGCGCGGCCTCGAGGAGGCGCGCGGCCAGGGCCGCCTGCGACCGCCGGCGGGCCTCCGAGGCGGCTTCGAGCAGGAGCGGCCGTTGGACCGTGCCCCCGGCCTGGACGCGCCATGCCACCCGGCGCAGCACATCCACCGGAGCCCGGTGTGCGCGCTCGGGGTCGCCCGCGCCGGAGCGCTCCGCGGCGTCGGCCAACCGGGCGGCGAGGCTGCGTTGGTGGAGCAGCCCGAGCTCCTCCCGCAGCACCTCCCGGTACACCGGATGGGCCGGTCGCACCACTTCCTCGCCAGCCGCGTCCGTGGTCTCGACCAGACCCGCCTCGGCCAGTCGGTCCAGGGTCTCGGGGTGCACCAGGGCCTCGGCCAGGTGCCGTGGCAGCGACTCGGCCACGGCCACGAGGTCGAGGGCGGCGCGGTCGTCGAGCCGCAGTCGGGTGAACCGGGCAGCGACCAGCTCGCGCATGCGAGCGTTCGGGGCGAGCGGGGCGGTGGTGTGCCAGACCCCTTCCTCCTCGACCAGCTCGTGGTCGTCCAGGGCGGCCCGCACGAGCTCCCGGATCAGCAACGGGTTCCCGCGCGCCGCCTGCCACACCTGCTGGACGGTGTCGCCGCTGACCGCGCCCGACAGGCCGAGCTCGAGCAGGCGGGCGACCTCCGTCCGCGGCAGCTCGCCGAGCTCGACCCGCACCGCCAGCTCGGCCCACCGGGCCGCGCCGGGCGGCATGGCGCCGGACCGGAGCGTGGCAAGAACGAACGCCGCGCCCGCCCGCACCACGGCATCGACCACCTCGACGGACGCGGCGTCGAGATGTGCGAGGTCGTCCACCACGAGCAGCTGCGTCGACCGGTCGCCCTCCCGGGCCAGGGCCGCGACCAACCCCTGCACCGGGCCGCCGGGCTCTGCGTCGCCGCCGTCGCCCTCGGGGGCGAGGAGGCCGGCCAGCGCGCCCAGCGGGATCTCCTCGATGGCCGGGCTGGCCAGGGCCCGCACCACGCGAGCGCCCCGGGCGGCGACGCGGATGCCGACCTCTTCGGCCAAGCGCGTCTTGCCGACGCCAGGAGGACCGACGACGAGCGCCGCCCCCGGGTCACCGGCGTCGAACGCGGCGAGCACGCGGTCGAGCTCGGCGATGCGCCCGACCAGCGGCCAGCCCCGCCCCGGCGGCCGCCGGGCCGCCGGTGCCCCGACCCGCCGCCCGGGGGTCACGCCGGCGATGCGCGATCCACCGCGTCGATCAGCTCGGTCGCGGTGCGGACGCCGACCTTGCGGTAGATCCGCTGCAGATGGCTGTCGACCGTGCGCACCGAGAGCACGAACCGGTCGGCGATCTCCTGGCGGCTGGCGCCGGCGACGAGAAGGTCCACGATCTCGGCCTCTCGCGGTGTCAGCGGCGGCAGGGGCGAGGCGCCGGCGACCTTGCCCAGCAGCGGGGTGCGAGCGCCTTCGCAGGCCGCGGCCAACGCCGCCGCCCGTCGCTGCGCGGACGACGCCTCCCGGCCGCTCGACGCCGTGGCGACCGCGGCCCACGTCTCGGCCGCATCGAGCTCGGCGGCCATGGCCTCGTACCGCCGGGCGACGCCGGCCAGCGCCGCCGGATCCCTCGCCGCGAGGGCCGCAGCCTGGTCCGCGTGCGCGGGAAACAGATCGCCCTGCACCGGCGCGACGAGCGTGGCCAGAGGGCCGGCGGCCCGATCGGCGCCACCGAAGCGGGCGACGTCGTGCCACGCCGCGATGGCGAGCCCGACGTCTCCGAAGCTCTCGGCCCGGGCGGCTACGTCGCACAGGCGGGACAGGGCGCCGTCGAGCCCTCCCCAGCCGGGTGCCACGGCGTCGTGCCAGGCCAGCAGTCGTCCCGCTTCCGCCTCGAACTTGTGCATCGGGTGGGGTGGGGTGGCGTCGACCGAGACGCGGGCCGCGACCGCGTCGTCGCCCCGCCCGCTCGCCGCCAGGCAGGCGACGAGACCCGCGGCGGGCCAGACCCGCCACCCCGGCCGGGCGAGGTCGCTGTAGCAGGCCATCGACTCGCGGAACCACCGGGCCGCCGTGCGGGGGCGGCCGCGCAGCATCCAGGCCCGGCCGAGGTGGAGGGCGAGCCAGCCGTGGCCGGTCGGGTCGGTCTCGGCCGCCACCGCCGGTTCGACGGCGAGGGCACCGTCGACGCCCTCCACGAGGCGGCCGAGGTCCACGAGCGCGGACAGCCGGAACAGGTAGTGGAAGGCGGCGACCGTAGGGCCTTCCGTGCCGAGCCGACCGTCGCTCGCCTTGGCGAACCCGTCCTCGGCGAGGGCGACCGCATCGTGGCCGCGGCCACGCGCCATCAGGCTGGCCACGAGCACGACCTCGGCGTCCGCGGCCACGAGCGGGTCGGGGTGGTCGAGGTGGCGCCGGCACAGCTCCTCGGACCGGTCGAGATCGCCGAGGAAGGCGTGGAGCCGGGCTTCGTAGGTGGCGAGCATGCCGGCCCAGCGCGGTTCGTCGAGCGGGTGGTCATGGAGGAGCCGCAGCGCGTCCTCGGGCTGGTTCCGCCGGTGGAACAGGTGGATACCGGTCGTGTTCAGGACCACGAAGCGCTGCTCGTCGTCGGCGCAGGCGGCCCAGTGCTCGTCGAAGCGGTCGACGACCTCGTCGCGCGATGCGGCTATCCCCGCCCCGTTGAGGGCGAGCGCGAGCCCACGCGAGTCCCGGGACAGCTCCCAGGCTCGCCACCCGCACCGCTCGACCAGCGCCCACGCCCGCGCCGCGGAGGCGGCGTCACCCGCCCGCACGAGCAGGTCGACGACCTCGGGGCCGTCGGCTCCCGTCTCGAGGCAGGCGAGCGCGGCGGTGAGCAGCATGTCTCCGGACAGCTCGTCGAGCCCGAGCAGGGCCCCGGCCACAGCGCCCCACAGGCGGGTGCGGTCCGACTCGTCCAGCTCCCGCCGGCGCGTCTCGGCCACGAGGGGGTGCGTGAGCCGCAGGGCGAGACCCCCTGGCTCGGCCTCGACCGCCACGAGCTTGCGCCGCTCGGCCTCGGCCACGGCCTCGAAGGGGACGATGCGCTCGGCGGCGGCCAGCGTCAGCAGGCCGGCCACGGCCAGCACGTCCACGAGCTCACGCACCGCCGGCGGCGCCTCGGCCAGGCGGGAGGCGAGCACGTCCTCGAAGGAGGGGGCTCCGACGTCGTCGGCGGCCAGCCGCCACAGCCCGTCGAGCTCCACCCAGCCGCCACGGTCGCGCTGCTCGCACACGGTTTCGACGATGTGCGACGGGTTGCCCGCGGTCAGACCCCAGATCCGCTCGCGGCTCGACGCCTGCACCGGTCCACCGACGAGGTCCTCGACCAACCGGTCGGCGTCACGACGCTCGAGCGGTCCGAGGTCGAGCCGGTCGACGAGGCCGTCCTTCCACAGCAGCATCGCGCCCTCGGGTGCGGGCCGATCGGTTCGCACCGCGCCGAGGAGGGCCACCTGCTCGGACAGCAGCGCCCGGTGGACGAACGCGAGCGAGGCGGAGTCGAGCAGGTCCAGGTCGTCGACGACGAGCAGCGGCCGGTTCCCTTCGCCGAGGGCGACGAGCTCGTCCACGCCGCGGCGCAGGGCGAGCAGCCGGCTCACCGGGTCCCGCTCCACTGCGGGCACCAGCGACCGGAGGCCCGCGAAGGGCGCGGCGCGACCGGCCACCGGGGCACCCGCGACGCGCAGCGGCTCGACGCCCCGGCCGGCCACGTCCTCGACGACCGCGTCGAGCACGGCGCTGCGGCCGCTGCCCTGGGGCCCGCACACGATCGCACCGGCGCCGTCGAGCACGGAGGCGGCGACCCGTGCCACGACGTCCCGGCGACCGACGAGCAACGGGGGGACCCCTTCCTGTGCCAACGCGACCCCCGCCAGGAGGGCGCACGGCGCGGGTGCGCCCGTCGGGGAACGCTCACCGTAGCCGAGCCGGGCACGATCCGGGACGGCCACCGGTCGCCGGCCCGGCGCGCCGGTGCCCCCGCCACGAGGACGAGGGCACCGGGTGCAGACCGCGGGAGGGTTGCGGTCAGCAGATCAAGGCTCGGGTGGACCGCCCGGACCGGTCTCGGCCAGCTCCATCGACGGCGGCTCGAAGCCCTCCACCGAGCGGAACACGATGGCCGGCTGGCCGTTGGGCGACTCCGGGTCGGGCTCGGCGTCGACGATGACGATCTCGCCGGCCCGGAAGCCCTTGCAGAGCAACCGCTCGGACAGCGGGTCCTCGACCAACCGCTGGATCGCCCGGCGCAGCGGGCGGGCGCCGAGCTGCGGGTCGTAGCCGCGCTCCACGAGGAGCGCCTTGGCTCCGTCGGTCAGCTCGATGCCGATGCCCTGGGCCTGGAGCTGCACCTTGGTCCGGGCGATCATCAGGTCGACGATCTGGGTGACCTCGGCCTTCGACAGCTCGTGGAAGACGATCGTCTCGTCGATGCGGTTCAGGAACTCCGGCCGGAAGTGCTGCTTCAGGGCGTCGTTGACCTTCTCCTTCATCTTCTCGTAGGAGACGGCCTCGTCGGCCCGGCCGAAGCCGATGTTGGCCTTGCGGAGATCCTGCGTGCCGAGGTTCGACGTCATGATCAGCACGGTGTTGCGGAAGTCCACCGAGCGGCCCTGGCTGTCGGTGAGCCGCCCTTCCTCGAGGATCTGCAGCAGCGTGTTGAAGACGTCCGGGTGGGCCTTTTCGATCTCGTCGAACAGCACCACCGAGAACGGCTTGCGCCGCACGGCCTCGGTGAGCTGGCCGCCCTCCTCGTAGCCGACGTAGCCGGGGGGCGACCCCACGAGCCGGCTGACCGTGTGCTTCTCCATGTACTCGGACATGTCGAGGCTGATCAGGCTCTGCTCGTCACCGAAGAGGAACTCGGCGAGGGTCTTGGCCAGCTCGGTCTTGCCGACGCCGGAGGGTCCCAGGAAGATGAACGACCCCGAGGGCCGCTTCGGGTCCTTCAGCCCGGCGCGGGTGCGCCGGATGGCCTGCGACACGGACTTGATGGCCTGCTCCTGGCCGATCACTCGGTGGTGGAGCTCGTCCTCCATGCGGAGGAGCTTCTGCGTCTCCTCCTCGGTGAGCTTGTACACGGGGATCCCGGTCCAGATCGACAGGACCTCGGCGATGGCTTCCTCGTCGACCTCGTCGAACAGGTCGACGCCCGACGCCTTCAGCTCGGCGTCCATCGAGTCCTTCTTGCCGATCAGCTCCTTTTCCTGGTCGCGCAGCTTGCCGGCCTCCTCGAAGCGCTGCGCCTCGACGGCCTCCTTCTTCTTGCGCACGACCTCGGCCAGGGAGTTCTCGATCTCCTTGTAGTCCGGCGGGGTCCGCATGCGCTTGATGCGCAGGCGCGAGCCGGCCTCGTCGATGAGGTCGATGGCCTTGTCGGGCAGGTGGCGATCGGAGATGTAGCGGTCGGCCAGGTTCGCCGCGGCGACGAGGGCCTGGTCGGTGATCGTCACCCGGTGGTGCGACTCGTAGCGGTCGCGCAGGCCCTTCAGGATCTCGATCGTGTGGGCCACGGTGGGCTCGTCCACCTTGATGGGCTGGAACCGCCGCTCGAGCGCCGCGTCCTTCTCGAGGTGCTTGCGGTACTCGTCGAGCGTGGTGGCGCCGATGGTCTGGAGCTCGCCGCGGGCGAGCATCGGCTTCAGGATCGACGCCGCGTCGATCGCACCTTCGGCCGCCCCCGCACCGACGAGCGTGTGGAGCTCGTCGATGAACAGGATGATGTCGCCGCGGGTGCGGATCTCCTTGAGGACCTTCTTCAGGCGCTCCTCGAAGTCGCCGCGGTAGCGGGACCCGGCCACGAGGGCACCGAGGTCGAGGGTGTAGAGCTGCTTGGCGGTGAGGGTCTCCGGCACGTCGTCGTTG
>JACPNX010000034.1 GCA_016185275.1 Actinomycetota bacterium | reverse complement strand
GGTCCGGTCAGCCTGCCACGGCCGCGACACCGCCGGCGGGTCGGGGGACGCGGCCCGCCACCGCCCTGCCATCGTGGTGAGGTGGCGAACGAACGTGGCGCCGGTGACGCGGGACGGGCCGACGCGCGACGGGCTGGCGCCGGCGACCCCGGCGACGCGGGACGGACCGGCGCAGGACGGACCGACGCAGGACGGGCCGGCGCGGACGTGGCCGCCCGGCGCCGCACCGCCGTGGTGGCCGGGCACGAACGCGACGAGACGGCGGCCCGACGCCTGCTCGGGGACGAGGACCCCTCGGTGCGGGCCGCGGCCCTCGGCGCGCTGGTGCTGGCGGAGGCTGTGCGCGCCGCGGACCTCGCCGGCGGCCTGGCCGACCCGGTTCCCAGCGTGCGCCGACGGACCCTCGAGCTCGTCGCTGCACTGAGCGCGGATCCGGTGGGCGGCGACCCGCCCGACGAGGCGCCCGCCGCCCGCCTGGCCCGCCCGGGGCGCGAGGCGCCGGGCTCGCGTCAGGAGCGCGAGGCGCCCGACTCCGGCCAGGCACGCGAGGCCCGCCCGGGGCGCGAAGCTGCCCTCGCCTCGTCGGTCCTGCCCCTCCTCGACGATGCGGATCCGTCGGTGGTCGAGGTGGCCGCCTGGGCCTGCGGCGAGCGGGTGCCGCCCGAAGCCGGCGCGGTGGCGCGGCTGGCCACGCTCGCCACGGGCCACGACGATGCGCTGGTCCGCGAGGCCGCGGTCGCCGCCCTCGGCGCCATCGGCGACCCCGCCGGGCTGCCGGCCGTGCTGGCCGCCTGCCGGGACAAGGCCACGGTCCGCCGCCGCGCCGTCCTCGCGCTGGCGCCGTTCGACGGGCCCGAGGTCGACGCCGCGTTGCGGGCCGCCCTCGAGGACCGCGACTGGCAGGTCCGGCAGGCGGCCGAGGACCTCACGTGACACGCCCGTGACACGATGCGGAGATGCCCACGACAGTGCAGATCCGCGACATCGACGATGCGGTGTACGAAGGGCTGGCTCGACACGCCACCGAAGCGGGATGACGGTGCCCGAGCTGTTGCGGCGGGAGGCCGCCAAGCTCGCCGGGCGGCCCTCCGTCGAGGAGTGGCTGCAGAGGACGGCGCGGCGACCGTCGAAGATCCGGCGCGCCGAAGTGCTCGAAGCCCTCGACGAAGTGCGCGGAGCGTGGCCACGTGCTCGTCGTTGACGCCATCCCCGAGCACGGCGCTTGGGCGCCGGGAGCACCCGGCTCGTAGCGTCGCCGCCCATGGGCGAGAGGTCCTGGGTCGAGCGCGACGCAGCCGTGGTCTGGCACGGCTTCACGCAGATGGCCGCTTACGCGGGCAACCGGCCGCTGATCGTCCATGCGGCCGAAGGGCGCGAGCTCGTCGACGTGGAGGGACGGCGCTACCTCGACGCCATCTCGTCGCTGTGGGTCACGACGCTCGGCCACCGTGTCCCCGAGCTCGACGCCGCGCTGAGGGCGCAGCTCGACAAGGTGGCCCACACGACGCTGCTGGGCAACGGCGCCACCGTCGTCGTCGAGCTGGCCGAGGCGCTCGCGGCCGTCGTGCCCGTGCGTGAGCCGCACTTCCTGTTCGCGTCCGACGGCGCCGCCGCCGTCGAGCAGGCGCTGAAGATCGCGTTCCAGCACTGGACCAACCGGGGGGTGAGGGGCCGCGACCGGTACCTGGCCTTCGGTGGCGCCTACCACGGGGACACCGTCGGTGCGCTGTCGCTGGGCGACGGCGGGTTCGGCACCGACGTGTTCGACCCGCTCCGGTTCCCGGTCGTGCGCGCCGCGGGCCTCGACGAGCCGGACGGTCCGGCCGCCGCCGTCCGCCTGATCGCCGAGCAGGCCGACCGGCTGGCCGCGGTGGTGATCGAGCCGCTGTGCCAAGGCGCGGCGGGCATGCGCGTCCACCCGCCCGAGGCGCTGCGCGCCGTGGCCGACGCCTGCCGGGACCACGGCGTGCTCCTCGTCGCCGACGAGGTGGCCACCGGCTTCGGCCGCACCGGGACCCTCTTCGCCGTCGAGCAGGCCGGCGTGCAGCCCGACCTGATGTGCCTCGGCAAGGGCCTCACCGGCGGCTACCTGCCGATGTCGGTGACAGTGGCCAGCGGCCCGGTGTTCGACGCGTTCCTCGGCGAGGACCTCTCGGAGCGCACCCTGTACCACGGCCACTCCTACGGCGGGAACGCGCTCGCCGCCGCCGTGGCCCTGCGCCACCTCCAGCTCCTCGGCGAGTGGGACGTGCTCGCCAACGTGCGGGCGCGCGCCGATCAGCTCGGTGCCCGGCTCGCGACCGATGTGTCGCCGCTGCCGGCGGTGGCCGACGTTCGCCGGTGCGGCTTGATGACCGGCGTGGAGCTGGCGCCGCCCGCCGGCGGGCTGCGCTGGGGCCGACGGGTGTGCGCGGCCGCGGTGGAGCGCGGGGTGCTGCTGCGCCCGCTGGGCGACGTGGTCGTCGTCATGCCGATGCTGACGACGACGGCGGCGGAGATCGACCGGATCGTCGACGTCGTCGTGGCCGCGATCGGCGAGGTGTGCGGGTGACCCGATCGACCTCGTCGACGACGTCGGCCGGTGAGGTGTGCGGGTGACCCGATCCGCGTGGGTCGACGACGTGGCCGAGCGTCTCGACGCGGTCCGCGCGGCCGGGCGCTGGCGGGCGCCGCGCGACCTCGACGGGCGGGGCCCGTCGGCGACGCTCGATGGGCGGCCCGTCGTCGCCTTCGCCTCCAACGACTACCTGGGCCTGACCGTCCATCCCGCCGTCGTCGCCGCGGCGGCCGAGGCGCTCGAGCGGTGGGGGGCGGGCGCCGGTTCGGCTCGCCTGGTGACAGGGTCCCGCCCGGTCCACGACGAGCTCGAACGGGAGCTGGCGCAGTGGAAGGGCACGGAGCGGACCGTGCTGTTCCCGACCGGCTACCAGGCGAACCTCGGCGTCCTCGCCGCTCTCGGGTCGCCCGGGACCCGGATCCTCAGCGACGAGCTCAACCACGCCTCCATCATCGACGGCTGCCGTCTGGCCCGCGCCGAGACGTCCGTGTTCCCCCACGGCGACCTGGCTGCGCTCGACGACCGGTTGGGCTCCGACGACCGACCGGCCCTCGTGGTCAGCGACACGGTGTTCTCCATGGACGGCGACGTGGCCGACGTGGCCGGCCTGCTCGCGGTGTGCGCCCGCCACGGCGCCCTGCTCGTCCTCGACGAAGCCCACGCGGTCCTCGGCCCGGACGTCGAGCGCACGGCAACCGGCGCCTGCCCGCCGGCCGGTGACGTGCCGGTCGTGCGGGTCGGCACGTTGTCGAAGGCGCTGGGGTCGCTCGGCGGCTTCGCGGCCTGCTCGGCGCCCGTAGCCGACCTGCTCGTCAACGCCGCCCGCCCCTACATCTTCACCACCGCGTCGCCGCCCGCCACCGCGGCCGCCGCTCTCGCCGCGCTGCGCATCGTCCGTTCGGCCGAAGGGGCCGGGCTGCGAGCCCGCCTCCGCCACCTCGTCGACCGCCTGGCGCCGGGCCACCCGTCCCCCATCGTGCCGGTCGTGCTCGGCGGCGAGGAGCGCGCCCTCGCGGCGGCCGCCGCCCTGGCCGACCGAGGCCTGTTCGTCCCCGCCATCCGCCCGCCCACCGTCGCGCCCGGGTCGTCGCGCCTGCGGGTGACGCTGTCCGCCGCCCACACCGACGACCAGGTCGATGCGCTGCTCGACGGCCTGGCCGCGGTCGGCGTGCCGCTTCCGGCGTGAACCGGCCGCGCCGGCTGGTCGTGTGCTTCGGCACCGCCACCGAGGTCGGCAAGACGTGGGTGGGCGGGCAGGTGCTGGCCGGCCTCCGGCGCCGCGGCTGGCGTGTGGCCGCCCGCAAGCCGGCGCAATCGTTCGACGTCGAAGAACCTGGGCCGTCGGACGCCGAGGTCCTCGCCACCGCGACCGGCGAAGACCCCCGGACCGTCTGCGCCGCCGAACGCAGCTACGAGGTGCCCATGGCGCCGCCCATGGCTGCTGCAGCCCTCGACCGGCCCGTACCCACGCTCGACGAGTTGGTCACCGCGGCTTCGGGTTGGCCGCCGGGCGTGGACCTCGGCTGGGTCGAAACGGTGGGCGGCCCCCGCTCACCGGTGGCGGGCGACGGCGACGGCGTCGACCTGGCTGCCGCGCTGGCCCCCGACCTGACCGTGCTGGTGGCCGACGCCGGGCTCGGGACGGTGAACGCCGTGCGCCTGAGCCTTGCCGTGCTGGACCGCTGGCCCGTCGTCGTGCTGCTCAACCGCTACGACCCCGGAGACGACCTGCACCGCCGCAACCGCGCCTGGCTCGAAACGCACGAGGGCCTCGGTCCCCTGGTGGAGACCGAGGCCCTGGTGGACGTCCTCGTCAGCCGTTTCCGGTGATCACGGCCTTCGGCGTGATGGAGGCGGTACGCCCCTCGAAGTCCTCCGGCGACCCGAGGTCCTCGAAGTAGCCCTTGGCCGCGTTGTACCGGCCGAACTGGACCTTCTCGCCCATGTAGCGGTCGTTCTGGCTCGTCGTGATGCTGAACCCCGGGCGCAGCAGGCCGGCTCTCACGCCGTTCATGTTGTACACGGACTCCATCACGGCCAGGCGGGTGGGTGCCTTCGCCGCCTGCAGCGCCTTGACGAACAGCGCGCCCTGGGTCCACCCGTAGGCGACGATGCCGTTGGTCAGGTCCAGGTTGGCCACGGGGCTGTACTGCTTGGCCTTGGTCCTGTACTCCTTCATGGCCGGATCGTTGGCCCACTTCGGGTTCAGGGGGTCCTCGAGGTTGGTCGTGGTGAGGGCCTTGTCGCCCGCGGAGCCGGCCAGACCCATCAGCGTCTTGGAGGCGCAGGTGCCCGAGACATAGGTGAGCGGCCGCCACCCCGCGGCCACGGCCTTCTTCAGCGAGTCGGGGCAGGCCAGCAGCGTGCCACCGGACAGGAAGGCGTCGGCCTTGGTGGCGGCCAGGCTGGTGATCTGCGTACCCACGTCGACGGCGCCGGGCTTGTACTTCTCCACCTTGGCGACCTTGATCCCGGTGCCCTTGATGGCCTGGTTGAAGCCGTCGATGTAGGCGGTGCCGAAGTCGTCGTCCTGGGCGAGGACGGCGACCCGAGCGTTGGGCTTGTTCTTCTTCAGGTACTCGGCAAAGGCCTTCACCTCGACCGTGTAGGGCGGGTTCGTGGCGCCGATGGCCCAGGGAAAGCTCGGGTCGCCCAGGGCCGGCGAACCGGTGGCGGCGAAGAAGTCGGGCACGCACTTGGCGGCGAGGTCCTGGCGGATGGCCAGGTTGCCCGCCGTGCCCACGACCATGAAGGCACCGAAGACGCTGTCGAGCGAGCCGCTGCCGACGAGATCGGAGATGTTCGACGCCGTCTTGGCCGGGTCGTAGGTGTCGTCCTTGTCCTTCGTCTCGATCTTGTACTTCTTGCCGGCGATGGTGACGCCACCCTGCTCGGTGTTCACCATCTTGAAGTAGGCCTTCCACCCGTCGGCGATCTCGGAGAACGCGGCGGTGAGCCCCGACTGGGGGAAGCTCGAGACGAGCCGGATCGTGTTGCCCGGTATGGGCTTGGTCGGATCGACGGAGCAGTTGGAGGTGTCGATGGACGACTGGCCGTTGTTGCCGGTTCCCCCACCGCCGCCGGTGACGGTGTTGGAGCTGTCGCGCTTGGAGCACGAGGCCGCCACGAGGACGAGGGCGAGGAGTACGGCGACGAGCCGTCCGGTCGGGGACCGGGTCATGGGAGCCTCCTGGGAGGGTTGTGGGGGGTTTCGGGCATGGCGTGCATCGCGTTGGTCAGACGGAGGTGTCGGAGGTCGTGGTGGTCAGGGTCGACGGTGGCGGGGGGCGGTGCGTCACCCGGCTCGTCAAGCGGCGGACGCCGCCGATGATGCCTTCGGGGAGCACGTAGACGATCGCGATCAGCGCGGCGCCGAACAGGGCGGGCGACAGGATCGGCTTGCCTTCGATGAGCTGCTCGGTGTTGCGGCGCAGCAGCACCACGGCCAGGGCGCCGACGATCGGACCGGTGATGGTGGCCGCGCCGCCGACCACCATGGCCACGAGGAACTCGATCGAGCGCTGGAAGTAGATGACGGGGTTCGTGGCGTCGGCCACGCGGTCGATCATGAACGACAGGGATCCGGCCGCGCCCGCGTAGGCCGCGCTGATGGCGAAGGTGAGCACCTTCACCTGCGCCAGGTTCACGCCGACCGTCGCCGCGGCGAGCTCCTGATCGCGCACGGCCACCATGGCCCGACCGGCGCGGCTGTTCACGAGGCTCCAGGTGAGCAGGGTCACGATCACCAGCACGAGCAGTGTGAGGTAGTAGGCGTACTGGTCGTCGGCCAGGCCCTGCAGCAACGACTTGGTGTCGGTGAGGCTGGGTTGGAGCAGAGGCACGCCGCCCGAACCCTTCACGTACTTCTGGCCGAGCTGGGGGAACAGCACGGCCAGCCCGAGGGTCACGAGGGCCAGGTACAGCCCCCGGACCCGCAGCGCCGGGAAGCCGACGAGGAGGCCCACCACCGCGGCCACGAGCGCCGCCACGGGGATGGTCGCCTCGTAGGGCCAGCCCTGCTTGACGACGAGGAGCCCGGAGGTGAACGCACCGACGCCGAAGAAGGCGCCGTGCCCGATCGAGACCTGGCCGTTGAAGCCGGTCAGGAGGTTGAGGCCCATCGCCGCGATGGCGAGGTAGAGGGCCTGGCTCAGGACCTTGTTCTGTGCGGCCGGGAAGTAGAAGGGCGCATACAGGGCCGCGGCCGCGGCCACCACACCGACCACGATGCGCAGCCCGCGCACCTTCGGGTCGATCGGCGGCCGGATCGGGGTCGTCGTGGCGGGTCCGGCCTGCTCGCGGCCCGACGCTCGGGTGGTGGTCACACTCGCTCCACGGTCCGGCGGCCGAACAGCCCGTTCGGCCGGATGAGCAGCACGCCGAGGATCAGCAGCAGCGGCAACAGCACCTCGATGCCGTTCAGCGGGTCGACGTACTGGGTGGTGAGCGCCTCCGCGATGCCGACGACGAGACCGCCGACCACCGCGCCGAGCACGCTGTCGAAGCCGCCCAGCGCAGCCGCCGAGAACGCGAAGACGAGCACGCCCTGCATGAGGCTGGCATCGAAGCCGGTGGAGCGGGCCGCCACCAAGGGCCCGACGATGGCACCGAGGCCGGCGGACAGCGCCCAGCCGAGCATGAGGGTGAGCCCGGCGTTGATCCCGACCAGGCGGCTGGACTCGGGGTTGGAGGCGACGGCCCGCAGCGCCAGCCCCAGCCGGGTCTTCTGGAACAGCAGCCACAGCAGGGCACAGACGGCGACCATCATGAGCGCCAGCGCGATGACCGCCCAGGACACCGACACGGCACCCACCTTGACGGCCCGGGTGGTGCCGACCACGTCACCCGGGGCCGCGTCCGAAGGCCAGGGCTTGGGCATCTGCTGGGAGTCGGTGCCGAAGATGAGCTGCGGCAGGGCGTTGATGCCGAGGAACAGGCCGAGCGTGACGATCACGACGTTGAGCGGGCTGCGCGCCTCTTCCACGGGCCGGATCAGCACCCGCTCGATGATCGCCCCACCCACGAACCCGATGACGAAGGCGAGGGCGATGGCCGCGGCCACGGGGACCGAGCGGGCGAACTTCCAGGCCAGGTAGGTGGTGAACAGGGCCATCTCGCCCTGGGCGAAGTTGAGGACGCCGGTGGTCCGGTAGATCAGCACGAGGGCCAGGGCGACCGCGCCGTACACCACGCCGTTGCCGATGCCGTTGACGAGCTGCTGGAGGAAGAGCGTCATCTAGAACCCCAGGTAGGCCTTGCGGACGTCTTCGTTGCCGATGAGCGACCCGGCGTCGCCGCTGACCGCGATGCGACCGGCCTCCAGCACGTACCCGCGATGGCCGATGCCGAGAGCCAGGTTGGCGTTCTGCTCGACCACGAGCACGCTCAGGCCCTCGGCCCGGTTGAGGTCACGCAGGCGCTCGAACAGCTCGCGGGTGACGAGGGGCGCCAGGCCGAGCGACGGCTCGTCGAGCAGGAGCAGCCGGGGCCGCGACATCATGGCCCGGGCGATGGCCAGCATCTGCTGCTCGCCGCCGCTCATGCTCCCCGCGGCCTGCGTGCGCCGCTCGCCCAGCCGCGGCATGGCGTCGTACCAGCGGCGCAGGTCGGCGTCGACCTCGCCGTCGCGGCGGGTGATCGCGCCGAGGCGCAGGTTCTCCTCCACGGTCAGCTCCGAGAAGGTGCCCCGGCCCTGCGGCACGTGGGCGATGCCTGCCTTGGCGACCGCTTCGGGGCGCCGGCCGTCGAGGCGCACCCCGTCGAACACGATCTCGCCCCTGGCGGGGATCATGCCGCTGATGGCGCGCAGGGTCGTGGTCTTGCCCGCGCCGTTGGCCCCGAGCACGACGACGACCTCGCCGTCGCCGACTTCGAGGTCGAGGCCGTGGAGCACCTGCACGGGTCCGTAGCCGGCGGTGACACCGCGCAGCTCGAGCAGGCTCACGCCGGCGCCCCGAGGTAGGCCTCGATGACCTTGGGGTCGTTGCGCACTGCGTCGGGCGGCCCTTCGGCGATCTTGCGGCCGAAGTCCAGGACGACGATGTGGTCCGAGATGGCCATCACCATGGTCATGTGGTGCTCGACGAGGAGCATGGTGAGGTCGAACTGGTCGCGGATCTCGCGGATCGTGGTGCCGAGCTCGTCGACCTCGCCGTGGGTCAGCCCGTTGGCGGGCTCGTCGAGCATCAGCAGCTTCGGCTCGGTGGCCAGCGCGCGGGCGAACTCGATGCGCTTGAGCGTGCCGAACGGCAGGCCCGCCGCCGGCCGGTGGGCCAGCTCGACGAGGCCGAGGCGGTCGAGGATGTCGAGCCCACGCCGGCGCATCGCCGTCTCCTCGCTGCGCACACCGAGGTGCACGAGACCCCGGCCGAAGCCGACCTTGCCGTGGGCGTGGGCTCCGACCATCACGTTCTCGAGCACGGTCAGCGCGGGGAACAGGGCCACGTTCTGGAACGTCCGGGCGATGCCGAGCTCGACGATCTTGTGCGGAGCGAGTCGCAGCAGGTCGCGCCCGTCGAAGTCGACCGAGCCCGCACTCGCCTCGTAGAGCCGGCTGACGACGTTGAACAGCGTCGTCTTGCCCGCACCGTTCGGGCCGATGAGGGCGCAGATCTGGCCCACCTCGATCTCGAACGACAGCGAGTCGAGGGCGACGACCCCACCGAAGCGAACGCTCACATCGCGCACGCTCAGCAGCGCCAACGGCTCTCCCCCGTCTCCGGCATCGCGGGCCAGTCAACCACATCGTGACGGATGCCACGAGCCGGCGGCGATGGCGCGCGCGCCACCCATCGCTCGTTGCGAACGGGCCCACCCGGCCCCGCCGTTACGGCCGCCGGACCGCTCCGGCTCAGGAGCGGGCGCCCATGAACATCACCTTGAGCTGGTCGTAGGCCTCGATGCAGCGGCCCGCGCCGAGCACGACCGCCTCGAGCGGCGAGTCGACGAGGTACACCGGGATCTCCGTCTCGTTGGCGAGGCGCTGCGCCAGCCCCTTCAGCATCCCGCCGCCGCCCACGAGGTGCAGCCCGCGCACGATCAGGTCGTGGGCCAGCTCGGGCGGGGCCTCACCGAGGCAGGCGATCACCGACTCGACGATCGAGGAGGTGACCTCCTCGATGGCGCCACGCACCTCCTCCGGCGACAGGATCACCGTCTTGGGCAGGCCGGTCATGAGGTCACGACCGCGGACCTCGGCCTTGATCTCGTCGTGCACGGGCCAGGCGGAACCGATGGCCACCTTGATCTCCTCGGCGGTCCGCTCACCGACGGCGATGCCGTACTCGCGGCGCACGTAGGTCTGGACGGATGCGTCGATGTCGAACGATCCCACCCGCACCGCCTGGAGGGCCACGATGCCGCCGAGCGAGATCAGCGCGGTCTCGGTCGTGCCTCCACCGACGTCGATGACCATGTTGGCCACCGGTTCATGGATCGGCAGGCCGGCGCCGAGCGCGGCGGCCATCGGCTGCTCGATGAGCTGCGCGTCCGCCGCACCGGCGCGCCGCGCCGCCTCGGTGACGGCCCGGCGCTCGACCTCCGTGATGGCGGACGGAACGCAGATGAGCACCCGGGGCCGGTTGAAGCGGCTGACACCCGAGCGGTGCAGCAGCAGGCGGATCATGCGCTGCGTGATGTCGAAGTCGGTGATGGCGCCCTGGCGCAGCGGGCGCACCGCGATGATGTAGCCGGGCGTCCGGCCGATCATCTGCCACGCCTCGTGGCCCATCGCCAGCACCTCGCTGGTCTGCTGGTTGAGCGCGATGACCGACGGCTCGTTGAGGACGATGCCGTGGCCCTTGGCGTAGACGAGGGTGTTGGCCGTGCCGAGGTCGATGGCGAGGTCGCGGGCCACCTAGCGCTCCACGGGCCGGTCGCGCCCGGGCCGGCGACGGGCGGAGGGCGCGTCGGGATCGGGGGCGAGCGCCCGCATCTCGCGCTGGAAGTCCTCGATGCCCGACTCGAGCGACGTGGGTTGGCGCTGGCGCAGCCACAGGTACACGCACCACGCGGCCACGACCAGCACCGGCACCACGAGGTACACGTAGACGCTCACGATCCGCCCGCCCGCTCGCTCGACGCACGCCCGGTCGGGTCGGTCGACGAGTCGTGTTCCCCAGGCGCGACCGGCGCAGCGGGGACGTCGGTGACCGGCGCAGCGGGAACGTCGGCGACCGGCGCAGCGGGGACGTCGGCGACCGGCGCAGCGCCGGTGCCCCAGCCCTGCCCGGTGGCCCACACCTCGTGCTTCCAGATCGGCACGGTCGCCTTGGTGGCATCGATGGCGTGGCTGGCCGCGGCGAAGGCGTCCGCGCGGTGGCCCGTCGCCACGACGACCACGACCGCGGGCTCGCCGACGGCCAGCGTCCCCAGGCGGTGGTGGATGGCGAGGCGCCGCACGGACGGCCAGCGCCGAGCCGTGTCGGTCGCGACCGCGCCGAGCCGATCCAGCGCGGGCTGCTCGTACGCCTCGTAGGTCAGCGCCACGACGCCGTGGCGATCCTCGGCGTGGTCCCGGACCGTCCCGGTGAAGGTCACGACCGCGCCGCAGTCCGGCCGCGTGCACCAGGTGACGGCTTCGGCCACCGGCAGAGGGCCGTGGTGCAGGCCCACCCAGCGCGTCGCGTCGCGCCGCTCGGCCGGTGCGGAGGACGGCGCAGGAGACGCGGCCGACGCGGCCGACGCAGGAGACGCGGCCGACGCCGACGACGCCGAGGTAGGCGGCACGGTGGAGGCCGGGCCGGAGGCGGCCCGGTCAGCGGGGCCGGTGGCGGCGGGGGCTGCGGGCGCGGTGGGACCGGTGCCGGGAAGAGCCGAGGGCACCCGGCCATGGTACGGGACGGCCCGGCGTCCCCGTCCCCGGCGTCCCCGTCCCCGGCGTCCCGGTCCCCGTCGGCTGGGTGACCGGGCGGGCGCCGGCCGGAGCCGCGGTCGTCGCCGGCACGGTGCTCGGTAACCTCGCGGACCGTGCTGGACGACGCCGCTGGGGACGACGACCTCCCCCGGGGGCTGCCTCCCCACCCCGACGACCGCCTCTGGCGGCACCCGTCGGAGATGGTCGGTGCGCTGGGGTCGTCGCTCGGGTCCGCGTCCCCGGAACGCTCGGGCCGGCGCGGCGGGCAAGCGCCTGGAGCGGAGGGGGTGGCCGCCGCATCGCCCGCGGCGAGGGGCCGCCGCTCGCTGGTCGCCGTGGGTCTCGTGGCCGCGGTGGCCGGTGCGGCCACCGCCATCGGCGCCGTCGCCGTCACCGGTTCGCTCACCCCTCGGGTCGTGGCACCGCCCCGCGCCGCCGTCGCCATCGCGTCGTCGATCCCCGCGCCGCCGCCCGCACCGGAGGTCGTGGCCGCCGGAGTCGCTCGCGCCGTGGCTCGGGTCGAGGCCGGGTCGCGGCTCGGTGCGGCCGTGATCGTGCGACCGAACGGGGTGCTCGTCACGACTGCCGCGGTGGTGGGCGGCGCCGACCGCGCGGTGGTCGTCCTCGCCGACGGGCGGCGCCTCGCCGCCCGAGTGCTCGGCCCCGACCGGACCAGCGGCCTCGCCGCCTTGCGGGTGGAACGAGGCGGTCTGCCGACCGTCGAGCCGGCGACGAGCGATCCACGCCCGGGCGAGATGGCGCTGCTCGTGGGCGGCCCCGACGAGCGCCGGCGACCGGCCGTGTGGCTGGGAGCGGTGACGCGCCTCGGGCGACAGGCCGAGGCCGCGGGGCTGCCGCTGCACGACCTGGTCGAGACCGACCGGGCCCCGGGCGCCGACGCCGATGGCGCCGCGCTCGTCACCATGGACGGCCGGGTGGCCGGCGTGTCCGTCGCCGCGACGGGCGCCGACGAGGGCGCCGGATACGCCGTGCCGATCGGACTCGCGCTCACCGTGGCCGACGACCTGGTGGCCTACGGCCGCGTGCGGTGGGCCTGGCTCGGCGTCGAAGCGGGCGACGTGCCGGCCAGCGTCGCCCGTTCGCTCGGCATCGACGGCGGCGCTTCGGTCACGGCCACCTCGCCGGGCAGCCCCGCGGAACGGGCGGGGCTGCGCAAGGGCGACGTGGTCGTCGCGCTCGACGATCGGCGCGTCCCTTCCATGGACGCGCTGGTCTCCATGCTGCGCCGCTACCGGCCGGGGGACGTGGTCGCGGTCGAGGTCCGCCGCGGCAAGGGAGCGCGCAGCGTCAGCGCGACGCTCACCGCCCAACCGGACACGCCGTAGCCGACCGCTGCGGCGAGGCGCCACGGCTCCGGCGAGGCGCCACGGCTCCGGCAAGGCGCCGCGGCTGCCTGCCGAGCGAATTCGCTACGGCACCGGGACGGTCGCGGCCGCGAGAGCCGCCCGGGCCGCGCCCGCCCGGCGCCGCAGCCAGACACCCATGCCCACACCGGTGCCGGCCAGGACGGCGCCGGCCACGGCGAGCGCCGCCTCTTGGCGCCGGCGCGGGCTGAGCGTGGCCCACGGCCCGGCGGGTGTGGCGGCGACGTACGCCTCCTCGTTGGTGTTCGCCGGCTGCCAGCCCTCGGCCCGCAGCCGATCGGAGGCGACGACCCACGGATGCCGGGCGTAGGGCAGCACCCCCGGGGGGATCGCCGCCAGACCGAGCCGCCACCGCAGCCGCGACAGCCGATCCGCCAGCGGCGCGGGCAGGCGCAGGCGCGGCTCGCCGGCGCGCAGCGCGGCTAGCTCCGTGGTCGACAACCAGCCCTCGGGGGCGACGTTGAAGGGGCCGTCGAGCCGGCGCACCACGGCCAGCACGACCGCGGCGGCGAGGTCGTCGAGGTGCAGGAACTGGGCGGGCGGCTCGTCGTCCGGGGCGCGCAGCAGCGACGCCGCCCGCAGTGCCCGCTCGAGCCAGCCGGTGTGGTCCGCGGCGACCGTGGGCCCGGGCCGGAGCACCGACACCGTGGCGGCGGGATGCTCGGCGCGCCACTCGGCCACCAGCCGCTCGATCTCGGCCAGCTCGACGGCCGTGCCGAGCTCCGGCACGGGACGCAGCGGCGCCTCCTCGGTGAGCGGCACGGGGTTGGTCGGCCAGGCGCCGTACACCGCGGCCGACGACCGCAGGACGAGGTGGTGGACCGCGGCGGCGCCGGCCGCGCCGAGCACGCGCCGGGCCAGCTCGACGTCGCCGCCGGGCCCGCCGACGCGTCCGGCTGCTCCCGCTGCTCCGGTTCGGGGTCCGGTTCGGGGTCCGGCGCCAGCCGCGGCGTGGGGGCCTGCCACCGACGCCAGGTGCACGACGACGTCGACACCCCGGAAGCGGGCCTCGAGGTCGGCCGTGCGGAGGTCGATCACCTCCACGCCGGGTGCCGGGCGAACGTCGACCGCGTCGGCCTCGACCTGCGGATCCGACGCCAGAGCAGCCACCACTCGCCGGCCGAGCGGCCCGGCCGCGCCGGTGACGAGGACCCGCGTCGGCCGTGGGCCCGGCCGCGAGGCGGCGCGGTCGGGTTCGGCGGCCATCGCCCTACGATGCCCGCGATGCGCGCTGCCGATCCATCCACCGGACCGCAGGGCGCCCCGTGACTGGATCGGGGAACGACCCGTTCGGGGGCATGCCCTTCCTCGGAGACCTGGCCCGCATGGTCCAGGGCCAGGGCCCGATCGCGTGGGACGCCGCCCGCCACCTCGCCCATGTGATCGCCAGCGACGGTGCCTCCGAGGCCAACGTCGACCCGCTCGCCCGCATCGAGCTTGAGCAGCTGGCCCGGGTGGCGGAGGTGCACGTCGCGTCGGTCACCGGCCTCGGCACCAGCTCCACCGGCCGGCCGGTCACGGTCGTGCCCGTGACCCGCACCGAGTGGGTGGCTCGCACGCTCGACGCATGGCGGCCGCTGTTCGAGCGGCTCGCCGCGTCGCTCGGCCCGGGCGCCCCGGCCGCAGGTTCGGCCGGGACCGGCGCAGACTCAGGCACGGGCACCGGCACCGGCGGTGCCGACCACCCGGCGGCGGCCGACCCGACGCTGCCGGCGGAGTTCGACGACGACGAGACGGCCGCCTGGCTCGGCTCGCTGATGCAGGCCCTGGCGCCGATGATGCTCGGCATGGCGGCCGGGTCGATGGTCGGCCACCTCGCGCAGCGATCGCTCGGCCAGTACGACCTGCCGATCCCCCGGCCCCGCGGTGACGAGCTGATGGTCGTGGCCCCGACGCTCGATGCCTTCGGTGACGAGTGGACGCTGCCCCGCGACGACCTGCGCCTGTGGATCTGCCTCCACGAGATCGCGCACCACACGGTGCTGGGCGTGCCCCACGTCCGGGCCCGCCTCGACGAGCTCGTAGCGGGCTTCGTGGCCGGCTTCCGGCCCGACCCCCGGGGGCTCGAGGACCGGCTCGGCGCCATCGACCCGACCGCCGGCGGCGTCGCCGACATCCAGCGCATGTTCAGCGATCCGGAGGTGCTGCTCGGGGCCGTGCGCTCACCCGACCAGGAGGCGCTCCAGCCCCGGCTCGACGCGCTGGTGGCAGTCGTCGTCGGCTACGTCGACCACGTGATGGACCGCATCGGCACCAACCTCATCCCCTCGTACGGGCGCGTCACCGAGGCGCTGCGGCGCCGGCGCGTCCAGGCCGCCGATGCCGACCGGTTCGTCGAGCGGCTCTTCGGTCTGGAGCTGACCACGCGGTGCTACGACCGCGGCAGCGCGTTCGTCGACGGCGTGGTGGAGCGGGCCGGTGACCCGGCGCTGGACCGGCTCTGGATCGACCCGGCGGCGCTGCCGACGCCGGCCGAGGTCGACGCTCCGGGGCTCTGGCTGGCCCGCATCGACCTGCCCGGCAATTGATCGACCGATGGCCGTGCCCGACGGCCGCAGACGGGTCCGCGAGGGAACCTCAGGGCGCGTCGAGGTCGACCAGCTCGGCGCTGACCAGCGTGCCGGAGTCGACCAGCCAGCGTCCCATCGTGCGGGCGGGAGCGAGGCGCTTCCACGTGGCCGAGCCGGGGTTGAAGAGGCGCTGACCATGCTCGCCCTCCTCGTCGACCGGCAGGTGGCTGTGCCCGAACACCACGACCGCCGCATCGGGGAACCAGCGGTGCAGGCGCCGAGCCCGCCCAGCGCGGGGCCCGCTGTCGTGGATCATGGCCACCGGGAGCCCGGCGAGGCGGAGGTCGACCCGTTCGGGCAGCGAGCCGGCCAGCGCGCGGTCGTTGTTGCCGAGCACGGCCACCACGGGAGCAAGGCCCCGTAGTTCGCGGAGAGCCTCGGGAGCGACGATGTCGCCGCCGTGGAGCACCACGTCGGCGGCGGCCAGCTCGTCGTAGGCCCGGTCGGGCAGGCGGCGCGCGGAGCCAGGCGCGAGGTGCGTGTCGGCCAGCACGGCGACCCGCAGGCGTCGCGCCGTGGCCAGCTCGGCGACCGCGCCATCCGCCGCCGGGTCCGGGGAGTCGGTGGCGTGCATCATCAGCCGGTGGGCCGATCAGGCCGATCGGGCCACTCGGGTGCGGCCGGGCGGTCGGACCACGGCGCCGTCGGCACTTCCGCGGTCGGCACCTCCGCGGTCGGCACCTCGACCGTGCAGTCGCCGGCCGGTTCGCCGGGCGACCACGGGCCGGGCATGGGTGCGCCGGGCACCGGCCCGCCGGGCACCAGCCCGCCGGGCACCAGCCCGCCGGGCACCGGCCCGCCGGGCATCGGCCCGCGGGGCATGGGCGCGCCGGGGAGCGTCGAGGGCGGGATCCCGCCCCCGCCCCCCTGCTCGGGTGGGCGGCCCGGCGGCCGCCGGCTCCCCCGCCGGGCGGCCGCGGACGCGATGCTGCCGCGGGCGCGCGCCCACAGCGCCCGGGCCGATCGGGCGGCGCGGCGCCGGGCCGCCTCCTGCACCTCGCTGAGCCGCTCGTCGATGGCCGCCGCCCGCTCCGTGACCGGCGTGCGCTGCCCGCTGCGGTACCGGAAGGCGCGCGAGCCGACGCCGTAGGAGAACGCGGCGAAGGCGTTGGTGACCACGACCAGCGTGAAGCCGACGCGCAGCGGCAGGAACACGAGGCCGAGCAGGGCCCCGAGCACCCAGATGATCTGGAACTGGGTCTCGAAGCGGGCGAAGGACCGGCCGCGGTTGGCGTCCGGCGCGTCGCGCTGCACGATCGAGTCGAAGGCCTGCTTGCCCGCCACCGAACCGATGCCGACGGCGAAGCCGACGATGGCCGCGCCGGGGTACCCGCCGGCGGCGAGGGCCATCACACCGGCGACGACGATCAGCGCCAGCACGACGGTGAGCATGCGCTCCTCGCTGGCATGCTTGCGCGCGCCCGGCGCGACGAGAGCTCCGAGGAGCGTGCCGAGCATGCTGACGCCGCCGACCACCGCCAACTGCCACTTCGGCACTGCGCCGCGGCGGAAGTAGAAGGCGAGGAACAGCGTGAGGTAGCCGACGGTGCCGCGGATCAGTCCCATCGCGCTGGCAGCGAGGAGCACGCCGCCGCTGCGCAGCTCCGAGCGCGCCTCCGCGCCCTCGGGCCCCGCGGCGACCGCGGTCTTGGGCAGCCGCAACCCGACGACCGTGCCCGCCGCGAAGGTGAGGCTGGCGCCGATCAGCGACCAGCCCGGGCCTCCGATCTTGAACAGCAGACCCGCCGGTGCGGCGCCGGCGAAGCTCATGAGCCCCGACAGCAGCTGCAGCTTGGAGTTGGCCTCGACCAGGTCGGCCTGGCTGACCGTCGCGGGCACGAGCGCGGCGCGGGCCACGACGTAGCTCTTCTGCAGTACCAGGATCAGGAACGCCTCGGGGTACAGCAGCAGGCTCTTCGTGTCGTTCACCATCAGGGCGGTGAGCAGCGAGCGGCCGGCGATCGTGCCGATCAGCATCCAGCGCCGGCCACTGCGCACCCGGTCGAGCACCGGGCCGATCAGCGGTGCCACCACCGCGAACGGCGCCATGGTCAGGATCAGGTACAGGAAGACCTTGCTCCGTGCCTGCGAGGTCGCGCCCTCGAAGAAGATGGTCCCGGCCAGAGCGGTGGCCACCATGGCGTCCGCGCCCGTCGAGAAGGCGTGGGTGCGGGCCAGCCGCGAGAACGGCGACACGGTGAACGCGTCGGCCGGCCTCGCGCCGTCCGTGCGCAGCCGGGCCCGCCGGAGCGGGGCGCGGCCGGGCGGTGACGTCACCCCGCGGATGCTACGGCCACCCCCCGGCAGGCGTCCGCGGCAGCTCGTACTTGTAGCCGAGGCCCCGGATGGTCACGATGCGCGAGGGGTGCGACGGATCGGTCTCGACCCTGGCTCGGAGCCGCTTGACGTGGACGTCGAGCGTCTTGGTGTCCCCGACGTAGTCGTGCCCCCAGATGCGGTCGATCAGCGTGTCGCGCGTGAGGACCCGGCCGGCGTGGTCGAGCAGCAGTGCGAGCAGGTCGAACTCCTTGAGCGGGAGCTGGACCCGCTCACCGCGGATCTCCACCTCGTGGCGCTCGGCGTCGAGGCGGACGTCGCCGACCTCGAGCACGTCGCCGCTCGGAGCCGAGAATCGGGCCGTGTCGTCGGGCGCCCGGCGCAGCACCGCCCGCATCCGGGCCACCAGCTCGCGCAGACGGTACGGCTTGGTCACGTAGTCGTCGGCGCCGACCTCGAGACCCACGACGGTGTCGATCTCGGAGCCCTTGGCCGTCACCATGATGATCGGCACGGTCGAGCGGCGGCGGAGCTCCCGGCACACGTCGATGCCCGACACCTTCGGCAGCATCACGTCGAGCAGCACGACGTCGGGGTTGACCGCGTCGAACATGTCGAGCGCAGCCGCCCCGTCGCGGGCGACCTGCACCCGGAAGCCCTCCCGCTTGAGCCCGACCGTGAGCGCCTCCACGAAGGAGTCCTCGTCCTCCACCACGAGCACCGTCTGCGCCGGTGTCGCCATCGCCCTCGCCTCCTGCACACTCGTCGTCGTCGTCATCCGGCCTCCGCGGCGGGCAGCGCCACAGGCCCGGGACCGGCGGGGAGGACCAGCGTGAAGGTCGAGCCCGCCCCCTCGCGCGACCGGACCCGGACGTCGCCGTCGAGGTTCTGCGCCACGTGGCGCACGATGGCCAGGCCGAGGCCGGTGCCGCCCGTGTCGCGGCTCCGCGCCCGGTCGACCCGGTAGAAGCGCTCGAAGATGCGCTCGAGGTCACGGGCGGGGATGCCGATCCCGTGGTCCTCGACGTCGATCTCGGTCCGCACACCGTCGGTTCGGGCCCGCACCTCCACCGCGGAGCCGCGGTCGGAGTACTTGACCGCGTTGTCGAGCAGGTTCGTCAGCGCGGAGACGAGCTGGCGGCGGTCGCCCAGGACCGTGAGGCGGGGCGAGGCCTCGCGCACGTGGATGTGCACCCCGCGCAGGTCGGCGGCCGGTCGCAGCCGGTCGACCGCCTCGGCCACGGCCATCGGCACGGTCACCGGCTCGCGGCTCGGCCGCTCCCGCGCCTCGATGCGCGAGAGCTCGAGCAGGTCGTCGATGGTGCGCCCGACGCGGAACGCCTCGTCGACGACGCGGGCGGCCAGGCGGTGGGCGACCTGCGCGTCGGGCTCGTCGAGCATCGTCTCGGCCAGCAGGCCGATGGCGCCGATGGGGGTCTTGAGCTCGTGGCTGATGTTGGCCACGAAGTCGCGCCGCACCTCGTCGACCCGGTGCCGCTCGGTCACGTCGTCGATGACCACCACGCCGCCCCCCCGGCCGAGCGGGATGGCCACGAGGTCGAGCACCCGGCGGGGCGGCCCGAACAGCTCGACGCTGCGCCGACCCTCGCTGCCCTTGGCCGCCGCGGCGAGCAGCTCGTCGATCGCCGCCTCCACCAACGCCTCGCCGTGGCGTGCGGTCGAAAAGGCGCTCGCCGGCCCGTTCCGCAAGGCGACCACACCGTCGGCGTCGCCGATCACCACGCCTTGGGGGATGGCGTCGAGGGCGCGCCGGAGGACGGCGCTGCGGGCCCGGGTGGCCTCGTGCCCGGAGCGGGCGGCGGCGAGCTCGCGCCCGACCGCGTCCACCTCACGCGCCAGGCCCGCCAGGCGGCGCCGCATCCGGAGCCACAGCAGGGCGGCCACGGCGCCAGCGGCGATGGCTCCCCCCGCCGCGGCGACCAGCGAGCTCACGCCGTCGGTCACCAGGGTGCGCATCGGCTCAGCTCCTCACGTGGGCGGCGCAGCCGAGCGGCCCGGTGGTGGTGGCTGCTCCGACTCCTCGGGGAGCGGGTCGGCGCCCGGTGCCGTCGCGCGGTCCAGGCCGGGGAGCGCGCCGCGACGCTTGGCCTCCTCGCGCGCCGCCCCGGTGTGCTCGGGCAACCAGCCGGTGACCATGTAGCGGACGCGCTCGCCGATGTTCACGGCGTGGTCGCCGATCCGCTCGTAGTACCGCCCGATGAGCGCCATCTGCACCGCCACCTGGAGTGGGAGCGACTCGTCGCCCCGCTCCTCGAAGAGCGCCTCGATGAACTCGTGGTGGACGGTGTCGAGCCGGTCGTCGAGGTCGTCGAGGGCCGCAGCCAGGGCCGCGTCGTGGTCGGCATAGGAGTCGATGGCGAGGCGCAGCAGCCGTGTCGCCTCGTCGCCCATCTGGCCGATCAGCCCGCGCAGGCGGGGCCGCAGCTCGGCGCCGTAGATGCGCCGGGCCGCCTTGGCGATGTTGGACACCAGGTCGCCGGAGCGCTCGATCTCCGAGGCCATGCGGATGGCGGTGATGATCGACCGCAGGTCGCTGGCCATGGGGTTCTGGAGCGCCAGGACCCGGTAGCAACGCTCCTCGACCTCGAGGGTCAAGGCGTCGAGCAGGTCGTCGCCGTCGATGAGGCGCTGCGCCTCGGCCAGGTCTCCGTCGAGGAGGGCTTCGGTGACGTGCGGCAGCGACTCGGTGACGATGGCCGCCATGCGCACGAGGTCGCGGGTGATGTCCTCGAGCTGCTGGTGGAAGGCCTTGCGGATGTCCATCTCGCCCATCCTCAGCGGATCTCCGTTGCCAGGTGGTCGGGGTCGCCGGTGAGCAGGTACCGGAGACGGGCCCCGATCACGGCGGCGTGGTCGGCGATCCGGTCGAGCGATCGGCCGGCCACCAGGCTACGCAGCGCGCACGGCACCGCATCGGGTCCCTCCAGCGCCAGCAGCTCGCGCATCAGGCGCTCGGTCAGCGGGTCCATCACGCGAGCCGAGCCCACCAGCTCGTGGGCGAGCGTGAGCTCCTGGGTGGCCCAGGCCCGCAGGGCCAGGCGGTACTGGTCGACGGCGACGTCGGCCATCGACTCCAGCAGGTCGAAGCTGGCCGGGTGACGGTGCAGCAGGTCCCATTCCGGGGCGAGCTTCACGACGCGCAGGGCCAGGTCGCCGACGCGCTCGAGCTCGCCGAGGATGCGCAGCACGGACACGACGAAGCGCAGGTCGCCGGCGACCGGTTGCTCCCGTGCGATCAGGTCGTAGCAGCGCTCGGTGAGCGACACGTTCATGGCGTCGACGTCGTCGTCGGCGCGGACCGCGGCCTCGGCCACACCGGGCGCGCCGGTGGCGAGCACGGTGCGCATGCGTTCGAGGTTCTGGTCGACGCGCACGGCCATCAGCTCCGCCTGGAGGCGGAGCTGATCGAGCTCGGCGGTGAAGCCGTGGCGGAGGGCGGCCACGGGATCGGTCAGCCGAACCGGCCGGTCACGTAGTTCTCCGTCCGCTCGTCGGAGGGGTTGGAGAACATCTGCTCGGTGCGGTCGAACTCCACGAGCACGCCCGTGCGGGTGTCGCTGCGCTCGTTGACCTCGGTGGTGAAGAAGGCGCAGCGGTCGCTCACCCGGGCGGCCTGCTGCATGTTGTGGGTGACGATGAGGATCGTGAAGTCGCGCTTCATCTCCTCCATGAGGTCCTCGATGCGCCCGGTGGCGATCGGGTCGAGCGCCGAGCAGGGCTCGTCCATGAGGATGACCTCCGGCTCCACGGCGACGGTGCGGGCGATGCACAGCCGTTGCTGCTGGCCACCGGACAGCCCGAGGGCCGAGCGCTTGAGCCGGTCCTTGACCTCGTCCCACAGGGCGGCCCGCACGAGCGCCCGCTCCACCACGTCGTCGAGCTCGGACCGCTTGGCCAGACCGCCGAGGCGCGGCCCGTAGGCCACGTTGTCGTAGATCGACTTGGGGAACGGGTTCGGCTTCTGGAACACCATGCCGATGCGGCGCCGGACCTCGACGGGATTCACCTTCGGGTCGTAGAGGTCGACGCCGTGGTAGTCGATGGTGCCCTCCACCCGGGCGCCCTCGGTCAGGTCGTGCATCCGGTTGAAGGCGCGCAGCATCGTGGTCTTGCCGCACCCCGAGGGCCCGATGAAGGCGGTGATCTCCTGGCGCCTGATGGTCATGGAGACGTTCCGCACGGCCCGGAACGTGCCGTAGTGGACGCTGACGTCGCACACGTCGAAGACGACCGTCTCGTCGGCCCCGCGCTCGGCGCCGGCCGGAGCGGGCCGCGGCGCGCGGGCGGTCAGGTCGATGGTCGGGCTTGCCGGTTCGCCGGTCATGGGGACGTCCTGGGTGGTGCGCACGGGCTCAGTGGAGGGTCGTCGCGCGGGTGCTGATGGTGCGGGCGATGAGGGTCACGACCACGACGATCGTGATGAGCGTGAGCGCAGCGGCCCACGCCAGGCGCAGCGAGGTGGCTCCGGTCAGGCTCGCCTGGTTGTAGATGAACAGCGACAGCGAGGTGTTGCCGCCTGACAGACCCCAGTTGTAGCGGTAGGCGGCGCCGATGGTGAACAGCACGGGCGCGGTCTCACCGGCGGCCCGGGCCACCGCCAGCATGGAGCCGGAGACAATGCCGGGCGCGGCCGCCGGCAGCACCACGGTGACCGTCGTGCGCCAGGTCCGGATGCCGAGCGCCGCGCTGGCCTCGCGCAACGTATCGGGCACGAGGCGCAGCATCTCCTCCGTGGAGCGCACCACGATGGGCAGCATCAGGCAGCCGAGGGCGAACGAGGCGGCCAGCGCGGATCTCCCGCCCACGCCCCGCGGCACGACCCAGATCGCGTAGACGAACACGCCCATCACCACCGACGGCACGCCGACCATCACGTCGGTCATGAACCGCACGAAGCGGGCCAAGCGCCGGCGGCGGCCGTACTCGTGGAGGTAGATGGCGCCGAGGATGCCGAGGGGGATGGCGAGGGCGCTGGCCCCGAGCGTGGTGAGAGCGGTGCCGACGATGGCCGGACCGATGCCCAGCGCCGCCGTCGTCTCCGTCGTGGACGCGGTGCCGCCGTACTTGGCGATGGTGTCGTTGGACAGGTCGTTGGAGCTCGTGTCCGGCGGGATGGTGCGGGTCAACAGACCGGGGCTCATCACCTTCAGGCCCTGCTGGGCCACGTTCACGATGACGAACCCGAGCGGCACCACGGCCACTCCGAAGGCGACGACCATGAGCACCGACGCCAGGCGGTCGCGCACACGGCGGCGCCGGCTCATCGTCGAGATCCGCACGTCGTCCGACCGCGCCGGACCGGCGGGGCGGGCCGGCGCGGCCGTCGCCGTCACGTGGCCCCCCTCGTACGCCGGTCGATGAACGTGACGAGGGCGCGCGCCGAGGAGTTGACCGCGATGGTGACGATGAACAGCACGACGCCCAGGCCCACGAGCGCGGAGCGGAACAGCGGTCCGGCCTCGTTGAGCTGGCGGGCGATCTGCGCCGGCATGGTCTCGCCGGTTCCGAACAGGTTGGCGCCGAAGCGGGGGTTGGCGCCCACCAGGAGCACGACGGCGATCGTCTCGCCGAGCGCCCGGCCCAGACCCAGCATGACGGCACCCGAGATGCCGCCCGTCGAGTGGGGGAACACCACACCGCGGATCATCTCCCAGCGGGTGGCGCCGAGGGCGAGGGCGCCCTCCTTGTCGTTGCGGGGCACGGTGGCGAACACCTCACGGGTCACGGCGGTCACGATCGGCGTGATCATGAGGCCCACGACGAGGCCGGCGGTCATGAAGCTGCGCCCCGACGACGTGCCGAAGAGGCGGCCGAGCCCGGGCACCGAGCCCAGCGCACCGTGGATGGCGGCGTACACGCCGCGGATGCGCGGGGCCAGCACGCGAAAGCCCCACAGCCCGAACACGACCGAGGGCACCGCCGCCAGCACGTCGATCACGGTGACGGTGACCGTGCGCAGCCGCCGCGGGCACACCTCGGTGGAGAACAGGGCGATGCCGAGGCTGACGGGCACGGCGGCGACCACCGCGATCGTGGCGACCAGGAACGTGCCGTACACGAGCGGGAGGATCCCGAAGCGCCCGGCCTGGGGGTTCCACGTCGCGCCGAACCAGTAGCGCCCGCCCAGCACGGTGAACGCCCGCCAGCCCTGCTGCGTCGTGGTCACCGCGATGAGCGCCAGGATGGCGAGCACACTGAGACCCGCGACGAGGGCGAGGCTGCGGAACGCCGAGTCCGCGCGCCCACCCCGGCCAGGGGCCGTGATGTCGTCGAGTCGTTCCGTGGAGGTGGTCATGGCACTCCGACGATCGGGGCGGGGCCGGGTCCGGACGGGACGGGGGGCGGACGGGACGGGGGGCGGGGCCGCTCGGGCGCGGCCCCGCCTCACCGGGTTCAGGTGCCGATCTGGTCGAGCTGGCTGACCGCCTTGGCCGCCAGGCTCTTGGGCAGCGGGGCGTAGAGCACGTTGCCGGCGACCGCCTGCTCGTCGGTGAGCATGAACCGGATGAAGGCCTTGAGCAGCTTGGCCTTCGCCGGGTCGGTCTGCGTCTTGTACACCAGCACGTACGTGGGCGAGGTGATGGGGTACGCCGCGTCACCGGAGGCGTCGATGGGGTTGTAGGTCAGGTCGGCGGCCACCGTGGCTCCGGCGGCAGCCGCGCTGGCTCCGGCCGGCGTGGGCTTGACGAACTTGCCGGCCTTGTTCTTGATGGCGGCGACGTCGAGGTTGCTCTTGGCCGCGTCGGCCAGGTCGACGTAGCCGATGGCACCGTCGGTCTGGCTGATCACCGTGGCCACGCCCGAGTTCTTCTCGGCGCCCTGGGTGCTGGCTGGCCATTGGACGGAGTCACCGGACCCGAGCGTCCACGAGCCGGGGGCGGCGGCGACGAGGTACTTCGTGAAGTTGGACGTGGTGCCCGAGCCGTCGGAGCGGTGGACCACCGTGATGCTCGTCGAGGGCAGGGTCGTGCCGGGGTTGTCGGCCTTGATCGCGGGGTCGTTCCAGGTGGTGATCTTCGCGGCGAAGATCTTCGCCACGGTGTCGCCGCTGAGCCGGAGGTCGGTCACGCCCTTGACGTTGTAGGACACCGTGATCGGCGCCACCACCGTCGGGAAGTAGAGCACGTCGGCCTTCTTGGCGTTCAGGGTCTCCTCGGGCTTGATCAGGGAGTCCGACCCGGCGAAGTCGACGGTGCCGTCGGCGAGGGCCTTCTTGCCGTCGGAGGAACCGGACTTCTGGTAGACGACGTTGGCCTTGGGTGCGACCTTCGAGAAGTCGGCGATGGCCCGCTGGTCGAACCCGTCCTGGAAGGACGAGCCGCCGCCGGTGAGGCTGCCGGTGAGGCTCGCCATCGAGCTCGACCCTTTCGGGGTGAGCGTGGTCGCGGTACCGGTGCTCGACGTGTCGGACTTGCCGCCGCAGCCGGCGGCGAGCAGGGACATCGCGGCGACGAGGACGGCGACCGTGGTCAGCCGGCGCTTGGAGTGGATCAAGGCAGTGCCCTCCTGGGGGCCGGGGTGCGGTGGCGGCGCGTGGGACGAGCGCCGGTCGTGACGGTACGGAGGCTCGGTGAACGATCCGGGGGTGGCGAGGTGAACGAGGGGTGAACGGCCCGGTAACGTTCGCCGTCGGCGACGGCTCGATCGGCCCTCGTCGAGGGCGATGCTCCTCCCGGCGTGACGATGCGCCGTCCGGGAGGTGTCCGGCCGGGGCGCCGCGGCTCGGACGGCCGCCCGCACGGGCCCGGTGTTCGACGCCGGGATCGGTCCTACGCCGGGTGCGCCGAGCGCGCCAGCGCGAGCTCCTGCAGGCGCCGGTGCACGTCGCACGTGCCGCCCCGGGCCACGTGGCGCCACGTACCGTCGGGCTCCAGCTCCCAGGCCAGCGTGTCGTCGCGCAGGTTGGTGTCGAGGATCTCGGCGAGGCGCTCCTGCAGCTCGGGCGCGTCCACGGGTGCGAGCGCCTCGATCCGGCGATCGAGGTTGCGAGGCATCAGGTCGGCCGAGCCGATGTAGTAGGCGGGCTCGCCCGGGCCGCCTCCGTTGGCGAAGTGGTAGATCCGGCTGTGCTCGAGGTACCGCCCCACGAGCGAGCGGACGCCGATGCACTCCGACAGGCCCGGCACTCCCGGCCGCAGGCAGCAGATCCCGCGCACGACGAGATCGACGGCGACACCCGCTTGCGACGCGTCGTAGAGCAGGTCGATCAGCTCCGGGTCGACCAGGCTGTTCATCTTCATGGTGATCCGGCCCGTGCCTGCGGGCGCCCGCATCTCGCCCCGGATCAGGTCGGCGAGGGCGGCGCGCATCGAGCGGGGAGCCACGAGGATCTTGTCGTACTCGACGTCACGGCCGTAGCCGGTCAGGAAGTTGAACAGCTGCGTGAGGTCCGAGCCGAGCGCCGAGTCGGCGCTGAGCAGGCCCAGGTCCTCGTAGAGCTTGGCCGTCTTCGGGTTGTAGTTGCCGGTGCCGATGTGGCAGTAGCGGCGGAAGCAGTCGCCCTCGTCCCGCACGACGAGCGCCGTCTTGGTGTGCGTCTTGAGCCCGACCAGCCCGTAGGTGACGTGGACACCGGCCTCTTCGAGGGCACGGGCCCACTCGATGTTGTTGGCCTCGTCGAATCGGGCCTTGAGCTCCACCAGGGCGGCGACCTGCTTGCCCCGCTCGGCGGCCCGGATGAGCGATCCGACGATGGGGCTGTCACCCGAGGTCCGGTAGAGCGTGAGCTTGATCGCGAGCACCTTGGGGTCGCCGGCCGCCTCGCGGATGAACTCCTCGACCGACGAGGAGAACGAGTCGTAGGGGTGGTGCACGAGCAGGTCGCCGTCGCGCAGGGCGGCGAACAGGTCGGGTGGCTCGCCGTCCGCCGGCGCGAGGCGCGGTTGGGTGACCGGCACCCAGGGGTCGTCCTTCAGGTCCGGGCGGTCGAGCTCGTGCAGGGACCACAGGCCGCTCAGGTCGAGCGGACCGACGTACGGAAAGATGGCGTCCTCGTCCAGGTCGAGCTCGCGCACGAGCAGCTCCCGCACCTCGGCGCTCACGTGGGCATCGACCTCGAGGCGCACGGCCCGGCCGAAGCGCCGCCGCCGGAGCTCCATCTCGACGGCGGCGAGCAGGTCGTCGGCCTCGTCCTCTTCGAGCGTGAGGTCCGCGTTCCGGGTGACCCGGAACGCGTAGTGGTCCTCGATCACCATGCCCGGGAACAGCAGGTCCAGGTGGGCGGCGATCACCTGCTCGAGCGGCACGAACCGCTCGCCGTCGGGCATGACGACGAAGCGCGGCAGCACCGGGGGCACCTTCACGCGGGCGAACCGGCGTTGGCCCGTCTCGGGGTCCTGCACGAGCACCGCCAGGTTCAGCGACAGGTTCGAGATGTACGGGAACGGGTGGCCCGGGTCGACGGCCAAGGGCGTGAGGATCGGAAAGATCCTCGACTCGAACTCGCCGACCAGGTACTTGCGGTCGTCGTCGTCGAGATCGTCCCACGAGGAGAAGACGATGCCCACGTCGGCCAGGTCGGGCACGAGCCGCTCGAGGAACACGCGCTCGAGCTGGTCGTTGAGCAGGCGCACCCGTGCGGTCACGGCGTCGAGCTGCTCCTCCGCCGTGCGGCCGTCGGGTGAGCGGGCGACGAGGCCGGCTGCGGCCTGGTCCATGAGACCGGCCACGCGGACCTGGAAGAACTCGTCGAGGTTCTGGCTGAAGATGGCGCAGAACTTGGCCCGCTCCAGCACCGGGATGTCGCCGTCGGCGAGGGCGAGCACCCGCTCGTTGAAGTCGAGCCAGGAGAGCTCCCGGTTCAGGAACCGGTCGGGGTCGTGGCGCAGATCGCCGGGGTCGCCCTCCGGCGGCACGACCGCCGCACTGCCGGCCCCGATGCCGTCCATGCCGGCGATCGTACCGGTGCGGCCCGATGGTCAGCCCGCCGGCACGGACCCTTCATCCGCCGGCCGCAGAGCCGCCACCTTGCTCCGCGAGTCTCGCGGCATGGCTGGTCCGTTGGAGGTGCGGCTCTGGTGGCCCAGGGCCCAGGGCAGGGATCGTTCCACGATCGTGCTGGTGGTCGTGGGGTGCGGCTACGAGTCGGCGCAGGTCGGATCGCCGCGCCTGATCTACCGGACACGGTGGCGGCGCTACGGCGAGACCTGCTTCGTGCCCGTCTCGGGCCCGCGGATGCGCCTCGTGCAGTACACGGCCCGGTTCGAGATCTCCCTCGTCGACATAATGGAGCGGGACCGGCGGCTGGCCGGCCGTCGCATCCGCGTGCGGGCCGCGGTGCGCACGGGGTCGGGGCGCCTCCTGGTGACGCGCCCGGCATGGGTCCGGATGCCACCACCTGCCGTCGCCCCACCGGCGACCGTCGACGTGGTGACCGAGCCGGCCGTGATGGCCGTGGCCGAGCCGGCCGTCGAGCCGCGACGGGAGCCGGCGAGGCTCTAGCGACGACGCGAGGCAGGTGGACCAGGCCGTTGCCCGCCTGGCCGCCGGTCGTCCAGGGCAGCGCGCAGTGCGGCGACGCGCTCGGAGGCGACCCGCCACCAGATCCACCGCCCCCGCCGCTCACCGACCATTAGGCGCGCACTTCAACCCGGTGGTCACTCTGGCCGACCGGGGCCCGGCCGAACGCGTCGACCGGGCCCCGGTGGTGGTGTGGCGAACTCGAGCAAACTGCGAACCGCTAGTTCACATCCTTGGTGTCGATGACCCGGCAGTGGCTCTGCGTGGCATCACGCGAGCCCGAGGTGCCGAGCGGAAGCGGGATGAACCCGGCGCCCCGGATCGTGTCCTCCACCTCGGTGCGGAAGTTCGCGCCCGTGCGCGGGTCCTTCACCGAGGCACCGGCCGGCTTGCACAGGAAGCCCTTGGTGTAGGCGAACTGCTTGACCGCGGCAGACGCCAGGCCAGTAGCAAACGTGTCGTAGCGGATCACGTTGTAGACGAACCGGCTGAACGGATACGCGTCGCTCACGATGTTCGCCTCGGTGGGCGGGATCGCATTGCCGCCGACCGTGATCGACCCGAGGATCGCCGTGGTCTGGGGCGGGTTGGCCGCCCGCTGCTCGTTCCAGCGGCCGTAGCTCATGTAGAAGATCGAGTTCGGCGCGCAGGGGTTGGCGGGATCCGGCGACGTGACCTCCGGGCAGTCGATGGGGCGAGCCTCCTCGATGGGCACGCTGTTGTTCTCGAGGATGCGCCGCTCCCCGTTGGCCAGGTTGTTGTCCTTGAACTGCGTCGGGATGCAGTTCGTGGAGTTGGCGCCGCTACCGAGGAACCCGTCGAACGTCGACCGGGTGCCGGAGCCGTCCTGGGCCGCCCACACCACGAGCGGCTCACCGGTCGCTCCGCCGATGTCGCCCCAGTCGGCGACGCCGTTGTTGTTCCCGCCGTTGACCGTCTTGTCGATCTCGGGCTGCACGCCGGGGGCGCACCCCGAGAACGCGTTGCGGATCTGGGTGACGCTCAGACTGCTCACCCCGCTGGCCGGCGTGCCCGGGAACCGGACCCACGGGATGGCGTCCTTGGCGTAGGCCACGAAGCGCAGGCCGTCGACGTCCGACGATCGCGGGGCGCGCGACGAGCGGGCGATGTCGAGCGTCTGGATGCCGGTCGTGCCCCGCTGCGCGAGCTGCGTGATGCCGGTGCTCGAACCCACCGCGGCGTAGCCGTAGGCCACGTCGTGGTCGGGGTTGGCCTTGTCGGTCGGGTTGCCGTCGGCGTCGAGCTGGTACTGCGGCTGGATCCCCGCCGTGGCGCTGTTGAAGTCGAAGCACTTGCCGTCGAGGTTCTGCGGCGTGCCGGTGAGGATGCACCCGGGAGCCTCGTTGTAGAGCTTCGCCAAGCTGTTCATCAGCGTCTCGGTCGTGTCCGAGCCGCCCATCCTGATGAGGTCCGGCTGGTTGTTCACGGCGTACGGCGGCGGGCTGGTGGCGCCGGCGGGCGCCACTCCTGCCACGCCCGCCAGCAGGGCCGAGATGCCGGCTGCCGCGGAGGCGACGAGGCGGCGGGTCGAGCTACGCATGGTTCTCCCTTCCTGGGACCGACGCGGCCAGTGCCTGGCTCGGAGTCGTGCGGCCCGGTCCGGAGCATGAAGGGGCGCGGTGGCGGGCTCCTGGCCGCGCCGTGAACAGGCGGCGAAGGTCAGGGAGCCATCCGGCGGGCGCGCGGTCGTGCCATCCCGGCGACCGCCGCGCGCCACGGGGAAGCCGAGTTGCCCACCAGCGAGGGCCGCTCGCGTGGCCGGCCGCCGGCGCAGTGGTGAACGTTTGCCGAACGTCGGTCGAACCGCCTCGGCCGGGTCCTGGCCGGTCCCTACCATCCCGCCGTGACACCCGATGGCCCAGCCTCCCGCGCGCCTCGCTCGTTGCGCCGTGCCCTACCTGCTGCGCTCGCCGTGCTGGCCGTCGGTGCCGCGGCCGGCGCTCTGCTCATCGTGACCGGTGGCGCCGACCGCTCCGGTGCCAACGGCAGCCGGGCCGGCTCGACGTCGACCACCCGCCCGCTGGCTGCGGGTGCCGGCGATCGGCAGCTCGCCTTCCTCTCCAGCGACAGCTCCGGCGGCACGGACGTCATGCTGACGACCGGAGCGGGCGGTCAGGTCCGCCGCATCGCCCGCGTGCGCGGTCGGGCCGAGCGGCTGGCATGGTCACCCGACGGCACGCGCCTCGTCTTCGACGGCGACGGCTCGGGCGACTTCGACCTCTACGTCGTCGATGTCGCGGCCAAGCGGGTGCGGCCCATCGTTGCCCCCGGGTCGAACGAGGGCAGCGCCTCGTGGTCGCCCGACGGCCGGCAGCTCGCCTTCTTCTCGGACCGCTCGGGTTCGTTCGCCGGCTACGTGGCCGGGGCCGACGGGTCGGACCCCCGCCAGGTGACGCCGGCCGGTGGGCCGCCCGTGTCGGACCTGGCGTGGTCGCCCGACGGCCGGCAGCTCGCCTACACGCTCGATCTCGGGACGGACAGCGAGGTCTGGACCGTCGGCGCCGACGGCGGCGGGGCCCGACGCGTGACCAGCCTGCCCGGCGCCTCGATGCCGGCGTGGTCTCCTTCGGGCGACGCCCTGGCCGTCGGCGCCCAACCGAGCGGTTCGCTTGGCGCGGACATCTTCGTCGCTCGCCTCGACGGCGCCGAGCCCGCGCGCGTGGGACGGACGCCGTACCGCGATGCCTTCCCGGTGTGGGCGCCCGACGGCCGGTCGATCTACTTCACCGCGGCCCTGCCCGGCACGTCTGGTGATTCCGCGGCCGACGACGTCTACCGGACCGGCGCCGACGGTCGTGGCCAGAAGGACTTGAGCCGCAGTCCCGGCAGCGTCGAGTCCGAGGTCGCGATCTCGGGCGACGGACGCTTCGTGGCGTTCACGAGCACGGGCCCGGCCGGGCAGGACGTCTACGTGGCCAACGCCGACCTCACGGGCGCGCGCGACGCCAGCCGCCTCGAGGGCCGGGACTCGTGGCCCGCTTGGCGACCACCGGCCTGACCGACCGCCCGGCGCGGCTGCCGCCGTCGGAAACGCCGGCCGTTCACGCGCACGTCGGCCGACGCACACGGGACGCGAGGCACCGGGCCCGAGCGGGCGGGCGGGCGAACGGGCGGGCGAGCGGACGAGCGAGCGGGCCAGATCGCTCAGCGCCGGCGACCGAGACGGTCGCGGAGGCGCCGGCGACGGAGCGCGCCCGGCGGCGTCGATGCCAGCCCGGCCAGCAGCGGCGGGACGGCCAACGCGCCGAGCAGCACGGCGGCCGCCGCAACGAGGGGCACGGCCGAGCCTCTGTCTCCCCGTACCGCCACGGCCGACGTCGGCGCAGCCAGCGCCGAGCCACCGTCGCCCGGCAGCGCCGTCCCGGCAGCCTGGTCGGCCAGGGGGTCGCCCGTGTTCCCGCCGGCGGCGCTTCCGCCCGCCCCCGGGGCACCCCTCGTGCCGGTCGCGCCCGTACCGCCCGCGCCCGCGCCGCCACCCGGGCCGGGCCCGGAGCCGGCACCTCCCGAGCCGGAGCCACCCGTGCCGCCCGCGCCCGAACCGCCGGAGCCGCCACCTCCCGACCCACCACCACCGCCACCGCCACCACCGCCGCCGGATCCGCCCCCGCCGGGAACCGTCGGCCCGGAGTCGCCCGGCAGCGGGCCGGTGCCGATCACCGTCGGGTTGCGGCACTCGACCGGCGTGACGGCCGGCGGCGCAGGTGCGCCCGGCACCTGGCTGATGGCGTCGAACGCCGCCCGCACCAGGTTCGGGGGCAGCGGTGAGTAGCCGAGCGGCTCGGCCTTCTGCTGGCCGGCGCAGGCGAAGTAGTAGACGAACTTGGCCACGTCGGCGCCGACACCCGGCGAGATCCCCGAGGTCTTGGCGATCATGTAGCTGTAGCTCGACACGGGATAGGCGTTCGGGTCCGGGTTCGTGTACACGTCGTCGAGCACCTGCGTGCGGTCGGCGTTCAAGCGGGCCCGGGTGAGGGCGATGGCCACGTTGCGGGCCGTGGGCACGGTGTAGGCACCGCTCTGGTTGCGCACCGCAGCCACCGGGAACCGCCGTTCGATGGCGTAGCTCGTCTCGACGTAGGTGATCGAGCCCGGGCCCTTACCGCCGTCGGACACGTACTGGGCGACACCGTCCGAACCCGACTGGGCCACGGCGCCCGTGAACACGGGCCAGTTCGAGGTGAACGTGGGGGGGATCGAGTAGGTGCGGGCGAACGTCGTCCACTCGGACGGCTGCGTGCGAGCCAGCCAGGCCGAGAACTGCGCAGACGTCCCCGAGCCGTCGGAGCGGATGACCGGCGTGATGGCCCGATCGGGCAGCACCCGCCCTGCGTTGTCGGCGGTGATGGCGGGATCGGCCCAGTTCGTGATGGTGCCGGTGAAGATGCCGACCAGCGTGCGCGACGAGAGCCTCAGGTTGGTGACACGCGCCCCGGCCGCGTCGGTCAGGTTGTACATGAACGACGTGCCGCCGGCGACGATGGGCAGGTAGACGAAGCTCACGCTCGGGCGCTCGTTGGGTTGGAACGGGATCTCGGACACCGCGAAGTCGACCTGGTTGGCCAGGAAGAACTGGCGGCCAGCCGAGGATCCGACCCCCTGGTAGTTGATCTGCAGGCCGAAGCGGGCGACGTCGGCGCGCCACTGGTCGATGGCGTTCTGCGACCACGTCGAGCCGGCGGCACGGACCACGGCGGAGGCCGATGCCGGCGCGGCCGGGGACCCGATCGTGGCGCCGAGCACCGCGGCGACGACCGCGGCGATCCCGAGCGCGGTGGCGGCGCGGGTGCGGGCGGTGGAGGAAGGCATGGGGTGCTCCTTCAGCCGAAGCGGCCGTGTACGTAGTCGGCGGTGCGGGGGTCGGTTGGTGCGTCGAAGATCTGTGCCGTGGCCCCGGCCTCGACGATCCGCCCCGGCTCGTCCTCGGCGGCGAGGAAGAAGGCGCACTGGTCCGACACGCGCTGGGCCTGCTGCATGTTGTGCGTGACGATCACGACCGTGACGTCCCGGGCGATCTCGCCGATCGTCTCCTCGATGCGGCGGGTGGACGTCGGGTCGAGCGCCGAGCACGGCTCGTCCATCAGCAGCACCTCGGGGCCGACGGCCAGCGCGCGGGCGATGCACAGGCGTTGCTGCTGGCCGCCCGACAGCGCGCCTCCGGGGGAGTCGAGGCGGTTGCGTACCTCGTTCCACAACCCGGCCCGCTGCAGGCTCTGCTCCACGAGCGCGTCGCGGCCCGACGTCGCCTGGCCGGTCAGCTTCAACCCGGCCAGGACGTTGTCGCGGATGGTCATGGTCGGGAACGGGTTGGGCTTTTGGAACACCATGCCGATCCGCCGGCGGGTGTCGGTCGCCTGCACCTGGTCGCCGTACACGTCGTCGCCGTCGAGGAGCACCCGCCCGGCCAGCATGGCGCCGGGGACCAACTCGTGCATGCGGTTGAGGATGCGGATGAACGTCGACTTGCCACAGCCCGACGGGCCGATCAGCGCGGTGACGCCGCCGGCGCTCATGGTCAGCGAGACCCGCTCGAGCACCTTGTGGCTGCCGAACCAGGCGGAGACCGACTGCGCCTCGAGGCTGGCCGAGGCTCGCGGCGGTGCCGGGGCGGAGCGCGAGCCGGGGACGGTATCGGCGCGGTCGAGCGTTCGGAAGGTCACTGCGGTCCTCCGGGGTGATCGGTGCGGGTCAGGTCCACCGTCGGTGCGGGTGCGGCGGCGGCCGAGGTCGAGGCGGGTGCGGCGGCGGCCGAGGCAGGGGCAGGGGCAGGGGCTTGGCGTCGTTGGCGGCGGCGCTCGCGTCGCTGCGGCGCACCGCCGACCCAGCGGGCCATGGTGAACAGGCCGAGCACCAGCACGATGAGGGCCAGCGCGCCGGCCCACGCTCTGCGGACCTGCCCGGGGTCGGAGTTGCCAACCAGCCGGTACACGTAGATGGGCAGGCTCGACTGTGGACCCGAGAACGGGTTCCAGTTCATGACCGACGAGTTGAACGAGGTCATGATCAGCGGCGCGGTCTCGCCCACGGCGCGCGCCATGCCCAGGATCACGGCGGTCACCACACCGGCGCGCACGGTCGGCAGCACCACCTGGAGGGTGGCACGCCACTCGGGCGCGCCCAGGGCGAGAGCCGACTCGCGCAGGCCACCCGGCACCAACCGCAGCACCTCCTCGGTCGTGCGCGTCACGCTCGGCAGCATGAGCATGGCGAGCGCCAGCGAGGCCGCGAAGCCCGAGAAGCTCCAGCCCAGTGTGCGGATCAACAGCGAGTAGACGAACAGACCGGCGACGATCGAAGGCACGCCGCTCATGGCGTCGACGATCGTCCGCACCGGCCTGGCCAGCCGGCCGCCGACCTCGTTCAGGAACACCGCGGTGGCCACGCCCAGCGGAGCCGACACGGCCACGGTGAGCCCGAGCTGTTCGAGCGTCCCCACGATGGCGTGCTGCGCGCCGCCCTGGTCCTCGGGGCTGAGCGGGCCCACCTTGGCCAGCGTCTGGGTGAAGAAGGCCGGCTTGACCAGCGCGCCGATCCCCTTGGAGAAGACGAACAGGATGATGAGCGTCAACGGTGCCGCGAGGCCCAGCGCGCCGCTGGTGACGACGACCGCCATCACCCGATCGCGGGCCGCGAGAGCGCCGTGGGTCGAGCGGACCACGCTGCGGTAGATGGCAAGGAAGGCGACGTAGCTCAAGAGCCAGAAGCCGACCGGGCCCGACAGCGGTAGCAGGCGCTCGTACACCACCCAGACGAGGCTCATGCCCGAGGCCGCCGATCCCACGAGGACGAGGCCGTCGTCGCGGCCGACCATGCGGGGGCGGACGGGACGCTCGGGCACTCGGTGGGCCGGGTCGACCGTGGCTGGCACGCTCATGCCTCGACGCCCGCTCCCGATCGGGACCGGGCCACCACGAACGACGCTGCGAAGTTCACCACGAGGGTGATGGCGAACAGGGCGAGGCCGAGGGCCAGCAGGGCGCTGAGGCCGGTGGAACCCGCTTCGCCGAACTTCAGCGCGATGAGCGCACCGACGGAGTTGCTGCCCCGTTCGAGCACGCGCGCGTCGACGACGTACTTGGGCGAGATGATCAGCGCGATCGCGATGGTCTCGCCCAGCGCCCGACCGAGGGCGAGCATCGACCCACCGATGATGCCCCCGCGACCGAACGGCAGGACCACGGCGCGGACCATGCCCCAGCGCGTGGCCCCGAGCGCCAGGGCCCCCTCCTTCTCCGCCACTGGCGTCTGCGCGAACACCTCTCGCATCACCGAGGTGGCGATGGGCAGCACCATGAGGGCGACGATCACCCCGGCGACAAACGTGGACGAGTCGTAGGCATCGCCGCGCACGTCGAACATGGGCACGAATCCGGCGTTGCGGGACAGCCATCGCGCCACCCCGGCGAGGGCGTCGCCGGCGAAGGCCCGGCCCCACAGCCCGTAGATGAGGCTCGGTATGGCAGCGAGCAGGTCGACCAGTGCGGTGAGCGCCCGGCGCAGCCGTCGCGGCGCGTACTCGTTGATGAACAGCGCGCTGGCGACGGCGAGCGGCACGGCGAGCAGCAGGGCGATCAGCGCGATCATCACCGTCCACCACACGATGGCGGCGATGCCGAAGGAACCGTTGGCCGCATCCGGGTTCCACTCAGTGCGGGTGAAGAATCTGGCACCGGCGATACGCAGCGCCGGCCACGCGCCCTTGGCCAGGAAGACCGCGACCAGTCCCATCACGACGAGCGTCGACGCGCCCGAGGCCCGGGCGGCCAGCCGGAAGCGGCGGTCGGCGGGGCTGCGGTTCACGGCGACCGAGAGCGGGATGTCGTCGCCGGAGAGGCCCACGGGCACGTCGAAGTCGGTTGCTGCCACGTGCGCCCTCCCGCCCGCTCTCCGTCACAGGCGGCCAGGACGGTAGGGCGCTCGCCTGGCCGCGCTGTTGCCTCCCGGTGAACCGAAGGTGGCGAGCACGTGGTCTCTCGGAGGCGGCGGGCGGCGCCCCAACTCCATCTGGCTGCGACGCGAACTTCGGGCGAACTCGCGGGCGGGCCGGTAGCCCCGTCGCCAGGTCCGTGCGATCGTCGCCCCCGTCCCCGTACTCACCGATCAACCCGGAGCCCGACGGTGCCAGTGGTGCGCGCCCGCACGATCGTCTTCGACCGCCTCCGGCGGATCGTCCCGCCGCGAGCCGTGCGCCGCTGGCCCACGCCGCCCGTGGCGCGCGCGGCCGCCCGGCTGGCAGCCGTCGCGGCCATCGCCGCGGTCACCTTCGCGGCCGCGCCGCATCGCGACGCCGCGCCCGCGGGTGCCACCTCCGCTCGAGCGGCCGCTGCAGGAGACACGTCCGGCGTCGGCAAGGTGCCTCAGCCGCCGTGCCCGACGCCGCCCGGCGACCAGCTTCGCGTCTCGGGATCGTCGTCGGCTGCGGTGGCCATGCAGACCTGGGCCTCGTTCGTGTGCCAGCCGGGCACCGGTGTGCCCCTCGACTTCACCGACCGCGGATCGGCCAGCGGGCGTGCCGACCTCATCGACGGGTTCGCCGACGCGGCCGTGTCGGGCCTGCCCATGACCGCGGACGAGCGCAAGCGCCTGTCCGACTCCAGCCTCGGCGGCGACGTCCTCTACGTGCCGCTGACGCTCAGCGCGCTGGTGTGCGCCTTCGACGTCCGCTACTCGAACGAGTTCCTGGAGTACCGCCCGTTGCTCCGGCTCCGGCTGTCGCCGGCGAGCCTCGCCGGCGTCATGAACGCCCGCGACAACAACATGGCCGAGACCGAGATCGCCGCCGACAACGCCGGCAACCCGGACTACCCGACAGCCGGTGGCTTCCCCCGGTCGAAGGCCGTGAACAACGTGGCCCGGGCCGGCTCGGCCTACTGGAGCTGGGTCATGACCAACTACTTCTACAGCGACCCGCAGGGCAGGGCGATCTGGGAGGCACGCGGACCGTTCTTCGAAACCGGGGTCACGGAGGAGCTCCCCAGCGCGGAGGGTCTCAACCTGCGCACCGGCGCCGCCAACGTGGTGGCCAGCATCCGGGGGGCGTCCGCCGACCCGACCGCGGGGATGATCGGCTGCGTCGACTCCAGCACCTCCGCCGCCGCCCTTCCCGACGAACCCGTGGCGGAGATGCGCAACGCGTCGGGGGCCTACGTGCTGCCGACCGCGAGCGCGATCGATGGCGCGGCGCGAGCCATGCGTTCCGCCGGCGACGGCACGTTCGTGCCCTCGCCGGCGACCGCGGACCCGGCTGCGTACCCCATGCCGATCCTCACCTACATGATCGTGCCGACGAAGGGATTGACCCGGCAACGCAAGGCATGGCTGGCCCAGTTCCTCGACTTCGCGCTCGGCGCCGGCCAGAGCGCGGACCTGCCCGCCGGATACCTCCCGTTGCCCGAACCCATCTTGGCCACGGCCAAGGCGCAGGCCGCCAAGGTGGCCGCCGTGGAGGTGTCGGATCCGATCCCGACGACGACCACCACAACAGCACCGGGGCCCGGATCCACCACCGCGCCCCCCTCCGGGGGAATCGGTCCCGGCTCCGGTGGCGGACTCCTTCCCGGTGATGGACTCCTGCCCGGCGGCGGACTCCTGCCCGGTGGTGGATCGCGTGGGAGCGGGCTCGGAAGCGGCGACTTGGGCGGAGTGGGCACCCGCGACGGCGCTGGTCTGGGCGGCGACGCAGGGACTCAGCCCGGCGGAGGACGAGGTGCGTCGAGCGCCGGGGCCACCTCGACGCCGCCGGCCACCGTGCCCGCGGGATCGGGCGCCGCAGGAGCCGGCGTGGGCCGGCTGGTAGCGATGATCACCGGCGACCGGACGGTACCGCCCCTGCTCGCCGGGGCCGTGGCCCTGCTCCTGCTGTTCGCGGGACCTGCGCTGCAGCTCGTCGCCGGAGCCGGTCAACCTGGCTCGGCCGCCACGCGCCTGGCCACATGGGTGGGACGCCCCCGGCGCACGCTTCGCACCGGTGCCCGGCGGTGAGCTCCATCGAGCTCACCAACGGCGACGCCGTCGCCGATCCGGAGGCGGCCGGCGCCGGTGCGAGCGGATCAGCCGGCTCCCTCCGGCTCCGCCACATCGACCGCACCCTCGATCTCCTCGCCCACGAGATCGGCGTCCACCATCGGGTCCCGGACCGCCACGGCGAGGGCGTACACGAGGTGGCGCCCGCCCTCGTCCGGCGTGCCGGCGTGCTGCTCGACGAGGCGAGCCAACGGCTCGGGGGCGATGCGACGCCCGAGGAGCGAGCTGCGCTCGCCGATCGGCGGGTGCGCCTCAGCGCCCTCGCGGCCCGCCTCGACCCGACCGTTGCGCCCGCGTCACCCCCGCCCCCGGCCCCGCGCGCCATGGCCGGCCCCGGGGGCATCGCGGCCGCGCCCTCCCCAGCCCCTTCACCGCCGCCGGCCGCCCCGCTGGGTGCAGCGGTCGCACGCGGGCGAACCGATCGGCGCACCGTCCTCCGCGGGCTCGGCCAAGGTCTCACGGCCGTGGGTGCGGTGCTCGCGCTGTTCCTCGCCTACCAGGTGTGGACGTCCGGCATCGTCCATAGCCGGGCCCAGCAGCTCCTCGTCCCGAGCTTTCGCGCCGCCGCGCTCCGACGAGCGGCGCTGGCGTCGTCCGCGTCGGCGGCCACCGACGACGGCCAGTCGGGCCTGTTGACGTCCGGTTCCGGCTCCGATCCGGCCCCGGCGGGTCCGACGGCCCTGCCACCGCCGCCCTCGGCCGGCGCACCGATCGCCATCCTCCAGGTGCCCTCGATCGGTATCGACGAGGTCGTCGTGCAGGGGGCGGGCGCCGCTCAACTCCGCAGCGGCCCAGGCCATGATCCGAGCACCTCGATGCCCGGTGAGCCGGGGGCATCGGCGATCGCCGGAGCCCGCGTCGGCTACGGAGGCCCGTTCCGCGCCCTGGATCGCGTGCGTCGCGGCGCCGACGTCTTCGTCACGACCTGGGCCGGGCGCTTCCGGTACGAAGTTGAGTCGGTCGCAGTCGTGCGGTCGGGCGAGCCTGACCCGGTGCGCGCCGAGCGCCCGTGGAGTTCGTTGGTCCTGCTCACGTCGGCACCCCGGTTCCTGGCCACACAGCGCCTGGCCGTAGTGGCGCGGCTGCGAACTCGACCGCTCACCGGCCCCCTTGCGACGAAGCCGTCGGCACTCCAGCCGGGTCCCGGCGCATTCGGTGGCGCAAGGGGTGGAGTCGTACCACTGGTCCTGCGCTCCCAACTCCTCGTCGTCGCCTTCTTCGTGAGCCGCCGCCTCTACCGGCGGTGGCTCCGCTGGCCGACCTACCTGCTGACCTCACCGGTGCTGCTGGCGCTGCTCATCGGGGTGTTCGAGAGCCTGGGCAGCCTTCTGCCGGCGACCTTCTGAGCCGAAGCGATGGCCGGCGGCCGGGTGCAACCGGGTGCCGGCCGGCTCCAACCGCGCTCCAACCGCGCGCTAGCCCGGCTCTAGCCCTCGTCCTCGGGCAGCCCGAGGTCCCAGTCGAGCAAGAAGTTCTCGCGCTCGGCATCGCGCACGACCCGCTCGCGGTTGCGCCGGAACTGCGGATCGTGAGGCGGGACGAGCTGGAGCCGAGCCATGACGCGGTCCCGGAAGGCGTCCATCATGGCCCGGTCACCGAAGTCGGACTGGACCTCCCAGTGCGGCGACACCGGGCCGAGGTAGACGATTCGGGCGTGGCCGCGAGGCGGCTCGTTCTGGGTGGCCAGGTCGCTCATCCCTGCTCCGGACGTAGGTGGTGGGCTCGGCAACACTAGCGACGTGGCGCGCCGCCACCCCCGGCGCCGATCCCGCCGAGCCTCAACCGCCGCGGCGCCCGAGCGTGACCGACACCGTCTGAGACGTGCCGCGCCGTTCGATCTCCACCTTGACGACGTCGCCCGGCTTGCGGCTGCGGATGATCGTGCCGACCTGATCCGAACTCGTGATGGCCCCGCCGTCGATGCCGACGATCACGTCGCCGTACTGGAGCCCGGCCTTCGCCGCGCCCGAACCGGGCTGCACGCTGACCACCAGCGCGCCCGTGTCGGCCGTGACCCCGAGCTGGTCGAGGGCCTGAGGGGTGAGGCTCGGGTCGTCCACCGAGATGGTCGAGACGCCGAGGACGGCGTTGTCGGGGTTGACGGCGCCCTTGCCGTCCTTGAGCTGCTTCACCAGCGGTTTGAGCGGGTCGATGGACACGGCGAAGCCGATGTTCTGCGCGTCGGGGATGCGGGCCGTGTTGATGCCCACCACCTCGGCGCGGGCGTTGACGAGCGGTCCACCCGAGTTGCCGGGGTTGATGGCGGCGTCGGTCTGGATGAGATGGTCGAGCTGGACGCCCGGCACGTTGATCGAGCGCTCCTTGCCCGACACGATGCCGGTGGTGACGCTCGGCCGGCCACCCAGGTTGAGCGCGTTGCCGACGGCGACCACCGGCTCGCCGACGTTCAGGGCGGTGGAGGAGCCGAGGCGGGCCGGGCGCAGACCGGTGCGGGTCACGCGGATCATCGCCAGGTCGTTGCTGGGGAACGACCCCACCAGCTCGGCCGGGGCCGTGGTGCCGTCGAAGAAGCGCACGTTGATGCGACTGGCGCCCTCGATGACGTGGTTGTTCGTGAGGATGTCGCCGCTGTTGTCGAAGATGAAGCCCGACCCGGCCGAGCCGTAGAGACCGCTGCTCTCGCCGGTCTCGATGGAGACCACCGACTCCTGCATCGCGGACAGGATGGCCTGCACGTCGAGACCGTTGTTGCCACCGGACCCGACCGAGGCACGTCCCGTCTCCCCGCGGTTGGACGCGCCGACGATGGCCACGCTCACGAGTGCGGCGACGACGGCACCAACGAGAGCGCCCGCCAGCGCGCCGAACAACCACGACCGGCCGGGCGAGGAGGTCGCTCGCCGAGCGCTCGGTGCGAGCGGCCCCGTCGGCTGCGGTCCGGTGCCCGGCCCGTAGGGTCCGCCCGGCGCGTCGGGTGCCGTCGCGCCCATGGGCGGCCACGGCGGTGCCGTCGAGAGGCGTACTGCTTCGGGCCCGAACGGGGGGCCGGCTGGCGGAGGGATCAGCCGCCCGGCTGGCGCTACTCCGGGCATACCGGGCACCCCGCTCGGCGGCATTCCCGGCGCACCCGGCGCACCCGGCGCTCCGGTCGGCGGCGCGAGCGGAGGCGCGCTGGGCGGCGCCGCGCTGCTCCACTGGGGCGGCGCCCAGGCCGACACACCGGGCCGGCCGGAGCCGGAGCCGCTCTCCGGCCGGGGTGCCGCCGGCGTCCCCCACTGCCCGGATCCGGGCGCCGGCGGCGCGGCTGCCGGGCCACCGAAGCGGCGCGGCTCTGCACCGTCGCCCCCACTCGGACCGCGCGGCGCCCACGGCGACGGGCCTCCCGCGGCGGAGGTGGGGCGACGATCGGGGTCGTGGTCGGTCACGGACGCTCCTGCTGCGGGCCGACGAGTCCACCATCGTCCCACGCCAGGCGCCAAACTCCACCCTCTGTGCCGAAAACGGGCCGGTGGACGGCGATGAAGCTGTCTCGCGAGCGACTCCGGATCACCGTCGATGAGTCGCGGCGCCGTGCCGTGCACGACGGGAGACGGTCACCGGTCCGCGAGCGGGCGAGGTGGAGTCAGGCGGTGGCTTCCTCGTAGACAGGTTCGCCGCGGAGCAGCCGCCGAGTGATCGTGACCACTTGATCGGTCGAGCGGACTGTCGGTGTGTGCGCAGCCAGCCAGCGGGCGGCGCCGACGAGGACCAGCTCGGCTTCTGCCGAGCCGGTGGGCCACGACCGCCATTGCGTCGCGGCGGCGTCGACGGATTGGTACCAGTGGAACCCAGCGTCTTCCCGGAACAGCGCACGGCACAGTTCGGACAGGACGTCTTGTCCCCGACCCTTGCCCGCACGCAGAAAGCCGGCGACGATCCGGCCGGCCTCATCGACACCGCCCCGTCCGTCCCAACAGCCTTCGAGCTCGATGAGAGAGCGGGGCTCGTCACCGGTGGGTACACGAGCCGCGGGCACGTTGAGGAACCGGTCGAGGTAGACGCGGTACGCGCCCTGGACGATGCCGCGGGCCAGTTCCGGCGTGGCATGGCGTACGACCGCCTGGTGGATGGCGTTGGCCGTGGTGAAGGTGTGATGGACGACGTCCCAGTCGCCAACGTCGTTCTGAACGTGGAACCGCACCAGCCGCAGGGCGGCGGCGAACGCAACGGCGCGGGCCAACTGCTCCGGCGATGCGCCGCGGACGGCTGCGCTGCGGAGCACCTCACCGACAGCGATCGGATCTTCGTCGAGCAGATCCCAGCCAACCCGGCCGACGTCGACCTCGGGCATGCCGGGGCCCGCCGATCGCTGGAGCGCCGTCGAGGTGACGTCGATGAGAGGAATCAGGTCCACTGGTTCGCGCCACTCGCTGACCTCTTCGTGCCGAGTCGCACCAGCCATGGGCCCCACGACCGACGGAATCAGCACCTCGAAGACGTCATCGCCGATCGCCGTGGCTGCCTCGCACGCCTTGTTCAGGTAGTCCACGATGTGGCCGTCGTCCAGGAACGCGTGGTCGGTGCTGGCAGCGAACATGAAGCGCTCGGTGGCACCGCGGTCGGTGCGCGCCCCGGTCACCGCGATCCGCTCGGCGGCTTGGCCGAGGCGGTTCTCGACGAACCGCCGATACCAGCGACCGAGTTGCTCCGGGTCGGCCGGGCCCTCCAGCGGCGTGATGGGAAAGCGCGGCCGGTGGCCCTGGGTGTCGCGGCCGAGGAAGGCGAGGCCCTGGGTAACCGCGCGCCCGTGTTCGGCGGGTGGGACGTAGCGCAACAGGTTGAGGACGATCTGGGCGACGGTCATCCCTGGACCCCACCCTTCTGCTCGGTTGGCGGCCGAGAACCGCAACCCCAACTCGACGATGCGGGCAGGCGCGACCTCACGCGCCATCAGGCTGTGCACGGCCTTGGCCACCACCAGGGTGAGGCCTTCCTCGAGACCCTCGACGAGTCGCCGCTCAAGCCGGTCGACATCTGGGGCGTACGGCCGCTGAGCCACCCTCACGTCGTCGCCGTCGATGGCGACCTCCAAGGCGACGGCATCGTCGGCCCAGAGATCCAGCGTGCACCCTGACGCCAAGTCGAATCGGGCGTGGTGCCAGTGGCAGGTCAAAAGCCCGTCGTGCACCGTTCCGCGGTGGAGCGGAAAGCCCATGTGCGGGCACCTGTCCTCTATCGCCCACGCCTTGTCCCCGTCCCAGAACACCACGACAGGCAGGTCGCCGAGCTTGCCCGTGATCTTTCCTGTTTCCCGCAGGTCCGACGCGGAGCCGACGACCGAGGCGCTTGCCACATCCATGGCGGCACCGTAAGACTTCAAGTCAGCTTGAAGTCAAGCCCCGATCCCCAGCGACTGCCGACGAGCAGGTTGACGATCGGTGAAGTTGCGCGTCGCACCGGTGTCGCCACGTCGGCCCTCCGCTTCTACGAGCAGCGCGGCCTCATCGTCAGCGAGCGAACCGACAGCGGTCAGCGTCGCTACCGGCCGGACACCATCCGGCGCGTCTCGTTCGTGCTCACCGCCCAGCGCATCGGCCTCAGCCTCGACGACATCGCCAACGCCCTTGCCGCCCTGCCGTCGCGGCGGACGCCCAGCCGGCGCGACTGGTCCCGAGTCGCCGCGACCTGGCTGCCCCTGCTCGACCAACGCATCAACGGGTTACAGCAACTCCGCTCCCGGCTCGACGCCCTCTGTGTCAACCTCAGCTGAGGCGGGTCGAGCAGTCGATTCATTGAGCTGAGAGGGCGGGGAGGAGATCCCCGAAGTGACCACGACTATCCACGATTCTCTGGACGCGCGCGCCGAGTCTGTCGGCGTGGACGACAGC
>JACPNX010000023.1:199731-218786 GCA_016185275.1 Actinomycetota bacterium | reverse complement strand
GGAGCTCCTCCGGTTTCGGGCGGTCGGACGATTCTGCGGGGCGGGCGGGCGGGCGTCGGTGCGGGCGGGCGGGCGTCGGTGCGGGCACCGGCCCGGGCGGCCACCTCCGGGGGACGGGAGGTGGCCGCCACGGGCCGGCGGGGGGCGGCGGGGGGTCAGACCTTCTCGGGCTCGGCTGGCTGCATCCGCTCGTCGTGGCCGTCGACCTCCGCGCTCTTGGGCAGATCCAGCCCTCGGATGCTGCTCGAGCCGATGGGGGTCGTGTACGAGACGCCCTGCCCGAACTCCATGTGGTAGGCGGGCGTGCCGTGCTCGTGGAGGTCCATGCCCTCGAGCTCACCGTCGGCCGAGATGCGCAGCAACCGGCCGGCGTTGATGACGTACATGACGGCCAGGGCCACGCCGGTGACGACGACGACCGCGGTCAGACTGCCGATGAACTGCGCCTTGAGCTGCGAGAGGCCACCACCGAAGAAGAGCCCCCGCACGGTCGTCGAAGCGTCCACCCCGGTGGGAGTGGGGACGCCGAACTGGCCGGTGGCGAACAGCCCGACCGACAGGGTGCCCCAGATCCCGGCGAAGGCGTGGACGGTCACGGCGCCGATCGGGTCGTCGATGCGCAGGTACTCGAGTAGGTCGACGCCGAGTGGCACCACGACGCCGGCGATCGCGCCGATCAGCACGGCTCCGGTGGGCGACACCCAGTAGACGGGGGCGGTGATGGCCACGAGCCCACCGAGGAAGCCGTTGACCGACATCCCGATGTCCCAGGTCTTGGACCTCGGGTAGACGAAGGCGACCGCGACCAGGCCTGCCGCCGAGGCGGCCAGCGTGGTGTTGGTCGCGACCCGGCCGATGCCCTGGAAGTCGAGCGCCGACAGCGTCGAGCCGGGGTTGAACCCGTACCAGCCGAACCAGAGCAGGATGCCGCCGAGGGCACCGATGGTCAGGTCGTGGGCGGGCATGGGACCACCACCGTCGCGCTTGAACTTGCGTCCGATGCGCGGACCGAGAGCGATGGCGCCGGCGAGGGCGATCATGCCGCCGACCGTGTGCACCACCGTCGAGCCGGCGAAGTCACGGAACACGGCGCCGTTGGTGAAGCTGTTGAGGAACCCGGGCGTCATGTTGCCGAGCCAGCCACCCGGGCCCCAGACCCAGTGGCCGAAGATCGGATAGATGAAGCCGGACACGGTGATGCTGTAGAGGATGTCGCCCTTGAACGACGTGCGGCCGACCATGGCGCCGGAGGTGATGGTCGAGGCGGCGTCGGCGAAGGCGAGCTGGAACAGCCAGAACGCCAGGAACGCGACACCCGTCGTCCCGTAGGTGGCCGGGGCCCCGCCGAGGAAGAAGTACTGGCTGCCGATGAGACCGTTGCCGGCACCGAACTGGAATGCGAAGCCGATCGCCCAGTAGAGGATCCCGCACAGGCAGGTGTCGAAGATGCACTCGAGCAGGACGTTGACGGTCTCCCTCGACCGTGCGAACCCCGCCTCCAGGGCCATGAAACCGGCCTGCATGAAGAACACGAGGAAGGCTGCGATCAGCACCCACATGGTGTTGATGGGGTTGATGAGGTCGGTGGCCTTCGTGGCCGCGGCCTGGCCGGGCACGGCTGCCCCCGCCGAGGACCCGAAGTACCAGCCGACCCCCTTGATGAGCGCGAGCGCCCCGAGGACGCCCAGCATCTTCCCCCCGAGGAGCACTGCGACGAGCTTGCGGGTGTCTCGCTCCCTGAGGCGCGCGATTCGTGTGCGGATCATGGGCGGGACGGTAGAGATGAGCCGTTTCTGACCTGTGCCGCGGCGGTGACGGCCGCGCGTCAGGTCACTGACGGCGAACTGAACAGCGGGCCGCCCCGCCCACCGACGTGCTGCGCCGGCCTCCGGCGGCACGCCAACCGGGCGCCCGGTCCGGGCGCGCCGCCGGCGATCAGCGTGACCTCGATCTCGAACCCTCGTACAGGACGACGGCCTGGCGCACCGGCACGAGATCGCGCCGGTAGGACCGGTGCACCGCATCCACGCGCTCGCGGGCCTCCTGGCGGAGGTGCTCGACCTCGGCGGCGAGCCTCCGGTTCTCGGCCTCGAGCTCGAGGACCCGATGCACGCCCGCGAGGTTCAACCCCTCGTTGGTGAGGTCCTGGATGCGCCGCAGCAGCTCGATGTCGGCGTCGCTGTAGCGCCGGCTCCCCCCTGCGGTGCGGGCCGGGTCGAGCAGCCCCTTGCGCTCGTAGATCCGCAGCGTCTGGGGATGCATGCCGGCGATCTCCGCGGCCACCGAGATCACGTACACCGCATCGTCGGGCCTAGGCATGGCTCGCCGCCTCCATCAGGTGTTCACGGGGGTTGGCGTCGGTGGCGGCGTCGAGCGCCTGGATCGCCTTGCGCTGGGCCGCGGTCAGCTTGGCCGGGACGGCCACCTCGACGGTGACCAGGAGGTCGCCGTCGCCCTTGGGGGACGGGACGCCGCGCCCGCGGACCCGGAAGGTGCGGCCCGACCTCGTGCCGGGCGGCAGCCGCAGCGTCACCGGTGCCCCGTCGAGCGTGGGCACCGAGATGTCCGCGCCGAGAGCCGCCTCGGGGAACGTCACGGGCACGGTGACCACGAGGTCGCGCCCGCGCACGGAGAACAGCTCGTGCGGTGCCACCCGGCAGGTGACGTAGAGGTCGCCTGGCGGGCCCCCGCCGGCCCCCGGGGTGCCCCGTCCCTTCAGGCGGATGCGCCGACCGTCGGTGACTCCCGGTGGGACCCGCACGCGGACCTCGCGTGGCCGGCGTTCGACACCGGTTCCGCGGCACGTCGGGCACGGGTCCTCGACCACCATGCCGCGCCCGGCGCAGCGGGGGCAGGGCGAGCTGAACGAGAACAGGCCCTGATCGTCCTGCACGGTGCCCCGGCCCGCGCAGCGGGGACACACGATCGGGCTGGTGCCGGGCTTGGCGCCGCTGCCCGCGCAGGTGCTGCAGGGAGCGTCCGACGTGAGGTGGACCGACGTGGTGACACCGGAGACGGCGTCGGCGAACGACAGGTGCAGTTCCGCCTCCAGATCGCGGCCGCGGCGCGGTCCGTTGCCACGAGTGGCGCCGGCGGGGCCGCTCCCGCCGCCGCGCCGGCCGAACAGGCCGCCGAGGATGCTGCCGAGGTCGCCGAAGCCGCCGACATCGTCGGGGTTGAACGTGAAGGTGGTGCCTCCGGGTCCGAAGCCCTCGGCTCCGGCTCCGCCCCCGCCGAAGCCCATGGCGCCGAGGGGGCCGAGCTTGCGGACCTCGTCGTACTCCTTGCGCTTGTCGGGATCACCGATCACGTCGTACGCCGCGCTGATCTGCTTGAACCGCTCCTCGGACGCGGCGTTGCCCGAGTTGGCGTCAGGGTGGTGCTGGCGCGCCAGCTTGCGGTAGGCGCGGGTGATGTCCTTCTGCGCCGCCCCCTCGTCGACACCGAGGACGGCGTAGTAGTCCTTCTCGAACCACTCGCGCTGCGGGGCCATGATCGTCGATCACCCCCGCACCTTGACCATGGCGGGCCGGAGGATGCGGCCCTTCCACGAGTAGCCGCGCCGCATGACGTCGGCGACCACCGTCGGCCCGTCGCCGGGCTCGTGCATCACCGCTTCGTGCCGGTTCGGGTCGAACTCCTCGCCGTCCTCGTCCAACCGCTGGAGGCCGTTCTTCTCCAGCGTCTGCAGCAGGGCGGCGAAGATGGGTTCGACCTCGCTGGCGCCGTGCGCGAGCGCGGCATCGCAGGCGTCGAGCACCGGCAGGAGGTCCTCGACGAGGCGGCCCGTCAGCCGCTCGGCCTCCTCGGCCTGCTGGCGAGCCGTGCGCTTGCGGTAGTTCTCGAAGTCGGCCTGCGTCCGGCGCACCGCATCGAGGTAGCCGTCGCGCTCGTGCGTCAGGCGCTCGACGTCGTCGAGGAGGGCCTCGACCGAGAGGTCGGTCGGGACGGTCCCGGTACCGGCCGCAGGAGGGGTCCCCTGTGGAGCGTCGCCTTCGGTGGCGACGGCGCGGTCGGACGCGCCGGCGCCGCCGACCGCGCCCGGCACCTCGGTCGCGCCGGCTGCACCCGCTTCGGTGCGGTCCGCCACATCGGCCGAGCCGGCTGCCCCGCTCGCACCGGGCGCCCCCGCGAGTGCCGGGCCAGTGGACGGTGCTTCGGGGGCGGTGCCGCCGAGGTCCTCGGGCGGCCGGGCCGGCGCGCCCGGACCCGGCGAGGGCGCGGCGGGATCTCGCGGGAAGCCGCCCGCGCCCCCGGCCGGGCCGGTCGGACCGGGCCCGTCGTGCGGAGTGGCGTCTCCCGTCACGCCGACCGACCGTCCTCGTCGACGATCTCGGCGTCGACGACCTCGTCGTCGGAGGGCCCGTCACCGGGGCCGGCGGTGTTGCCTCCGCCGAACCCGCCCGCCGAGCTCTCCGACGCGGCCTGCTCGTAGAGCTTCTGGCTGAAGCTCTGGCTGGCGGCCATCAGCTTGTCCGTGCCGGCGCGGATGGCGTCGAGGTCGCTGCCGCCGACGGCTGACTTGAGGTCGGCCAAGGCCGACTCGACGTTGGCCTTCTCGTCGCCCGGCACCTTGTCGCCGTGCTCGCGCAGGACCTTCTCGGTCTGGTACACGAGGTTCTCGGCGTTGTTGCGCACGTCGGCCTCCTCGCGGCGCCGGCGGTCCTCTTCGGCGTGGGCCTCGGCGTCACGCACCATCCGGTCGATGTCGTCCTTCGACAGCGAGGACTGGCCGGTGATCGTCATCGACTGCTCCTTGCCGGTGCCGCGATCCTTGGCGGACACGTGGACGATGCCGTTGGCGTCGATGTCGAACGTGACCTCGATCTGCGGCACTCCACGCGGCGCGGGGGGGATGTCGACGAGCTGGAACTTGCCGAGCGTCTTGTTGTAGGCGGCCATCTCGCGCTCGCCCTGCAGCACGTGGATCTCCACCTGGCTCTGCATGTCGTCGGCCGTGGTGAAGGTCTCCGTGCGGCGGGTCGGGATGGTCGTGTTGCGCTCGATCAGCTTGGTCATCACGCCGCCCTTGGTCTCGATGCCGAGCGACAGTGGGGTCACGTCGAGCAGGAGGATGTCCTTCACCTCGCCCTTGAGCACGCCGGCCTGGATGGCGGCGCCCACGGCCACCACCTCGTCGGGGTTGACGCCCTTGTGGGCGTCCTTGCCGGTGAGGTCGCGGACGAGGTCCTGCACCGCCGGCATACGGGTGGAGCCGCCGACGAGGATGACGTGGTCGATGTCGCCCTTGGACAGGCCGGCGTCCTTGATGGCCTGCTCGAAGGGGCTGCGGCAGCGCTCGAGCAGGTCGGACGTGAGCTCTTGGAACTTGGCTCGCGTGAGGGTCTCGTCGAGGTGCAGCGGGCCGCTCTCGCCGGCCGTGATGTACGGCAGGTTGATCTGGGTCTGCTGGACCTGCGACAGCTCGATCTTCGCCTTCTCGGCCGCCTCCTTGAGGCGCTGCACGGCCATGTTGTCCTTCGACAGGTCGATGCCGTGTGCGTTCTTGAAGGCCGTGGCGAGCCAGTCGATGATCCGCTGGTCCCAGTCGTCGCCGCCGAGGTTCACGTCGCCGTGGGTCGCCTTGACCTCGAAGACGCCCTCGCCGATCTCGAGGATCGACACGTCGAAGGTGCCGCCGCCCAGGTCGAACACGAGCACGGTCTCGTCGGCGTCGCCCTTCTCGAGCCCGTAGGCCAAGGCGGCCGCGGTCGGCTCGTTGATGATGCGCAGCACCTCGAGGCCGGCGATCTCGCCGGCCTCCTTGGTGGCCGTGCGCTGGGCGTCGTTGAAGTAGGCGGGCACGGTGATCACCGCCTGCGTGACCGTGTCGCCGAGGTAGGCCTCGGCGTCGCGCTTGAGCTTCTGGAGGGTGCGAGCCGAGATCTCCTGGGAGGTGTAGCCCTTGCCGTCCACGTCGATCTTCCAGTTCGAGCCCATGTGGCGCTTCACGGAGCGGATCGTGCGGTCGGGGTTGGTGATGGCCTGGCGCTTGGCCACCTCGCCGACGAGGACCTCGCCGGACTTGGAGAAGGCGACGACCGAGGGCGTGGTGCGAGAGCCCTCGGAGTTGGGGATGACGACGGGGTCGCCGGCCTCCAGCACGGCGACGACCGAGTTCGTGGTGCCGAGGTCGATACCGACGGCCTTGGACATCTGGCGTTCCTCCGGTTGTTCAGAGAGCTTGGGAGCGATCTTGCTGTGCCGTCAGGATAGAAACTTGAGTCTCCGAATATCAACCTCGCGTCCGAGTTGCTGGCGCGGGGCGCGCCGTTGGACTTGGCAACGCCGTGTACAAGCGCTAAGAGACGGGTAGCGCACGCCAGCGTGTCGCCCGCGCCGACCGCTGCCCCAGGAGGAACCGATGCCGACCCGTTCCGTGTCCATCGCCGCAGCACTCGCGCCACTGCTGCGCCGCATGCTCGGCGAGCCACTGCCGCTGCGGATCGATTTCTGGGACGGCTCCTCGGCCGGCCCCGACGCCGCGCCCTGCCGCGTGGCCGTACGCCGCCCGATGGCGCTCCGCCGCATGATGTGGGCCCCCGGGGAGCTCGGGCTGGTGCGGGCGTACGTGGCCGGTGACCTCGACCTCGTCGAGGGTGACGTGTTCTCGTTGCTGGCTGCCCGCGATGCGATCGGCGTGCGGGACGACCACGTCGAGGTCGGCCTCGGCGCCGGCGATATCGCCGGGTTGGTGCGCGCCCTGGGGCGCGACATGCTCGGTCCTCCGCCGCCGCCACCGCCCGAGGAGGCACGGTTGCGGGGCCGACGGCACTCGCGGCGCCGGGACCGGTCGGCCATCAGCCACCACTACGACGTGGGCAACGACTTCTACCGGCTGCTGCTCGGTCCGACCCTCACGTACTCCTGTGCCTACTGGAGCGATCCCGACGGAGGGCTCGACCGTGCCCAGGAGGCGAAGTACGAGCTCATCTGCCGCAAGCTGGGCCTGCGCCCGGGCCAGAGGCTCCTCGACGTCGGCTGCGGCTGGGGCGGCATGGTCCTGCACGCCGCCCGCCACCGCGGTGTGCGGGCCGTCGGCGTGACGATCTCGGAGCAGCAGGCGGCGCTGGCCCGCCAGCGCGCCGAGGAGGCCGGTCTCGCCGGCCAGGTCGAGATCCGCCTGCAGGACTACCGAGAGGTGGACGACGGACCCTTCGACGCCATCAGCTCGATCGGGATGTTCGAGCACGTCGGCGAAGCCCGCACCGCCGAGTACTTCAGCCAGCTGCACCGGCTGGTCCGGCCGGGCGGGCGGGTGCTGAACCACGCCATCTCGCGCCCCCCGGGTCCCTCGGCCATCTCCGACCGCTCGTTCATGGGCCGCTACGTCTTCCCGGACGGCGAGCTGCTCGAGGTCGGCAAGGTCGTGTCGGCCATGCAGGCCGCCGACCTCGAGGTGCGCGACGTGGAGTCCATCCGCGAGCACTACGCCCTCACGCTGCGAGCGTGGAGCGCGAACATCGAGGCGAACTGGGACGAGATCGTCCGGCTGGTCGGCCCGGGCCGGGCCCGGGTCTGGCGGCTGTACGTCCCGGGATGCGCGCTGGGATTCGAGCAGGCCCGCATCAGCGTCCACCAGGTGCTGGCCGTGCGCACTCCCGTCGAGGGTCGCAGCGGCATGCCCCTCGACCGCCTCGACCTCCTGGGCGCGGAACCGACGCTCGACCTCACCGAGCAGCGCCATCCGCAGGCCCACGCCGCGGTCGCGGCAACGGCCGCGGGCGACACACCCTCCGACCGCGAGGTGCCTGCGTACGCTCGTCGCCGATGACCCGTACCCTCGTGCTCGTCCGCCACGGGCAGAGTGAGTGGAACGCCCGGAACCTCTTCACCGGCTGGTGGGACGCGGACCTGTCCGAGCAGGGCGAGCACGAGGCCCGCGAAGCGGGCCGCGCGATGGCGACCGCAGGGCTGGCACCCGGCGTCGTGCACACATCGCTCCAGACCCGAGCCATCCGCACCGCGAACCTCGCCCTGGACGAGATGGGCCTGTCGTGGCTCCCGGTGCGCCGGTCGTGGCGTCTGAACGAGCGCCACTACGGCGACCTGACGGGGCGCGACAAGAAGGAGACGGCCGCCCGCTACGGCGACGAGCAGGTGTTCACGTGGAGGCGCTCGTACGACGTGCCGCCGCCGCCCATCGCCGCCGACAACCCGTACGACCCCAACGGCGACCCCCGTTACGGCGGCCTCGCTCCCGACGTGGTGCCGGCGAGCGAGTGCCTCGCCGACGTGGTCGCCCGCATGCTGCCCTACTGGTTCGACGCCATCGTGCCCGACCTCTCGGCCGGTCTGACGACGCTGGTCGTCGCCCACGGCAACAGCCTGCGGGCGCTGGTCAAGCATCTCGACGCCATCTCCGATTCCGACATCGCGGGCGTCGACATCCCTACCGGCGTGCCGCTCGTCTACGACCTCGACGACGCCTTCCGGCCCACCGAGCATCGCGCCGTGGTCGAGCGCGGTCTGGGCGACCCCGATGCGGTGCGAGCCGCGGCGGACGCCGTAGCCAACCAGGCGAAGGCCTGACTACCTCCGAGCGGCCGCGGCGGGTGCGGAGCCGTTCGCCGACGGGGCCTCCCGCTCCGCCGGTGCCGCGCGCGGGGCGACCACGGCCTCGAGCAGGTAGCCCCGGCTCCGCACGGTCCGGATGGCCAGTGCCACCGGTCCCAGCCGGCGGCGCAGGCGGAGCACGTGGACGTCGAGCGCGTTGCGGCCCGGAGCCCCCTGCGGCCAGCCCGCCCGGGCCAGGGCCTCGCGGCTGACCACCGCGCCGAACCGGTCGAGCAGGGCGCGAGCCAGCCGACCCTCGACCGGCGGCAGGGACACCCAGCCGGCCGGGGTGCGCAGCACGCCGTCGTCGTCGAGATCCGGAGCGGTGCGCGCCGACACCGCCGGTTCCACCCGCTGGTGGAGCCATTCGAGTCGAGCCCTCAGGTCGCCGTCGGACACGGGGACGCGGGTCCAGTCCTCGAGCTCGTCGACCGGTGCGGGCGGGATGGTCTCGTCGGCCAGCAGCAGCAGGCGGGGCTGTGCGGCGCGGTGCAGCGCCTCGCGCCGATCGGCCTCCTCGGGCCAGCGGACCAGGGTGACCTCCATCGCCCACGGACCGTACGAGTCACGTGTTGCCCCGTTGTTTCGTGCGGGTGAACGGTGCGCGGCGCTTCGCCGCCCGTGGACCGCCACCGCCGGGCGCCCGTTCATCCGCCCACGGATCGGGGACCGGGGCGTATCCTCCGGCCCATGGCGCGCCGCGACACCTACCTCGAGCACCTCAGCTCGGTCCCGCTCTTCTCGTCCTGCACGAGGAAGGACCTGCAGCGCATCGCCAAGGCATCCGACGAGATCCATCTCGACGCGGGCAAGGTCCTGGTCGAGCAGGGCGAGACGGGACGCGAGTGCTACGTCGTGATCGAGGGGCAGGCGGCCGTACGGCGCGGCGGGCGCAAGGTGGCATCCCTGGGGCCCGGTGACACGGTGGGCGAGCTCGCACTGCTGGACCACGGCCCCCGCACCGCCACCGTGGTGGCCGACACGCCGATGGACGTGCTCGTGCTGTCGTCGCGGGAGTTCGCAGCCGTGCTCGACGACGTGCCCGCCATGGCCCGTCGCCTCATGGCCGCCCTGGCAGCGCGCATACGCGAGCTCGACAAGAAGGCGTTCGACTGACGCCCCACCCTCGCCGGCCCGTCCCCCATAGGGGTGGGGGCGGCGTTTCGTGCCCTGGATGACCCGGCGGTAGCGTTCGCAGCGCCATGACGACCGTCGAATCCGCATCCCGGCCGGCGCGCCGGATCGCGCCGCACACGCTGGTCATAGGCCTCGGCATCGCCGTCGGGGTCTTCACCGCGATCAGCGGCATCCTGCCGTTGTTCACCAACTGGGAGGACGACTCCCCGGTCACCCGGCGGGTGTTCGGCAACATCCCAGGGCCGATGGAGCTGGCGTTCTACGTCACCATCGCGGTGGCCGTCGTCTGGGGCGCGGTGACGTTCTCCAACCGGGTGCGCAACTGGGAACGGGGCGCCCCCGACCGGCGAGCGACCACGCCTCAGAACGCGAAGCGCCGGCTCGCCGACTTCCGGGCCGGCGTCTACATGAAGACGCTGCTGCGCGACCCGGCTGCCGGGCTCATGCACTCGCTCATCTACTTCTCGTTCCTCATCCTCCTCGGCGTGACGACGACGCTCGAGGTCAACAACCAGCTGCCGCCGTCGATCAAGTTCCTCCACGGCGACGTGTACCGGGCGTTCTCGGCCGTCGGCGACGCCGCCGGGCTCGGCCTCTTCGCGGGCATCGTGTGGGCGATGGTGCGCCGGTACGTGCAACGGCCGTACCGCATCAGGATCAAGACCAAGGTCGACCACCACCTGGCGCTCGGTGTGCTGTTGCTGCTCGCTATCACCGGGTTCGGTGCCGAAGCGTGGCGCATCGCGCTCGCCGGCCGTCCCTCGTTCGAGCGGTGGTCGTTCGTCGGTTACCCGCTGTCGGGCCTCATCGAGGGAGCGTCCAACCTGAGCGGCGGCCACCAGATCTGGTGGGCCGCGCACGTGTTCACGTTCGTCGGGTTCCTCGTGCTGCTCCCGGTCACGATGCTCCGGCACATGTTCACGTCGCCGCTCAACATGTACCTGCGCGACCGTGAGCGCCCGAAGGGCGCGATGAAGGCGATGCCGAACCTCATGGAGACCGAACTCGAGAGCTTCGGCGCCTCCACGGTCGAGGACTTCACCTGGAAGCAGCTGCTCGACACCGACGCCTGCACGATGTGCGGGCGCTGCACGAGCGTCTGCCCGGCCCACGCCACCGGCAAGTCGCTCGACCCTCGTGAGATCGTCCTGAAGACCGGCGAGGTCATGGCGGCCACGGGCACGCCGCGCGTGTCCCCGCCGATCGATCTCGACCGCGACATCACCATCTCGGCCAATTCGTTGTTCGAGCGCATCACCCCGGAGGAGATCTGGGCGTGCACGTCGTGCAAGGCGTGCGACGAGATCTGCCCGGTCAACATCGAGATCCTCGACAAGATCCTCGACATGCGGCGCTACCTGTCGCTGATGGAATCGAACTTCCCGACCGAGCTCGGCTCGGCCTACCGGTCCATGGAGAACAGCGGCAACCCGTGGGGGATGTCGCAGGCGGACCGGGCCGCATGGGCGACCAAGCTGGACAACGTTCCGATCGTCGACGGCTCCGAGCCGTTCACGCACGAGTACCTCTACTGGGTGGGCTGCGCCGGTTCGTTCGACGACAAGAACCAGAAAGTCACGATCGCCATGGCGAAGCTGATGCAGCGCGCCGGCATCGACTTCGCCATCCTCGGGCCGTCGGAGAACTGCACCGGAGATCCGGCCCGTCGTTCGGGCAACGAGTACATCTTCCAGATGCTCGCCATGCAGAACATCGAGGCGCTCAACGGCATGGGTGTGCGCAAGATCGTCACGCAGTGCCCGCACTGCTTCAACACGTTGCTCAACGAGTACCCGCAGCTCGGCGGCAACTACGAGGTCGTGCATCACTCGCAGTTCCTGGAATGGCTGATCGAGTGCGGCAAGCTCGACATGGTCGACGCCCGGCTCGAGGAGCGGGTCGTGTACCACGACTCGTGCTACCTGGGTCGCCACAACGACGTCTACCTCGCGCCTCGCAAGGTGATCGGCTCGCTCGGCGGCATCGAGATCGTCGAAGCGGGTCGCAACGGCACGAAGGGCATGTGCTGCGGCGCGGGTGGCGCCCGCATGTGGATGGAGGAGACGGTCGGGACGAAGGTGAACGACGCCCGCTCCGAGGAGCTCATCGCCACGGGAGCCAGCCGCATCGCCACCGCCTGCCCGTTCTGTTACATCATGATCGACGACGGGGTGAAGGGCGCCGGCAAGGAAGAGGACGAGGTCCGCGTCGGCGACATCTCGATGCACGTCCTCGAGGCGCTCGAGCGGCGGGACGCCGAATCACGTCCGCTCGCCTCGTTCGAGGACTGAGCTCGGTCGCCCCGCCCCCGGCGAGCCGGCCGGTCGTTTCGCGCTGAACGTGTCGTAGCAGCGAGGGATGCGACTCTGCGTGACGAACCCTTCGGAGACCGGGTATGGTCGGCCGCGTAGGCCAAATGGCCTACGCGGCCGTCGACCAGCGGGCGAGGCGACATGGGTGCACACCAACCGGGCGACGTCGGACCCATCGGCGGGCAGGCCCTGATCGAGGGCGTGATGATGCGCCGGGGCACGTGTTGGGGTGCCGCGGTCAGGCGGCTCGACGGGTCCATCGCCACCACGACGCGGGTGCTGCCCGCCCGGCTGGCGCCGTGGCGCCGCCCGCCTCTGGTGCGAGGCGTCGTCGCCCTCGGTGAGTCGGTGGCGGTGGGGACCGCGGCCCTGCTCTGGGCCGCCCGCGAGCGCGGCGACGACGACCACCGGCCGCCCACCCGCGCCGGCCTGGCCGTCTCCTTCGTCGTGGCCATCGTGCTCGCCGTCGGGCTGTTCGGCCTGGCGCCCGCGGCCGCGGCCAAGCTGCTCGGGCTACGCCGGTCGCTGTCGTTCAACGCCGTCGAAGGCGCAGTGCGGCTGAGCCTTCTGGTCGCCTACCTTGGCCTGTTGTCCCGCTCCCGCGAGATCAGGCGGACCTTCGCCTACCACGGTGCCGAGCACATGACGATCCACGCCTTCGAGCACCGGCGACCGCTCGTGGCGGACGAGATCGAGCGCTTCGACCGGCGCCACCCGCGCTGTGGCACCTCGTTCCTGATGCTGGTCGTCCTCACCTCGGTGGCGGTGCACGCGCTGATCGGGACGCCGTCGTGGCCGGTCCTCGTGGCCTCACGGATCCTGCTGTTGCCGGTCGTGGCCGGCATCGCCTACGAGGCGATCCGCCTGGCCGGACGCCACCAGGACAGCTGGTACGCCCGGGTGCTGGCCGCGCCCGGGACCTGGCTCCAGACCATCACCACGCGACAACCCGACGATGACCAGATGGAGGTGGCCGTGGCCGCACTGCATGCCACCCTGGCGGCGGAGGAGCTGGGGTCGGCCGACGGCCCCACGACCGAGGCGGCGCTCGCTTGACGGCCCTGGGTTCGCCCCGGGCGCCGCGTGCACTGCGCCACATGGGCCTGTACCAACGGTCGAGCGACCGAGCCGTCCTCCTGCTGGGGCTGGCCGTGACCGTGGCCGCCGTCGAGGTGCTCTCCCTTGCCGGGCTGGTACCGGGCTACGCCACGGGTGAGCTGGTCGTTCCGCCCTCGATCGTTCCCGGTCTGTTGCTCGTGGCTGTGCTCGGTCGCCAGGCGCTCGGCCGGCCCCGCGACGTCCGTGTGGCGCGCGTGCTGTGGGTGGCTGGCCCGATCCTCGTCGCCAGCGCCTTCGTCGCGTACCAGCGGGTCACGAGCCCCGTTCAGGCACTGGGACTGGCCGTGGCTTCGGCGAACGAGGAGGTCGTGTACCGCTTCGCCGTGCCAGCGGTGGTGACCGCGGTGCTCACGGCCCTCCGGGTTCCCACCCGGACGGCGCGCATCGTCGGCTTTGCCACCGCGGCCGTGTGGTTCGTGTTCCTTCCCGGGCACCAGGACCAGATGAGCTCGATCGCCTTGATGGCGCCCTTCGCTGCCTTCGCGGCGCTGACCGCCGTCGTCGTGTACCGATCGGGCTCACTCGCAGCCGCCGCGCTGGCGCACGTGGCGCTCAACCTCAGCACCTTCCTCGTGCTGGAGGGCGCGATCACGGTGCGCACCCGCGGTGTGGTGGTGGCGGTCGTGCTGCTGCTCGCCGTGTGGGGCTACGGGCGCCGCCGCGAGATGGCCCCGGCCGCGCCGCCTGTGCGACTCGCCGTGCCGTTCAACCTGGCCGTGCCCGTGGACGACGGCTTGGTGATCGACCTGCGCGACGGGGTGGTGCCCACGGTGACGCTGCCGGATGGCCGGGTCCAGGCGATCGGTGGACCTCCTGCACGGGCGAAGGAAGGGCCTGCGGCGGCTCCTGCCCCGCTGGCCTCGGATCCGACCGCTCCGCTGCTGGCACGCGGCGCCGACCCAGGCCAGCTCTGAGAGCGGGCCGAGCGCGCCTCGGGCTCGGATAGGGTGGCCGCCGCCCGCGCGGGCGTAGTTCAATGGCAGAACATCAGCTTCCCAAGCTGAGAATGAGGGTTCGATTCCCTTCGCCCGCTCCACCGAAGGTCCAGGTCCTCGCGGCGGCGGGCGAACCCGCAGCCGCACCACGTCGATGGGTCACCCTCGTGACGCGCAGCGAGAAGGAACTGCGCGACGAGCTCGACCTGGCTTCAGCCAGCGGTCGCCAGCGAGATCACTTCCCATGGAAGGCCTTCGGAGTCGAGGACGCCGAGGAGCACTCCGTTTGCAGCCGGCGGCGACAACCAGACCGTGGCATTCAGCAGCTGCGCGGCGGCCACAGCTTCGAGGTTGAGCAGATTCAGCTGTGCGTGCCGCCGCGATGTATCCGCCATGGCCGGCACCGTGGAGCGCGGATCAGGAAGTCGGATGTCCTTGCGCAACTCGAGCAGGCTCAGGATCGCTCTCTCCTGCTCGGGCGCAGCGAGCTGTTCGAACGGTCCGGCCAGGTGACCCCCAGCACCGGAAACCGCCGCTCGGCAGGCTCGGTGGTACCAGTACGACGTCGTGAACATGCTTGGGCGACGGCGCCCTCGCGGGAGTCCGACCAACAGCTCCTCGATGAGCAGGCGGTCGTCCAGAACGACGACCTCGGCCGGCACCAAGCCGCTACTGGTCTACGAGGTCCGGGTCGACAACGGCAGCGAGGCCCTGCTCATAACGATCCGCCAACACGCGCCGCAGTTCACGTCGAGCCTCCATCACGCCGCCGGGAACGATCAGCGCAGCATCTCCGAGGTCGATGAAGCCGACTTTCCCACCCTCGTCGATCCCCCAGCGATGCCGCAGCTCGGCGGGAAGGCTGGTCTGCCCCCGATGAGACACCTTCGCGTTGCCGGTCGCAGTCACGTGCGCATTGTACTCCGAGTGTTGTTACAAGGCCTCCACGGCACCCGTGGAACGGAGTGGGGCGAGAATCGCCGGGTAACCCACGACGGGGCTCGGGGCCGAGCTCATTCGCCATCGATGGCGAGACCGTTCTCGCCGAGCGCGCGCCGCCAGCGATCTTCGACGCGTACAAGGAGCCCGCCGCTCTCGTGGACGAGTTCGACCTTCGGCCGAGCCAGAATGACGTCACCGGTGAGACCGGACCAGGAGCGGCTTCCCTACGGAGTCGGGAGGGCGAACCGCGGCCCGGCCCGGTGATCAGCACGCGCGCCGAGGCCGGGCCTCCGGCGACCCGACCTCACTGGATCGGGGCACCGGGAACCCGGCCTCCGCGCGCTGCGGCGCTACTTCTTGCCGAACAGGCCCTCGGCCTTGTCCTTCACGCCGTCGACGGCGTCCTTGACCTTGCCGGCAGCCTGGTCGGTCTTGCCCTCACGTTCGAGGTCCTTGTCCCCGGACAGGTTCCCGGCGGCTTCCTTCACGCGGCCCTTCGTGTCATCCCAGTTGTCTGGCATCTCGTTCCTCCGAGGTCGTGTGCGGACTCCGCCCTCCTACCCGTCGAGCCGGCCGTCGACCGTCTGGTCACCCGTCACTCCGGTACGGCTTGCGCGGAACCGTTCGACGCCGCATCATTCGACTTCGATGGAACGCCTCGGAGGCCAGCTGTTCCTGGCCATGCGCAGTGCTCGGACCAGGTTCGAGCAGCATCTCTCGGACGCAGGCGGTTCGCTGGCCCAGTGGGGCATCTTGAAGACACTGGCCAGCGACCGGCCCAAGCCCTCCCAGCGCGAGCTGTCCGACCTGCTGGCCCTGGGCGGCTCGACCACCACTCACCACCTCGACCGCCTGGAGCAGGAGGGGCTCGTCGCCCGCCGGCGCGACGAGCGGGACCGCAGAGTCGTCCGCGTGGCCATCACGCCCAAGGGCCGCCGTCATCTGGCCCGGTTGGAGCGGGCGGCGGACGCCGCCGACGAGGAGCTCCGCGGCCTCCTACCGGCCCGTGAGGCCGAGCGGCTGCAGGCCACCCTGGGTCGCCTCGCAGGGCGGCTCGAAGAGCTGCGCGCCGAGGACGCCGCCTCGTGACCGCGCCGCCCTCGTCGCCCGCACATCGTCGGCCGGCCGCGGACGAGACGGTGCCCGCGGCGCCCGACCCGAACGCCGGAAGCCGGCCCGGACCACCGGCCATCATCTCCACTCGGGGTCTGTCGAAGACGTATCCGGGCGGCATCCGGGCTGTGATCGGCCTCGACATGGTCGTCCGAGCCGGCGAGATCTACGGCCTCCTCGGCCCGAACGGCGCAGGCAAGAGCACCACGATCGGCATGCTCACCACCCGTGTCATGCCCACCGGCGGTCAGGCCGAGGTCGGCGGCGTCGACGTGATCGCGAGGCCTGCCGTGGCCAAGCAGGTGATCGGGGTGGTCCCGCAGACCAACACCCTCGATCGCGCCATGACGGTGCGCGACAACCTGGTCTTCCACGGCCGCTACTTCGGGATGAGCGGGCGTGAGGCCAAGCAGGCCGCAGCCGAGATGCTCGAGCGGGTGCGCCTCGCCGACCGCGCCACCATGCCCGTGCTCGCGCTGTCCGGCGGCATGGCCCAGCGCCTCATGGTGGCCCGGGCGATCCTGCACCGCCCGCAGGTGCTGTTCCTCGACGAGCCCACCGCTGGTCTCGATCCGCAGAGCCGCCTGGCGCTGTGGGACATCCTCGAGGAGCTCCACGCCGACGGCCAGACGATCCTGTTGACGACGCACCACATGGACGAGGCCGACCAGCTCTGCGACCGGGTGGCGATCATGGACCACGGCCGGCTCCTCGCGCTCGACACACCGACGGCGCTGAAGCGCTCGACGGGCGCTGCGTCGATCGTGCGCGTGACCGCGGACGGCGACCTCCACCGTCTCGCCGGTGCACTGCGCGCCGAGGTCGACGGCGTCGAGGACGCGCAGGTGCTCGACGGTCAGCTGAGGCTGCGGGCGTCACGCACCACGGGCCTCCTGCCGAGGATCGTCAGCGCATCCGAGCGAGCGGGAGTGGTCGTCAGCGACCTCTCGATCGCCGAGCCGACGCTCGAGACCGTGTTCATCGACCTCACCGGCCGGGATCTGCGGGAGTGAAGGAGCATCCATGACGACAACCGTGACGCCGACGAGCCCGGCACCGGGCCACGAACTGGCCCGCATCCGGTCCCCTCTGACCGCCTACCGCCAGGCGTTCGCCGCACTGCTCCAGCGGGACCTGCACGTCCTGCTCAAGAGCCTGCCGCTGTTCATCGTCCGCACGATCATGCAGCCGCTGCTGCTCATGTTCGTGTTCACCTACGTGTTCCCCAAGATCGGGCAAGGGATCGGTGGGCGGGACCCGGGCGAGCAGGTGCGCTTCACCGGCGTCCTCGTCGCCGGAGTCGTCGGGCTGGCGATCGTCTTCCAGGGCATCCAGGCCGTGGCGCTCCCACTCGTCCAGGAGTTCGGCTACTCGAAGGAGATCGAGGACCGCGTCCTGGCGCCGCTGCCCACGAAGATGGTCGGCGTGCAGAAGATCGTCACCGGCATGGTGCAGGGCCTCGTGGCGGCGGCACTCGTGTTCCCGATCGCCGCGGTCGTACCGGCGACCGCCGTCCACCTTCGCATCGACTGGCCGGTCCTGCTCACGCTGGCCCCGCTGGCCGGTTGGACCGCGGCCAGCTTGGGCTTGGTGCTCGGCACCAGGGTTGCCCCCCACAACGTGTCGTACCTGTTCGCGCTGGTCGTGCTCCCGCTCACCTTCCTCGGCGCCATCTACTACCCGTGGACCACGCTCGGTCCGGTGCGCTGGCTCAAGATCGCCGTGCTGATCAACCCGCTCGTGTACATGACGGAGGGGTTCCGGGCCGCGCTGGTGGCGGGAGTTCCCCACATGGCTCTGGGCTGGATCTACGTCGCGCTGCTCGGCTTCTCGGTCGCCTTCACCCTCCTCGGAACCGACGGGTTCGCGCGCCGCGTCGTGACGTGAGGTGACGTGGGCCGCCCGCGGCCGGCTTGGTCGGGGCGGTCGGCTGCGGGACGATGAGCGGGTGACCTCGAGTGGCGGTGCCGGCAGCGGAGCTCCGCCGGCCGCGCCCGCGCCGCGCACGCGCGCCTCTGAGCGCCGGCGGATCTGGGTGGCTGCCGGAGTGGTGTTCGGCGTGCTGGCCGTGCTGCTGGCGATCGTGATCGTGACCGCGCCTCCGCGCGCCGGCGCGCCGCGCCGGTCGAGCGCCGACCAGAGCGACGATCGCCCCCGCTCGATCCGGTTGCCTGGCGTCGGCCGGGCCCCCCAGCGACCCGGAGACCGGGGCGGCTGGGAGCAGCTCGCGACGCTCGCGACGATCGTCGCCGCCGTCCTCGCCGTGACGACGCTCGCGTGGTGGTCGGGGCGGCGCAACCGTCGCGGCCGCCTGCCATCGACGACGCGGTCGAAATCCGCTTGAGCTCGACGGCCACGTCGGTTGGAATGCCCGGGCCCACCCGCCGAGGCACCGAGGAGGTGAAGCGATGAAGGACCGATTCCCTGGCGATCGGCCGGCCGTCTTCGTCGCTCTCCTCGTCACGCCCGGCGGGGTGCGTCGCACCGGCCGCTAGAGCGCCGCTAGAGCGGCCAGCACGCGCTCTCGCGAGCACGCCGACGCGGACCCTCGCCCGCCATGCGTGCGGAACCGAACGGGGCATCGGCGGAGCGGCCTCACCGCGCGGACTCGCGCTTCCGGGCGACGTCGGAGGCGACCGCCACTCCGCGGCCCACGGTCACGGTCCGCCGCTCTTCGGAGGGGCGCCAACCCACGCCGTCGATCGCTTCCCTCGACGTCGTCAGCCCACCATCCCGAAACGAAGGAGACAGCCATGCTTCACACCAGCCCGATGCTGATCGAGATCCTGGTCAGCGAGCGGCGCCAGCGACTGCGACGCCAGTGGACCCGTCCCCCGACCCATGTCGGGCGCCGGATCCGCCGTCGCTGAACGCCCGGGTCGTCGGTCGGCGTCGTCGCCCAGCGGTGTCGCCGGTCGCCGGCCGCCGACCCCATCGAGCC
>JACPNX010000023.1:0-199713 GCA_016185275.1 Actinomycetota bacterium | reverse complement strand
CCCCCCCCCACGACCGCGCTCGCCCGCCTGCGTCAGCCGCGCAACAAGCTGGCGGCCGCCCAGATCGCCGCCACCCCGCCGACGGCGGCCATGACGCCACTGCGCCCGACCGGCGCGCGATCGAGGTCGCCCGCCCCCGCGTTCGGAGGGGGCCGAAGGAGGGCCAGCACGTTGCCGACCAGCAGCGCACCGCCGAGGGCGAGCAGCAGCCACGGCAGCAGGTCCTTGCCCAGGAACGGCGTGGATTGCGGGGCGTCGGCGGCCAGCAGCAACCGGGTGGCGAGGATGACGGGCCTCCTGCAGTCAGACCGGGGGAGCGTCGGGGGCGGGCATGAGCGCCTGTGGCCGGCCCGCACCGGCGCGCACCACCATGACGCCGGCCGCGACGATGAGCAAACCACCGGCCACGGTGGCCGCCGAGGGCCGTTCTCCGAGCGCCACCCAGGCGAGCACGGTCGCCGCTGCCGGTTCGACCTCCGCCAGTATCCCGACCTCGGTGGCGGGCAGCCGCGACAGGCACCAGAGGAACGCCGCCATGCCCGCAGCGGTGTGCACGAGCCCGAGCACGACCAGCCACGCCCATGCCCAGCGGGGCGGCCCCCATCGGGCAACCAGCGCGAACGGCGCGAGCACCACGGCGGCGACGGTCATCTTCGCGAGGGCGAGCCGCAGGGCGCCGTGGTGCCGCGCGAGCGGCTTGTCGATGAGCGCGAGCGCCGCCCACGACACCGCGGCGACGGCGGCCAGCACGAGCCCCGAGATGGACGCCCCCGCTCCACCGGGCCCGACGACGAGGCCGGCCCCGACGATGGCGGGCACGAGCGCGACGAGCACCGGCGTCGACGAACGCTCGCCGAGCACGCGCGGTGCGGCCACGGCGATGAGGACCGGCGCGACGTAGACGATCAGCAGAACCGTGCCGATCGGGGCTCGCTGGTAGGCGGCCAGCAGGGCGACCCAATGTCCTCCCAGCACCGCCCCGGCGAGAACCGTCCGCCCGCGAGAGCCGGCGGGGCGCGCGCTCGAGCCTGACTCCGGTGAGGCGGTCGACCTCTCATCGAGGACCCGGCCGTGCCGGCCGACCGACCGCACCCAGGACCACAGCGCGAGGCCGACCGCGCCCACGAACACCCGCGACTCGGCGATGGCCACGGCGGGCAGGTCGACCCGCCGGACGACAAGTCCTATCGACCCCCAACCGACGGCCACCGCGACCAGCAGCAGCTGGGCGCGCCGGACCATGGCTGGAGGCTAGGCGGGCAGGAACCGCGCACCGTCGGCGCGCCGCCGGGCGCCGAGCCACATGGGCGCGAAGGGATCGACCGGGCATTTCGGCCTCGCATACCACTATGCGTAGCGAAATCGACGGATCTCCCCCCCGTATTCCTCACATACAGCGAGCACGATCCGATGGATGGAGCGCAGGCGGGTCACCATCGCTCCCGTCGCAACAGCCGGTCCGGGACGGGGACGTCACTCCCTCCAACTGCATCGCCGCCAGCCCTCTGCCCAGGGAGCTGGTACCGGCGTCCCCGTCCCACCGGCGCTGCCGCCTCTCGCGGGGCGAGCTCCGAAGGCCGGCGGTCCGCTGCACTGTGCCAGGCTTGGCTCGTGGTCACGGCTGCGGACCGGGAGCGGCCAGACCCTGCGGGGGTCGACGCGGATCGTCCCGCTCGGGTCGGCGCGCCGCGGTGGCGCTGGGTGGGTGACGTGGCGGGGGTCCTCGCCGTCTCGATGCTCATCGCCGCGCTCGTCATCGGGGTCGTGCCGGTCCGAAACGGCCGCGTCCAGGATTGCGGCACGCCGCTGTCGTTCCTGGCCACCGGCCGCCTGGACGTGTACCCCGACGCCAACGGGACGGTCCGGGGCCCAGGCGGTGGCGTGGTACGCCTGACCCCGGCCGAGCGGGACGACGCCTTCAACCGGCGGTGCAGCCAGCGCGTCGGCAGCCGCATGGCGCCGGCCGCGGCGCTCGCCGCCGGCGCGCTGCCCCTGGCCCTCCTCGCGATCGCCGCGGCCCTCGGCGATCTGATCGCTCGCTGGCGGTCGTCCGATGAGAGCCGACGATCCGCAGCTCCGCCGCCGTTGCCGCCCATCGCCGGCGAACCGATCGGCGAGCCGACGCCCGGCTCCTAGGTCCCCTGGCGCACCACCGGTCGGCTGGCCCGCTGGCGCAGCCATGCGTCCTCGGCTTCCCCGAGCGGCGTGCTGGGCGGGCCGTCGACGAAGGGCCACAGCTCCTCGGCGATCCCCCGCCAGTCCGCGGTGGCCCGAAGCTCGCCGAGGACGGCGTGGAGGCCGAGGTTGATCCGCTGGATGATCACGAACGACGGCGGCACGTTGGCCGCCTTCATGATCGGCCCGTACGGACCGGACGCGTCGAAGATGCGCCTGACGCTCTCGCTCGCGTAGTCCGGCGTCAAGGTCCGCCGACCACGGGTGCGCACCATGTCGTAGAAGTGCCCGAAGTAGCCCTCGATCTCGTCGTCGGAGAAGGGCGAGCCGGCGGGCAGGAGGCCGGCCCGCTCGATCGCCCGCCGGAACCTGGGCACGTCCCCGTGCAGGGCCATCGCCTGCACCATGTCACTGAACAGGTCCACCTCAGGCGCCGTGAACCGCTTCACCAGGCCGAAGTCGAGGAAGGTGACTCGACCGTCACCACCGAACAGGTAGTTGCCGGGGTGCGGATCGCCGTTGAAGACGTGGAGCGCGTAGAGGCTGCGGAAGACGAATCGGAAGATGGCCTCACCGGCGAGGTCGCGCTCCGACTGGTCGGGGTCCGCGACGAGAGCCTCGAAGCGACGACCGGCCGCCAGCTCGGTCGTGAGGACGCGGGGCGTCGACAGCGCGGCGACCACCGCGGGCACGTGGATGAACGGGTGACCCGCATACGCCTCGGCGAAGAAGCGCTGGTTCTCGGCCTCCCGCCCGTAGTCGAGCTCCTCCAGCAGCCGTGACCTGAGCTCCTCGACGAGCGGGCCGGGTTCCAGGCCCGGGAACAGCATCGCCAGCCCGGAGAACAGCAGCCCGGCGTTGCCGAGGTCGGCTCGTATGGCCGCATCGACCCCGGGATACTGGACCTTCACCGCCACCTCGACGCCCTCACGGGTCGTCGCCCGGTGCACCTGGCCGATGGACGCCGCCGCCAGAGGCACGGGGTCCCATCCGGCGAAGATCCGGTCGGGCGGAGCGCCGAGCTCGGCCTCCACCACGTCGGCTGCCAGCTCGGGTGCCATCGGCGGCGCGTCGGCCCGCAGCGAGGCGAGTGCCTCCCGCGCCGGCTCGGGCAACCCCTGGTCGAGGTAGGACGCCATCTGCCCGAGCTTCATCAGCGCGCCCTTCATCTGACCGAGGGCCTCGGCCACCTGCTCGGCGGTCCGGAGCTGGAACCGGGCGTCGATCTCGGCGCGCTGACCCTCGGGGGCGGTCGCCCGCCGGACCCGATGGGCGGCCCAGGCGCCGCCCGAGCGGGCACCCACCCGGAGCAGGTGGGCGGAACGCGCGGCACGGTCGGCCGAGGCGACCGGCGCCGAACGCGCCGGCGGCGGCCTCGGGAGCGCGGCGTCCGCCGGACGGGCGTGGCGTCCCGCCGCGCGGCGGGCGAGCCAGGCCAGGGTCGCGACTGCGGCCACCGCGCCGGCTGCCGCGACCGCTGCCGATCGAGGCGCCGCGGAACGGAGGCGACCGCGCACGGCGGCGCACGGTACCGAACCCGCGCCGGCGTGCCAGCATCCCGGCCCGCCACCGGGCTCGGCAGCCCGCGGCCGCGCGACCCCCCCGGCCGAACCCGGTGGCTCGGATCAGAGCTCGGGACCCTGCTCGGCGATGCGGCGCACGGCCTCGTGCGCGTCCCGCAGCTGGGTGATCCAGTCGGCCTGGTGCTTGCCCACGAGACGGGCGCACCAGGCCAAGGCCTCGCTGCGGCTGCGGGCGATGCCTGCGTCGACCAGGGTGTCCAGCACGGCGCGCTCGTCGAAGCGCAGACGGGTCATGACCGGAACTCCCAAGCCCGTGAACCGCAGCCGCCGGTCTCCGCAGCGCACGCCCCAGGACACCTTGCGCGCGAAGGTGGCCTCGGCCTCGGCCGCGATGCGCATCCGCTGCTCACGCGTCCGCGCCCGGAACTCGGCCGGGTCCTGCCCCTCCGCCAGCGCGCCCTCGACGAGGATCTCGTGGGGGTCGGCGGCCACGTCGCACGGCGCCGAGAACCAGTCCCGTGGCACGCGTTCGGTGAAGAAGTCGGTGATGGCCTGTAGCTGGGTCGGCATGGGAACAACCTCAGGTCGGTAGCGTTGTAGCGGCGTAACTGTCATTACGTCACGCCGGTTGGTGTGACGTCAACCCTTGGAGCCTGCCGTGCCTACCGCCGCCCGCACCCGCCTCCCCCTCCTCGTCGTCCCGAGCGGGGTCGTGCTACCGGAGATGGTCGTGACCATCCGGATCGAGTCCGACGACGCGCGCGCTGCCGTCGACGCCGCTCCACGGGCCGGAGGCGAGGTGCTCCTGGTGCCCGAGCTCGCCGGTCGGTACGCCACCGTGGGCACGACGGCCCGCATCGAGCAGTCGGGCGAGATGCCTGGGGGTGGGCGCGGCGTGGTCGTGCGGGCCACCGGCCGGGCCGTGCTCGGCCGGGCCGCGCTCGACGACGACGGCGGCGGACTGTGGGTGGAGGTCACCCCGGTGATGGAGCCCGAACCGACTCCCCGGGCGCGGCAGCTCGCCGCCGAGTACCGCGCCGTCGTCGAGCGGCTGCTCGAGACCGTCGGAGCGCGGCGCTTCGCCGCCATGCTCCGCGAAGTGCGCTCCCCTGGTGCGCTCGCCGACACCTTCGCCTGGTGGCCCGAGCTCGACACGGACCGCAAGGTCGAGCTACTCGAGACGGTCGACGTGGAAGCCAGGCTCACCAAGGCGGTGGCGTGGGCGCGGGACGCTCTGGCCGAAGCGGAGGTTGCCGCCGAGATCAGCGGCGGCGTGGCCGAGGGGCTGGACAAGGCGCAACGCGACGCCATCCTGCGCCGGCAGCTCGCCGCCATCCGCACCGAGCTCGGCGAGGGCGGCGAGGACGACCCGGTCGGTGCCTACCGCGAGAAGCTGGGCGAGCTGGTGGCGGCCGGCGCTCCGGAGGCCGTCGTCGCCGCGGTGACCCGCGAGATCGATCGGCTCGAGCGCACCGGCGAGCAGAACGTGGAGGCGAGTTGGATCCGGGCATGGCTCGACACGGTGTTCGGTCTGCCCTGGGCCGTGCGCACCGAGGACGACCTCGACCTGGCGCGGGCGCGAGCCGTCCTCGACGAGGACCACACCGGCCTCGACGAGGTCAAGGACCGCATCGTCGAGTTCCTGGCCGTGCGCAGGCTCCGCCGGGAACGGGGGGTCGAGGCGGCGCCCGGTCGCCGAGGTGGAGGCACCATCCTCGCGCTCGCCGGTCCTCCGGGCGTCGGCAAGACGTCGCTCGGTGAGTCCGTGGCCCGGGCGCTCGGCCGCCGGTTCGTCCGCACATCGCTCGGTGGGATCCACGACGAGGCCGAGATCCGTGGCCATCGGCGCACGTACGTCGGCGCCCGGGCGGGCCGCATCGTCCGCGCCCTGAGCGACGCCGGCTCGATGAACCCCGTCGTGCTGCTCGACGAGGTCGACAAGGTCGGCGCCGACTGGCGGGGCGACCCGTCCTCGGCGCTGCTTGAGGTGCTCGACCCCGCCCAGAACCACACCTTCCGCGACCACTACCTCGAGTTCGAGATCGACCTTTCGGAGGTGCTCTTCCTGGCCACCGCGAACGTGCTCGACCGGATCCCCGAGCCGTTGCTCGATCGGATGGAGGTCATCCGCATCGAGGGCTACAGCGAGGACGAGAAGCTGGCCATCGCCCGCGACCACCTCCTGCCTCGCGTGCTCGACCGCAACGGCGTCCACGCCGACGAGGTGAGCGTCGGCGATGAGGTGATCCGTGCCGTGATCAGCCGCTACACGAGAGAGGCTGGCGTCCGTCGCCTGGAGCAACGGCTGGACCGGCTGGTGCGCAAGGCCGCCCGCCAGGTGGCCGAGGGCGCTTCCGTGCCCGTCGTGATCGAGCCAGGGCCGCTGCGCGACGCTCTCGGCCGGCCCATCCCGGCGGAGGATCCGGCCGGGCGGGTCTCGGTGCCCGGCGTCGCGACCGGCCTGGCCGTCACCGGCGCCGGCGGCGACGTGCTGTTCGTCGAAGCCGCGGCCATGCCGGCGGGCGCGGACGGTGAGACCTCGCTGAAGCTGACCGGCCAGCTCGGAGAGGTGATGCGCGAGTCCGGCGAGATCGCGCTGTCCTATCTCCGCTCGCACGCCGAGACGCTCGGCGTCGACCTGCCGGCGGGCCGCCGCTTCCACATCCACTTTCCGGCCGGTGCGGTCCCCAAGGATGGTCCATCGGCGGGGGTGACCATGACGACGGCGCTGGCGAGCCTCGTGTCGGGCCGCCAGGTCCGGCCCGAGGTGGCCATGACCGGTGAGATCACGCTCCACGGACGGGTCCTGCCGATCGGTGGGGTCAAGGAGAAGGTCCTCGCCGCCAAGCGGGCGGGCATCACCGAGGTGCTGCTGCCTGCCGGCAACCGCGAAGACGCGACCGACCTACCCGACGACGTGGCGGCGGCGGTGACCCTGCACTTCGTCGACGACGTTCGCCAGGTCCTCGACCTGGCGCTCCAACCCGCGGCTCCGGGTGGCGCGGGTCGGATCGGCACTCCGGCGGCCGCCTGACCTCCGCCGCGACCGCCTGACCCCTCGGCGGGGCGCTAGCCCGACGGCCGCCTGACCCAGCGGCACCGCCTGCCCGCGCGGCCGCGTGACCCCCGGCGGGCCCGCCCGCCACAGCGCCGGCGCGGCGGGGCGCTACCTCCGCTCCCGTGGCCGCGCCGTCGCGCCGTCGCTCCGTGGCGAGCGAGCAGTCGGGCCAGCCGCTGATCGGGGAGCTGTGGCACCCTTGCGCGATGGCCATCTGCGGGATCAACCACCTTGCGTTCGTCACGCCCGACATGGAGGCGACCTGCCGGTTCTACGAGGAGGTGCTCGGGCTCGACCTCGTGGCCACCGTCGGGCACGGCGACCCGAACGAGCCGTATCCGCACCGGCACTACTTCTTCCGGCTCAGCGACCACGAGACGATCGCGTTCTTCGAGTGGCCGGGCGTCGACACCGGTCCGCACAAGCCGGCGGGGGTCCCCGGCGAAGGACGGGAGTTCGACCACCTGTCGTTCAACGTGGCGACCGTCGACGAGCTGGTCGCGCTGCACGACCGCATCGCGGCGGCCGGTTACCAGGTGAGCCCGGTGATCGACCACACGATCCTGTGGTCGGTGTACTTCGACGACCCCGTGAACGGCATGTCGCTGGAAGCCACGGTATGGGTGCGCAACCCGATGGCGGTGCCCTACTTCGGCGACCCGGACCCGACGCCGGCGGCCGCAGAAGCAGCCAAGCGCCGCACGGTGGAGACGCAGCGACCGAAGCTCCCTCCTGAGCTCAGTGGCGTCTGATCCTTCGCCGGTTCGTCCGGCGAAAGGCCTGCGCTAGCCGTCCCGGGCCATGTTGGCGAACTTCGTGAAGTGCCCGAGGAAGGCGAGGCGGGCCACACCGGTGGGCCCCGAGCGGTGCTTGGCGACGATGATCTCGGCCTCACCCTGGTTCTGGCTGTCGGGGTGGTACACCTCGTCGCGGTAGATGAACATCACGATGTCGGCGTCCTGCTCGAGCGCACCGGACTCGCGCAGGTCCGACAGCAGCGGGCGCTTGTCGGACCGTGCCTCGAGACCCCGGTTCAGCTGAGCCAGCGCGACCACCGGGCACTCGAGCTCGCGGGCGAGGACCTTGAGGCCGCGGCTGATCTCGGAGACCTCCACCTGGCGGCTCTCGGCGGCCGTGCGGCCGGTCATGAGCTGGATGTAGTCCACGACCACCATGCCGAGCGGGCCGATCTCGCTGCGCAGACGCCGCGCCTTCGAACGGATCTCCATGACGGTGACGTTCGGGTTGTCGTCGATCCAGATCGGGGCCTCGGCGAGGCGGCCGATGGCGTTGGCGATGGCGTTCCAGTCCTTCTCGGTGAGCTTGCCGATGCGCACCCGGCCGGACTCGACGTGCGCCTCCGAGCACAGGAGCCGCTGGCTCAGCTCGACCTTGGACATCTCCAACGAGAAGACGAGAACGGGCTTGCCCGCTTTGGTGGCTGCGTGGGTCGCCATCCCGAGCGCGAACGAAGTGTTGTGGACGCACACGTCGTCGGCCACGAAGTTGTGCAGATCAGGGATGGTCAGGTCGTAGACCTGGCGGGCGCCGAGAGCGGTGATCTCCACGACCTCGTCGAACACGGCATCGGCCAGGGCGGGATCGGCATCGGCCAGGGCGGGATCGGCGTCGGCCACCAGCGTGGCGCCGAGGTGCCCGACGGCGCCGAGGTGCCCGACGGCGCCGAGGTGCCCGGCGGCGCCGAGGCGCCGGGCGTCGTTCGGCGAGGCAAGCACGCCCTCGTCAGCTCGGAAGGTACGAGCGGCCGGGACGGCTTCGGCGGCCGGGCTCGGCGCGTTGGTGGAAGCCGCCGGCGGGTTCGAGCGCGGCACGGCGCACCGCGACGCCTCCAGCATCGCGCCCGGTTCGACGGAGCCCGCCGGCGACGCCGCGACACCGGCGGCCTCGGAGGCGGCCCGCTGCAGTGCGGCACCGTCGGCCACCGCGACCTCCCAGCGAGCCGCCGCATCGTCGGGCACGGCCGCGGGCACGGCAGACACGCGGGCCACGAGACCGAAGCGCAGGAGGAGGTGGGCGACGTCGGACGCCAGCCGCTCCGACGGTGTGCGCGTGACGAGGTGACCACCGGCCAACGCCACGCCGGGACCAGGAGCGGCGGAAAGGCCGGTGAGGAACCGGGCGAGCTGCGGGCGGGGCAGCGTGAACACCGCATCGGGCACCGTGAGCTCGCAGGCCGCGACGCCGAGCAGCCCGTGCCGTCGCAGCGCGGCGTCGACGCGGTTCGGCCTGCCGTCGCGACGGACGATCCGGTGCAGCGTGGCCTGGCCACCCGTACGCCGCACCACGACGCTACCCCCGAGCTCCGTGACCGCCGCGTGCAGCTCGGCGCCTACCTGCTCGCTGGTCGTGGACACCACAGGATGCGAACCGGACAGGTCGCCCGCGCCGAGGAGGAGAGCCAGCAGGTCCACCTCGGCGCGAGGCAGCGAGCGCACGCCGAACACCGGCATGCGGGCCGGGACGGCGACACGGTGGCCGACGTCGATGTCGTGGAGGGGCCGCCACCCGGCAGGTGTCAGGAACGGATGGGACAGGGTGGTGACCACCGCGCGGCCCAGGCGGGTTCGGACCCGGAAGACAGGCTTGTGCCCGTCGTCGACGAACGCCGAGGGCCGGGTCGCGACCATCGCGCCCGCGGCGTCGAGGCTCCAGACGTGCACGTCGTCGCCTCGCTGCCCGGCCTGGACGAGGTCCTCGATCGTGCGTCGTGCGCCCGTGGCCGGGTCGACGACGAGGGTGTCCGCGGCAACGCACTTGCCCATGGCCGGGCGCGCGCCCACCACCACGAGCGAACCGGGCTGAAGGCCCGAGGTCATGGCGTCGAGATCGATGAAGCCGGTGGGGGTCCCGGTGATCTCGGAGCCCCGCTCGTAGAGCTCCTCCAGCCGGGTGAGGCTCTCGTCGAGGAGGTCCTTGATCGGCGCCGTCGAGCCCTCACCCTCGTGACGGGCGATGTCGAACACCAGCGACTCGGCTTCGTCGACCGCCTTGCGAACGTCCTCGGGCAGCCCGTAGGCGCGCTCCGCTATCGAACCCGCGGCGCTGATGAGGCGCCGCAGCAGCGCGTGATCACGCACGATGCGGGCGTAGTAGGCGGCGTTGGCGGTGCCGGGTGCGCCGGCCTGCAGCTCGATCAGCGTCCCGTGCCCGCCGACCAACTCGAGCAGGTCACGCCGGCGCAGCTCGTCGGCCACCGTGATGGGGTCGACCGCCGCACCACGAGCGGTCAGGATCGTTATGACGTCGAAGATGTGGGCGTGCGCCGGCCGGTAGAACGCGTCGGCACTGCTGAGGACCTCGGACGCAGCGGCCACCGCGTCGCGCGAGAGCAGCATGGCGCCGAGGAGAGCCTCCTCGGCGTCGAGGTTGTGGGGAGGGACCCGCCCCCCGGTTGGCCGCCCTCGTCGCGAGGCGCCGTCGTCGGACCTGGGGTCGAGCTCCGGTTCGGTCGCGGTCATGGCCGCCCGATCGGAACGCAGTGGTGGGACGCACTCGGGGTGATGCACATGACCTTGGCATCGTGAGGGTGCGAGCCCGTGGATATCCAGAGGGCGAGCGTTGTGGGAAAGGGCTCGCCGCCTGTGGAGCGGCTGTGGACCGCTGTGGACGACGGGGCGACCGCACCGGTCGGGCCGGTCGGGCCGGTCGGGCCGGTCGCGCTGCCGGCCGGCGCGACACGTCGGGTACGTCGCCTCAGCCGGTGCGTCAGCGCGGGCGCGCGCGACGACGGGGCTCGGCGGGCGGTGACGCTGTCGCACGGGGCCGGCGGCAACCGGCCCCGGCTCATGCCGAGGCGACCTCGACCGAGATCGGGAACTGCACGTCCGGGTGGAGCCGAGCGGTCGCCTGGTGCGATCCGGTGGTTCGGATGGGCTCGTCGAGGTGGATCGCTCGGCGATCGATGTCGATGCCGGTCTGCGTCTTGATCGCCTCGGCCAGCTCGGTCGAGGTGACGGACCCGAAGAGGCGCGCGCCCTCACCGGCGCCTGAGCCGCCGCCCGTCTTGGCCGTCACGTGGATCGTGGTCGGTACCAGCGTCTTGGCGATCTCCTCGGCGGCGCTGCGCGCGGCCGCGTCCTTCACGGACCGAGCGCGCCGCATGGCGTCGCCCTGAGCCTCCGCGCCCTTCGTCGCCTTCATGGCCAAGCCCCGCGGCAGCAGGTAGTTGCGGGCATAGCCGTCGGCCACCTCAACCACCTCGCCCTTGGTGCCGACCGACTGGAGGTCGGAGCGCAGGATGACGCGCATCAGGCTTCGACCTCCTGCGCCTGAGCCACCGGCTCCTCATCGGCCGCGGCGACGGGCCCGGGCGGCGGCGCGGTGGGACGCGGCGGCGGTCCGTCGGCTCGCCCGCCGCGCTCGGAGCGCTCGCCCCGGCCACCACGCTGCTGCGTGACCCGGCTGGCGTACGGCAGGAGGGCCATCTCACGGGCGTTCTTGATGGCCTTGGAGATCTCGGCCTGCTGCTGGGTGTCGTTGCCGGTGACCCGCCGCGCCCTGATCTTGGCGCGGTCGGACATGAACCGGCGCAGCAGGTTGACGTCCTTGTAGTCGACGTACTCCACCCGCTCCTGGGTCAGGATGCTGATCTTCTTCTTGGCGCGGCGAGCATTGTCCTTGTTCTTGCCGCGCTTGGGCTTGGGTGCCATCAGAACGGCTCCTCGTCGTGGTCGTAACCGCCGGCGTAGGACGGCTCCTGCTTCTGGACGGGCCGGCCGCTGCTGCTTCCGGAGCGGCTCGCGCCACCGTCTCCGCCGCCACCGCCGCTGCTTCCGCCCCCCTCGCGGCGGTCGACCTTGGTGACCTTCACGGTCGCCCAGCGCATGCTGGCCGCGATCTCGTCGGCCACCACCTCGATGACCGAGCGACGCTCGCCGTTGTCGGTCTCCCACGAGCGCTGCTCGAGGCGGCCGGTGACGACGATGCGCGAGCCCTTCTCGACGGACTCGGCGGCGTTCTCGGCGAGGTCGCGCCAGGCGATCACGTTGAAGAAGGAGGTCTGCTCCTCCCAATCGTTGGTGGAGCGGTTCTGCCAGCGCCGGCTGACGGCGAGGCCGATCGTGACCTTGGCCTGGCCGGATGGCGTGAAGCGCAGTTCGGGGTCGCGGGTGACGTTGCCCACGAGGGTGACGGTGTTGTCAGGCATGGCAGGGGTCCTCCCAGGTCACCCGGCCGCGGCGGCCGGGCTAGCCTCACCCTCGCCGAGGCCGCGGCGGGCGGCCTCGCGCTCAGGCAGGCGGATCAGTTTGTGGCGGACCACCTCGTCCGCGAGCCGAAGGGTGGTCTCGAGGTGATCGAGGGCGCCGGGTTCCGCCAGCACCTCGAACACCACGTAGAACCCGTCGTGCTTGTGGTCGATCTCGTAGGCGAAGCGGCGCTTGCCCCACTTGTCGGTGGTGACGATGCGCCCACCGACGGACTCCACCTCACCGCCGATGCGGTTCATCACACCGGCGACGGTCGACTCGTCGAGATCGCCGTCGAATATGACCATCAACTCGTAGGCCCTCATGGGCCGCACCTCCCTCTGGACCCGGCCTCGGCCGGGACCCCTGACCGGGGCAGGGTTCGATTGGACCGGGCAACCGTACCGGCCGGGCCTTCGAGGCACCACTTCGTCATGGCGCCCATCATGCTCGGGGGGTGTGACAGCTTCATCGAAGGGTCCACCGGGGCTGGGTTCAGTCCGACCTGGGTGGGGCCGGCCGCCGGCTCGTGCGGTCGACGGGGGCGGCGGCGGCGGCGACGAGCGCACCTGCGGACGCCATGCCCTTCGACTCACCCCGCCGGGTCGCACCCTCCGCCGACGTCGATGCGAGCGAGCCCGCCGACGACGCCGTGCCGCGGGTTGTCCACCGGAACCTCCAGGGCGGATCGGAACGGCTTGCCCGCGGGATACGTCGGGCACGGCGAACCGTCCGGGCACGGTGCCATGTCGGTCCCACCGACACGGCGCCCCGAGGCGTCGAACCAGACGATGGACAGCGGCAGCCTCGTGTTGCGCATCCAGAACCCACCGGACGCGGGCTGGTCGTCGTCGAACACGAAGACCATCCCGTCGTAGCCACCGAGCCGGGCGTCCAGCACCTCCATCAGGCCCCGCTCGCGCTGTGCCTCGGTGCGGGCCGCCAGGACGCACAGCACGGTGCGCCGCCCCGAACGCGAGATCGCCACGACCCGCACCTCGTCGAAGCCGCGGATCGGGGCGCGTCCCGGCGCGAACGGGCCGCGCGCCGGGGGCAGAGCCGAGGTGGGCGGAACCGGGGGGACCGCCGATCCAGAGCCCGGGGTTGGAGATGTCGTGGACAGCGACGACGGAGCCGCCCGCCCGCCGTCTCGGCGGGCGACGGCCAGCGCCACACCGGCCACGAGGACGACCCCGGCGAGCGCAGCCGCGATGCCGAGCGCGAGCAGCAGGCGGCCACGCCCGCCGCCCGCCGCGGCATCAGCCCCGGGCGCCACCGCTCCCGTACAGACCCAGCGTCTCGGCGACCTCGCCCGACAGGTGGTAGCTCTCCGTCTCGCCGGGGAAACGCCGGGCGCGCACGTCGCCGGCGAAGGCCGAGACCGCGGCCACCGCGTCCTCCTTGAGGGAGGCGTAGCGACGGACGAACTTCGGCGCGACGCGGTCCTCGATGCCGAGCAGATCGTGGAACACGAGCACCTGGCCGTCGCAACCGGGCCCTGCGCCGATGCCGATCGTCGGCACGTCGATCGAGTCGGTCACGATCGCCGCCACCTCGGCGGGGACGCCTTCGAGGACGATCGAGAAGCAGCCGGCGTGCGCGAGCGCCTTCGCGTCCTGGACCAGGCTGCGCGCCGCCTCGGTCGTGCGACCCTGCACCCGGAAACCGCCCATCGCGTGCACCGACTGCGGCGTGAGACCGAGGTGGCCCATCACGGGAATCTCCGCGTCGATGAGCGCCTCGACCATCGGCAGCCGCTTGCGACCGCCTTCGAGCTTCACCGCCTCGGCGCCGGCGCGCACGAGCCGGGCCGCGTTGCGCACCGTGTCCTCCACCGACACGTGGTAGCTCATCCACGGCATGTCGCCGACGATGAGGGGCCGCGGCTTGGGACGGGCCACCGCAGCCACGTGGTGCGCGATGTCGTCGACCGTGACCGACAGCGTGTCGTCGTAGCCGAGCACGACCATGGCCACGCTGTCGCCGACGAGGATCAGGTCCACGCCGGCCTCGTCGGCGATCCGGGCTCCCGGCGCGTCGTACGCGGTGACCATCACGAGCGGCTCGGCCCCTCCGATCACCTTGCGGGCACGCAGCGCCGGCACGGTCAGCGGGGCACGCAAGGCCGGCGCCGTGGGCGGCGCGCTGCGCAGGTCGGTCGAGCCCATCGGGGCACCTCCTCGTTCCGTCCAGCGCCACTCGGCTGCCGGCGGTGCCGCCAACCTACCCGCCGCGCCGCCGGGCGTCCCAGACGGCCGGACCGGGGCGACCGGCGGCGTCCCCACCCCGCTGACGGCCGCCGAGGTGGGTAGCGTCGGCGCCGGTGGAGTCCGGGACCTGTGACAGCTGCGGCGACGAGCGTGACGACCTCGTGCACGTCCACCGGCACTACGTCACCCCGGCCTCATGGGACGCTGCGGGCCGGGTCGACGTGGATGCCGACGTCGAGCGGTGGTGCCTGCCGTGCCGCTCGCACTATCCGCACGAGGTGTTGGGCGACGGCGCGGGTGAGCAGCGGGCGTAGCCGCAGCTCAGCCGCGGCTCAGCCGCGGCCGGGCTGCCCGCCACCGCCACCGCGATCCGGTGACGTCGGCGGCGGCAGGATCGTGATCGGCGGAGCCGTCGTCCGCGGCGGGGTGGTGGGCGGATGCGTCGGCGGGGTCGTGGGCGGCAGCGAGGTGGCCGTGCCCGGAGCCGTCGTCGGCGGCAGCGAGCTCGGCGGCCGGGTCGTGCTGGGGCGCGGCGGGACCGTCGTCGCCAGCTCCGGGTTGACCTGGCGGCCCTGGGTCGGGTCGGCCGGCAGCGCGAACGTGCCCGTGTCCATGCCGGCCGTGGCCTTCTGCATGAACCGTCGCCACATCTGCGCGGGCAGGTTGCCGCCCTGCACCGTCAGACCGTGGACCGAGCTCATCTCGGGCACCGGCTGCCCCGGCTTGCCCGGGTAGCCCATCCATGCCGCAGCCGTGAGCTTCGGGGTGAACCCGAGGAACCAGGCGTCCTTGTTGTTCTGCGTGGTACCGGTCTTGCCCGCCATGTCGGGCCCGAAGGCGGCGGCGCGGCCGGTGCCGTACTTGACGACCTGCTGGAGCGCGTAGGTGACCAGCCCGGCCTGCTCGCTGGTGAGGACGGGCGTGCGCTTCGGTTCGAACCGGTCGAGCAGTGATCCGTCCGCCCGGTCGACGCGCACCACGGCGCGCGGCTCGACGTGCACGCCCCGGTCGGCGAACGTCGAGTACGCCGAGGCCATGTCGAGCACCGACACCGACCCCGACCCGAGCACCAGCGACGGGACCGGCGGCAGGTCCGCTCCCGTGGACGTGATCCCGAGCCGGCGCGCCATGTCGATGACGGCGGGCGGCCCGAGCTTGACCATCAGCTGCGCGAAGACCGTGTTCACCGAGTTCTGCGTGCCCTGGAGCAGCGTGGCCCGGCCACCGCAGCACCCACCGCGCACCACCCAGGGCCCGCCGTCGGGCTGGGGGAACTGCGGGAACTCGAGCTGTGGTGGAGACGAGAAGACCGACTGCAGCGAATAGCCCTCGCGGACGGCCTCGGCCAGGGCGAACGGCTTGAACGTGGACCCGGGCTGGCGACCGCTGCCGCCGCCCTGCCGGCCGGTGGCCAGGTTCACGTTCGACGCCTTGTAGTCGGTCCCGCCCATCATCGCCTTGATCTGGCCCTGGTCGTCGAGCGCCACGATCGAACCCGCCGGGTCCCCGGGCTGGTCGAGCGTCTCCGTCACCGCCTCGTACGCGGCCCGCTGCATGCGAAGGTCGAGCGTCGTGTACACGCGCAGCCCACCGCCGTAGACGGCGTCGGTGCCGTAGCGGCGCACGAGCTGCTGGCGGACGTACTCGACGAAGTACTGCGTCGCTGCGTACTCCGGCGTACCGGGCGAACCGCCCTTGCGGATCTCCACACCCTGGGAGGGCGCCCACAGGCGCAGCCCGTTGAAGATGTCGAAGGGGACGGCGTCGGCGGCTCGGAGCTCCGCAGGGGTGATCCACCCGGCCTTGCGCATGTTCTCGAGCACCGACAGCCGCCGGCGCTTCGCCTCCTGCGGGAACCGGTAGGGCTCACCGGTCTGAGGCGAGCGCACCAACCCGGCGAGCAGCGCCGCCTCGGGAAGCGTCAGAGCCCCGACGTCCTTGCCGAAGTAGGCCTGCGACGCGGCCTGGATGCCGTACGCACCGCGGCCGAAGTAGACGGTGTTCAAGTAGAGCTCGAGGATCTGGCGCTTCGAGTACTTCTGCTCGAACTTCACCGCCATCACCGCCTCTTTGAGCTTGCGCGTCAGCGTGCGCTCGTGCCCGAGGTACAGGTTCTTCACGAGCTGTTGGGTCAACGTCGACCCGCCCTGGATGGCGCCCTTGTTGCGGATGTCCGCCCACGCGGCCCGGGTGATGCCCAGCGGGTCGACCCCACCGTGATCGAAGAACTTGCGGTCCTCGGCGGCCAGCAGCGCCCGTTGCATCACGAGCGGCACGCGCGCCAGCGACACCGACGAGCGGTCCTCCTGGCCGTGGAGGACGGCCAGCGCGTTGGCCGCTCCGCACCGGCCGAGGGGCACGTCGGCCGCGCACACGAACGTGGTCTGCGCCTCCACGGGCGGCGGCCCCGGCAACTGGATGCGTGACAGCACGACGGCCAGGCCGGCGAGGAGGGTGAGCAGGAACAGGCCGGCCCCGAACAGGAACCGCCGCCAGCGCCACAGGAAGCTGCGCCTGCGGACCTCGCCGGAACGGGTCGTGGTCAGGTCGGAGGCGCGGATCGAACGGGTGCGGGGCATGTCGGAGCGCGGACGGTAGGCGGACCGGACGCCCGGGAGGGTACCGGGCGGGACAGCACCGGCCCCAGCCGCTCCGCCCCGCTGGGCTCGGCGCCGAAGCCCTCAGCGTGCGGCGGCGCGACGGGTGGCGGGGTCGACGACGAAGGTGCGGGCCAGGTGGTTCCAGCCACACGCCCTGCAGACCTCGACGACGTAGCAGGCGTACGGCCCTCCCCGGCTGGCCAGGCGGCGCAGCTCGCCCTTGGCGGTCAGGCAGCGGCCGTGCGCGGGCAGGCGGGGCCCGAACACGTACGACACGAGCACCACCGGCTCCGCTTCACAGATCGGGCAGTCCTGCGACGTGACGTCACCCACCTCGCGAGCCGCTCGGCGCAGCTCGGGATGTGCGTCGCACACCTCGTGGCGGGCCAGCCTGCCCTTGCGGAACTCCGACAGCACGGCCTGGCGCGCGAGGCGGTAGTCGATCTCGCCGGGGCCTCGGAACCCGGCCCCCCGAACCGCGTCGGGCCTGAACGGCACGGCTGCGCAGGCTAGTGGGCGGACCGCGCCGGGGGACGTGCCGGCGGACAATTCGCCCGTCGGCGGTCGAGGCCATCGAAAATGGTTGGTGGCCTCGTACCGGCGCAGCCGTACCGTCAGGAGCCGCCGCGCCGGCCGACGCTCGGCCGGCGCTCCGCCGGCACTTCGTCGGCGAGCTCGGCCGGGAGCCGGCACGCCACCCCGGCCCACCCCGGCCCCCGCCGACCGCTGATGCCTGACGCTCCCACCTCCGACCTGCGGCTCCTCGCCGGCTTCCTGCGCCCCGAGCGGCGCAAGGTCGGCGCGCTCGTGACCCTGCTCGTGATCGCTCGCCTGCTGCCCCTCGCCGGGCCCCTGGTGCTGGCCCGGTTCGTGGACTCCGCCGCCTCACGCCGGCCCACCGGCGTGCTGCTGGGCCTCGCCGGCGCCTACCTGGCGATCGCGGTCGTCGCCGAGGTGTTGCTGCTCGCGGTCACGTGGGGCGCGGTCGAGGTGGCTTGGAGAGCCGGTAACCGCCTGCGAGAGCGGCTCGCCGCCCACGCCCTCCGGCTCGACCTGCCTTGGCACGCCTCCCACGCGCCCGGCGTGCTGATCGAGCGGGTCGATGGCGACGTCGAAGCGGTCACCAGGTTCACCGGGAGCGCGGTGGCCGACCTCGTCGGCAACGCGGTGCTGGTGGCCGGCGCGCTCGTGGTGTCCGTGGCCATCGACTGGCGCGCCGGCGCCGCGGTGGTGCTGGTCACCGCGTCGGCCGTCGCCGCGCTGGCCGGCCTGCGGTCGCTCGGCGTTCCGGCCAGCGATGCCCGCCGGGAGGTGGAGTCGAAGCTCTACGGCGACGTCGAGGAGCGACTCGGCGGCATCGAGGACCTGCGCGCCAACGGCGCCGGGGGCTACGGCGTCCACCGTCTGCTGGTGCACTCGGCCGCGCTGTGGCGGGCCCAGCGCAGGGAGGCCGTCCGCATCGACGCCGGGTACGCGGTGGCTGGTGTCGTCCACGCCCTCGGCACCGCGGCGGTGGTCGGCCTCGCGGTCGCGCTGGAGCGTCGGGGCGCCATCTCCCTCGGGTCGATCCTCGCCCTGGCCCGCTACGTCCAGCTCGTGCGCCGCCCGCTCGAGCAGGTCGCCGAGCAGCTGCAGGAGATGCAGAAGGCGGCCGCCGGGCTGCGCCGCACCGCCCGCCTCCTCGGCGAACGGCCGAGCATCGTCGACGGCCCCGGGCCGGCGCCGGGGGCCGGCGCCCTCACCGTCGAGCTCGACGGCGTCACGTTCGCCTACGAACGGGGCGGCAAGCCGGCCATGCGCGACGTCACGCTGCGCATCCCCGCTGGCGCAGTGCTCGGAGTGGTGGGTCGCACCGGCAGCGGCAAGACCACCCTGGGGCGCCTGATGGCCCGCCTCTGGGACGTCGACGACGGTGCCGTTCGCCTCGGCGGCGTGGACGTGCGCGACGTGCCGCTCGCCGATCTGCGCCGGCACATCGCCGTCGTCACCCAGGACGTCGAGCTGTTCCGGGCCAGCGTGCGCGACAACGTCACGCTGTTCGGTGCCCTCGTCGCCGACGACGAGCGCCTGCGGACCGTCCTGGGCGACGTCGGTCTCGGCGAGTGGCTCGCCCGCCTGCCCGGTGGTCTCGACGAGGACCTTGCGGGAGCCGACCGGTTGTCCGCCGGCCAGGCCCAGCTGCTCGCCTTGGCGCGGGCCTTCCTGGCCGACCCGGGGGTGGTCGTCCTCGACGAAGCCTCGAGCCGGCTCGATCCGGCCACCGAAGCGCGCCTCGTCGAGGCGACGGACCGCCTGCTGTCCGGCCGGACCGCCGTCGTGGTGGCGCACCGGCTGGCCACGCTGGATCGGGCCGACCTCATCGCCGTGGTCGACGACGGCGCCGTCGTGGAGTGGGGCCCGCGCGAGGCGCTCGCAGCCGACCCCTCCTCACGGTTCGCGGCGCGGGCCAGCGCCGGCACGGCCCTGCTCGGAGACCACCCGTGAGCCAGGACACGCCGGCTCCACCCGCCACCAGCGCTGGCCGGGACGACCTCGAGGACCGCGACGCGCCCCGGCGTTCCGTGGGCGCGGCGCTCCGGCTCGTCCGAGGAGACCCTGCGGCCTTCCTGATCGGGCTGGTGTGGTGGACGATCTTCTGGTCGGTGCCACTGGCGGCCGGTTGGTTCCTCACCGTCGCCCTCTCCCGCGTCGACGTCGATCCCCGAGGCGGGTTCACGGTGTGGCACGCGCTCGTCGCCATGGGCGCGGTCGAGGCGGTCCGCTGGCTCGGTCTGCTCCTCGGCGTCGTGCAATGGAACGGCGCCTGGGTCGGCTGGAACACGGTCCCCCGGGTGAACATGCTCCGGTCGGTGCTGTTGCGGCCCGGTCCCGCCACGGGGCGGCTCCCCTCGTCCTCGGGCGAGGCGGTCAGCCGCTTCCGCGACGACACCTTCGATCTAGCGCTCGTGTGCGACGTCTGGCTGGACGTGACCGGCGCCGGCGTCGCGTCGGTGATCGGCCTCGCCGTGCTGTCCACCGTCGACTTGCGGGCCACGCTGGTGGCCGCGCTGCCGGTCGCCGTCACGGCCTGGGCGGTGCGGGCGATGGCTCCGCGCCTCAGAGCCTGGCGCCTGGCTGCCCGGCGGGCGACGGCGGCCGTCACGGGGTTCGTCGGCGACACCTTCGGCGGGATCCTCGCTCTGCGGACCGCAGGGGCGGAAGATGCCGTCCTGGAACGCTTCCGGGCGCTCAACCGCCATCGCGCCGTCCGGGCCCACCGTGACCAGGTCGCCACCGCGGTCATGCGCTCGCTCGCCTCCGCGGTGGGCGAGGCAGGGATCGGACTGGTCCTGCTGGCACTGGCCTTCTCCGCTCGGCGGCGGGCGGTCTCGGTCGGGGAGGTCGCGCTGTTCGCGTCCTACGTGACCGTGATCGGCTCGCTCCCCCGGTGGGTCGCCTCGCTCGGCACCTACCAGCGCCAGGCCGACGTGTCGGTCGCCCGCCTCGCCGAGCTCACACCGGGCGACGACCCGCTCGCGCCGGCCGCTCCGGTGCCGATCCACCTCCGGACCGGGCCACCACCGCTCGAGGCGCCACCGGTCCGCGACGGGCATGCCCTGGTGGAGCTGCGGGCCGAAGGCCTCACCGCCCGCCACGAGCAGGGTGGCGGGATCGACCGCGTCGACCTCGTCGTGCGGCGCGGCGAGGTCGTGGTCGTGACCGGTGAGGTGGGAGCCGGCAAGAGCACGCTGCTGCGCGCCGTCTTGGGGCTCGTCGCCGCCAGCGCCGGCACTGTCAGTTGGAACGGTCGCCCCGTCGACGAGCCGTCGGAGTTCCTCGTTCCGCCCCGCGCCGCCTACGTGCCCCAGGTGCCTCGCCTGTTCAGCGAGCCCCTGGCCGACGCGATCCTGCTCGGCTGGCCGGACGGAGGCTCGCTCTGGGAGGCCGTCCGCCTCGCCTGCCTCGACGCCGACGTGACCGCCATGCCGGAGGGTCTCGCCACGGTGGTGGGGACCCGAGGGGTGCGGCTGTCCGGCGGCCAGGTGCAGCGGGCCGCGGCAGCCCGGGCCCTCGTCCGCGAACCGGACCTGCTGGTCGTGGACGACCTCTCGAGCGCGCTGGACACGGCCACGGAGGCCGAGCTGTGGCGACGGGTCCTCGGCCGGACCGGGGCCACGGTGCTGGCCGTGTCGCACCGGCCCGCGGTCCACCGGCGCGCGGACCGCGTGCTCGTCGTGCAGCGCGGCCGCGTCGTGGAGGTCCGCGAGCGCTGAGATCGCAGTCGAGGTCGTCGATCCGCGCCGGCGTCAGCCGCATCACCCACCAGGTTCGCGCCGGATGGTCACCCGCATGGGATCGTGGGAGCCATGGCCACTCGACGCAGCGCGCCCCCGCCCGACAGCCCCTCGCCTGAACCCCCCGAGCGCACCCGGTTCACGGCAGCCGGCCGGGCGGGCGCCAGCCTGGGGACGGAGGCGGCCGTCTACGGCGACGGCATCCCCGACGAGGGGCGGCTGCGCCTGCTCGGTCCTCTCGACGGGCGCCGCGTGCTCGACCTCGGGTGCGGCGCCGGGCACGCGTCCGTGGCGTTCGCCCGCCAGGGGGCCAAGGTGATCGCCGTCGATGCCGACGCGGCCCAGCTGGAGCTGGCCCGCCGGGCGGCCGAAGCAGCCGGCGTCAAGGTCGAGCTCCAGCGGGCCACCGGTCTGGCCGAACTGGCCTTCGTCCGCGCCGACGCCATCGACGCGGTGTTCAGCTCGTACGCGCTGGCGGAGGTGTCGGACCTGCCGCGCGTCTTCCGCCAGGTCCACCGTGTCCTCAAGCCGGAGCACGCCTTCGCCTTCTCGTTGCCGCATCCCGCCCGGCTGATGCTGAGCACGGGCACCGCGGAACCGCGCGTCGTGCGGGGCTACGCCGACGAGGAGCCGATCACCTGGGTGCGCGACGGTGAGGAGGTCGAGGACCACCCGCGCACCGTCGCGGCCGTCTTCCGGGCGCTGTTGAACACGGGGTTCCGGGTCGACACGCTCCTCGAGCCGATCCCGACCGGCGCTCCGGCGGGCAGCCTCGACGCCGTCGTCCCCGCGACCGTCGTCTTCCGGGCGCGCAAGCAGGGCTCCTAGGAACCCCGGCGATCCCGGGGCCCGGCGATCCAATCGCGGCGATCCCGGCGCCGGCGCGGACCGCGGCGAGGTCGGCGAGTCGAGCTGACCTCGGCCACGGGCGGCGAAGGGCGTGCCCCCGCCCATCCGTCAGGCCGGGGACTGCTCGGCCCACCACCGGTCGAGGCGGTGAAGGGCCTCCTGCTCACCCAGCGGCCCCTCCTCGAGGCGCAACTCGAGCAGGTGGTCCAGGGCGCGCCCGACCACCGGCCCGGGCGGCACGCCGAGGTGCTCCATCACCTGGCGTCCGTCGAGGTCGGGACGGATGGCGGCCAGCTCCTCCCGCTCCTGCAACTCGGCGATGCGCTCCTCCAGCTCGTCCATCCGCCGGCCGAGCATGCGGGCCTTGCGCACGTTGCGGGTCGTGCAGTCGCAGCGGGTCAGCTCGATGAGCTCGGCCAACAGGCCGTCCGCGTCGCGCACGAAGCGGCGGACGGCGGAGTCCGTCCAGCCGAGCCGGTACGTGTGGAACCGCAGGTGGAGGAACACGAGGCGCGTCACCTGGTCGACCACCTCGTTCGGGTAGCGCAGGGCCTGCATGCGGTCCCGCGCCATGCGCGCACCCACGACCTCGTGGTGGTGGAAGGTGGCTCCCTTGCCCGCCTGGAACGAGCGGGTCTTGGGCTTGCCGACGTCGTGCAGCAGCGCGGCGAGCCGCACCACCCGGTTCGGCGAGCCGTCGTCCGTGCGGGCACGGACGTTCCCCACGACCGCGATGGTGTGGGCGAGCACGTCCTTGTGATGGTGGACCGGGTCCTGCTCCAGGCGCATGGCCGGCAGCTCCGGGAGGAACTGCTCGGCCAGGCCGGTGTCGACCAGGAACCACAGGCCGTCAGCGGGGTCCTCCACGACGACGAGCCGGTCGAGCTCGTCGCGGATCCGCTCGGGGGACACGATCTCGAGCCGGGTCGCGAGGCGCTCGACGGCGCGCACGAGCGGCTCGTCGGGCACGAGGCCGTAGCCGGCGAGGAACCGGGCCGCGCGCAGCATCCGGAGTGGGTCGTCCGTGAAGGACACCTCGGGATCGAGCGGGGTCCGCAACCTGCGGGCGGCCAGGTCGGCCGCGCCGTCGAAGGGGTCGACGAGCTGAGGCTCGCCGGCACCCGGAAGGGTCAGCGCCATCGCGTTGACCGTGAAGTCCCGGCGCGACAGATCGACCTCGATGTCGTCACCGAACCGGACGTCCGGCTTGCGCGAGCCGGGCTGGTAGGCCTCCGCCCGGTGCGTCGTGATCTCGAAGGCGCGCCCGCCGACCTTGCAGCCGATGGTGCCGAAGCGCTCGCCCTGCGCCCACATGGCCTCGGCCACCGGTCCGACGATCCGCTTGATGTCGGGAGGCCGGGCGTCGGTCGTCAGGTCGATGTCGACCCCGGGGGCGAGGGGTACGCGGAGCAGCTGGTCCCGGACGATCCCGCCCACCAGGTACAGCGACCGGCCCGATGCCGCGAAGGCGTCGGCGAGCGGGCGCACCTCGGCCAGCACCTCGCGCAGCCGCTCCGGGACCATCCCGCCAACGTACCGACGCGACCCCGCCCGCCACGCACCGAGATGCGGGCCGGTCGCAGTCCCCGAGCCGGTTCCTGCCGACGCTCGGCTGGCCCCGTCGACCGTCAGTGCGCGGCGGAGTAGCCCGCCTGGCCCAGCGTGATGCGCAGGTCCTCCGGTCGGGACGCCGCGGCCAGCGCCTCGCGCACCGCGATCAGGTTCTGCTTGTAGAGCTGGAACAGCGCCTGGTCGAACGACTGCATGCCGTGGTACTCGCCCTCGGTGATGAGCTGCTCGAGGGCCTCCTCGTCGGTCCCGGCGATGAGCGTGTCCATCACCTTCTGGGTTCCGACCAGCACCTCCACCGCGGGGATGCGCCCGCGGCCGTCGGCCCGGTCGAGCAGCCGTTGCGTCACCACACCGCGCAGCACCGCTCCGAGCTCACGGCGCGCCTGGCGCTGCTGGTGCGGCGGGAAGAACTCGACGAACCGGGTGACGGACTGGGCGGCGGTCAAGGTGGTCATGGTCGAGATGACGAGCCGCCCGGCCGCGGCCTCGTGGAGAGCGGCGGCCGCGACCGCCGGGTCGTTCACCTCGGTCACGTACACCACGTCGGCGTCCTGGCGGCCGACGCGCCGCAGCGAAGTGGCCAGATCCGCCGCGTCGCTGCCCAGCTCCCGCTGGCTGACCATCGACTGCTTGTCCGAGTGCAGGACCTCGATCGGGTCCTCGAGCGTCACGATGTGCGCCGACCGGCTGGCGTTGATGTGGTCGACGATGCCCGAGACCGTCGTGGTCTTGCCCGACGAAGCCGGGCCGGTCACGAGGATCAGTCCGTGCTCCTCGGATGCGATGCGCTCCACGACCGGCGGAAGGTTCAGGTCGGCGATGGACGGCGCGCCCGGCAGGACCCGGCGGATGGCCATGCCGAGCGAACCCCGCTGGCGGTACACGTTGACGCGGAACCGGCCGACACCCGAGACGCTGTGCGCGATGTCGGCCTCTCCGCGCTCGGCCAGCTCCTCGGCCTTCTCGATCGGGATCAGCTCGGCCACGAGGGCCTCGATCTCGGCCGGCCCCATCGCCGAGATGCTCGTCGCGTGCAGGCGACCGTCGCGGCGAACGTGGGGGACGGAGCCCACCTTGACGATCAGGTCGGAGCCTCGCTGCTCCACGAGGAAATGAAGCAGGTGGGAAAGCTGGGCCACGTCATCCTCCCGGCGGTGCTACGACAGCGGGCGCCACCCCTATCCGTCGGCCGCCACGGTCCGGACCTTGAGCGCGCCGGCCACAACGTCGCCGCCCGGTCCTCCCGACGTGGGTGCTTCGGGCCTGAACCGTTCGCCCGCCGCCACGGCCATGGCGGCACCGCAGGACAGGGCGAGGCTGTCGAGGTCGTACCCGCCCTCGAGGTGGAGGATCCGACGCCCGGGCGCCACGGCGCCGAGCAGATCGCCGGTGAGATCGGCGAAGTCACCTGCGCTGAGGCCCATGCCGGAGAGCGGATCGGCCCGGTGGGCGTCGAACCCGGCGGAGACGAGCAGCCAGGTCGCGCCGAAGTCGGCGAGGGCGGGCAGGACGACCCGATCGGCCGCGTCTCGGTACACATCGCCGGTGGCGCCGGCCGGCAACGGGAGGTTGATCGTCGTGCCGTGCCCCGCCGCCTCGCCCACCTCGCGCAATCCGCCGGTCCCGGGGTACAGCGGCCACTCGTGGAACGACACGTACAGGACGTCGGGCCGCTTCCAGAACACCGCCTGCGTGCCGTTGCCGTGGTGGACGTCGTAGTCGACGATGGCGACGCGCTCGCCTCGGGCCGCCAGCGCCGCGGCGCACACCGCGACGTTGTTGAACAGGCAGAACCCCATGGCCCGTGTGCTGGTGGCGTGGTGCCCCGGAGGCCGGACGGCGCAGAAGGCGGCGTCGGCCTCACCCCGGTCCAGCCGATCGATGGCCTCGAGGCCCGCACCGGCGGCCAGCAGGGCGGCCTCGAAGGAGCCGGGACCGGCGTGCGTGTCCGGGTCGATGGCGCCGCCGCCGGCCGAGCAGAAGCGCTCGATGGCGTCCACGAACGCGCCCGGATGGACGCGTTCCAAGTCGTCGCGGGTGGCCCGCCGCGGCTCCGCCGGCACGATCGCCTCGCGCAACCCGGCGGCATCGATCCCCTGGGCCACCGCGCCCAGCCGAGCGGGGCGCTCGGGGTGCCCGCGACCCGTGTCGTGGTCCAGGAACCGTGGGTCGGTCAGGTAGAGCAGGGTCACCGGGCCGGAGGCTAGCGGTGGCCCGGCGCGACGATCCGGCCCCGACGCCTGCCCGCGACGCGCCCGCCCACCGGGCACCCGTCGTCGCGCCACCCGGCCCCAGCGATGCGCGGCCCGGCCGTATCGTGGCGTCGAGTGCTCCTGCCCCGTTGCTCCGGTCGCCGGCCGTGACCGGCGGTTCCCTTCTGCGACCCGGTGCCGCCCGGCTCCGCATCGTTCCGTGGAGGGGAGACGCGGCCGTGGCCCTGGTGGCCCCGCTGCCCGGCGCGCCTCTGCCGACGGCCGAGGTGGTGCGCCGATGCGTCGACGACCTCGGCGACCGAGGCGTGCGGCGGGTCGTCACCGGCGCCCTCGCTCCGCCCGAGCGCGAGCCGTTCGAGCGGGCGGGCTTCGAGCTGCGCGAGCGGCTGCACCTGCTGGCGCACGACCTCGTCGACGTTCCCCGCGCGTCCGCACCTGGGCACCGGCGAGGCCGGCGCGGCGATCGCGTGGACGTCCTCGCCCTGGACCGACTGGCGTTCGACGAGTTCTGGTGGCTCGACGCCCCGGGGTTGGACGACGCCATCCGGGCCACCCCGGCGGCCCGGTTCAGGGTCGTCGCCGGGGAGGCGATCCACGCCTACGCCATAACGGGCCGGTCGGGGCGGCGCGGCTACCTGCAGCGCCTCGCCGTGCACCCTCGCCACCGCCACCAGGGTCTCGGCGCGGGGCTCGCGGCCGACGGTCTGCGCTGGCTGCGCCGCCACGGTGCCGCCCAGGCCCTGGTCAACACCCAACACGGCAACTCCGGTGCGCTCGCCCTCTACGAGCGCCTCGGGTTCCGCCACCTGCCTCACGGCCTCGTGGTCCTGTCCCGCGACGTCGGTGGAAGCCGATGACGGCACACCGGGGGCCCCGGGCCGTGGTCCGGCGGCGGCGGTGCGCGCGGTCGCTGCTGGCGGCCCTGGCTGCGTCGCTCGCACTCACGTCCGCACCGCAGCCCTCCACGCTGCCGGGAGCCGCGGCCGCCGCAGGAGCAGTCGGAGTGGCCGGAGCGGTCCCGGCCCCCGCCGCCCGAGCGAACCCTCGGGCCGCGACTGCGAGCCCGACCCCGCGGCCGGGGCTTCGCGTCGTCGAGCAGTCGGCCTGGGTCGCCCGCGACGGCGTCTTCCGTCTCGTCCTCGACGTGACCGGCGCTCCCCGGGGCGCACGGATCCAGGCTCGGCTGTACCAGCGGGTCGAGGACCAACCCACCTTCCTCCGGACCTTGTTCGGCGCCGACCTCGGCGAGAGCCTCGCCTCAGTGCCGCCGGTTGCCCTCGACCTCCTCCCGGCGAGCGCGGGCAACAACAACGCCGGCGCCGGCACGAAGCGGGCGACCCTTACCGTCGGGCTCCTGTCGCACAACGTGACCGGTCCCGGAAACCTCGGCCTGTCCAGGGGTCTGGGTGGCGCGGGGGCCTACCCCCTCGCCGTCGATCTGGTCGACGCCAAGGGCAGCAGCCTGAACCAGATCGTCACCCATCTCGTCCGGTTGCCTGCGCCGGACGCCGAAGTGGCCCCGCTCCGCGTCGCCCTCGTGGTGCCGGTCCACGCGCCGCCCACCACGTCGCCCGGCGGCGCGACGTCGCGGCTGCCGGCGCGGGTCGTGCGGTCCGTGGCCGCCACCGCCCTCGCGCTGCGAGCGCACCCCAGCGTGCCGGTCTCCGTGGCCGCCACTCCCGAGACCGTCGACGCGCTCGCCCGCCAGGGCGGCGATGCGGCGTCGGCCCTCGACAGCCTCCGCCGCGCGCTGGCGGGACGGCAGCTCATCGCGGAGCCGTACGTCGACGTCCGCCTCAGCGACTGGGTGGACGCGGGCCTCTCCGAGGAGCTCACGCGCTTGCGCGATCGCGGCACCGCGGCGCTGACGGCGCGACTGAAGCGGCCGGACGGGCGGACCTTCCTGCTGCGTGGGCCGCTGACACGCGACGCCGCCCGCCTCATGCGCCTCACCGGGGTGGACCAGGTCGTCGCGGACCCGGGGGCAACCAGTCCTGACAGCCGCTCCACCGGCGGCGCCCCGCCCGCTCGGCTGCCCTACTCCGTGGAAACCGGCCTGGCGACACCTCTGGTCGTGATCGACAGCAGCGAAGGAGCACTGCTGACCCAGCGGGCCGATCCGGTCCTGGCCGCCCATCGTCTACTGGCCGATCTGGTGACGATCTGGCAGAGCGACCCCGGTGCGGCCCGGGGTGTGGTCGTCGCGCCGGGCCCCGACTGGCAGGTCGCAGGGCCCGATCTCGAGGCCGTCCTGGCCGGCTTGACCGCCGGCGGCCGGGTCGTACGGCCGACCACCCTGGCCGGGCTGTTCGATGGCCTGCGCTCCGAAGGAGCCCGCAGACCACGACCATCCGGCAACGACCTCGACGGCTACCCCGCCTCCGTCCAGGCGGCGCGGCGCCAGGTTGCCTCGTTCGCCTCCCTGCTCCCGAAGGCAGATCCGCTGCCGGCGGCTCTCGACCAGCGCCTGGATGTCTCGGCGGCCGACGACCTCCGGCCGGCTCAGCGCCTGGCGTACCCCGCGGCCGTGCTCGCAGCCATCGGGCGGCGGACCGCTGCCATCGACGCTCCGGCCCGCCAGACCGTCACCCTGACCGCCCGCGACACCGACCTGCCTGTCGTCGTTCGCAACCGCCTGAGCCGACCCATCGACGTGGTCGTCACCCTCGAGGCGGGGTCACGTCTCGAGTTCCCGCTGGGCGCGACCGTCTCCGAGCGGTTGGAGCCGGGTACCCAGCGGTTCCGCATCCGGGTCAGAGCCCGAAGCCCCGGTACGTCTCCGCTGCTCGTGCGGGTGACCTCACCCGACGGCGGGATCGTGCTGGCCACCACCCGGTACACGGTCCGCTCCACGGCGGTGTCCGGCCTGGGTGCCGCGCTGTCGATCGGGGCCCTGCTCTTCCTGTTGCTGTGGTGGGCCCGGCACTGGCGCCGCAGCCGGCGGACCCGCCGAGCCGGCCCGCAGGCACCGACCGGCGGCGACGGGGAGCCTCGGGCGGCGCCCGCGGGGACCGGCCCGGCCGCCGCAGAGATCCCGGCCGGCCGGTAGCCGTCCTGACCGGCACGTAACGCTCCCGAGCGGGGCAGGGTCACAGCAGGTCCCGCACCGGGCGGCTGCGGCCGCCCGCACCGCCACCGGAGGAACACGCATGGCCGGAGTCCGGATCGTCACCGACAGCGCCTGCGATCTGCCCGAGGACCTGGTCCGAGCGCACCGGATCGAGATCGTTCCGCTCGCCATTCGCTTCGGCGACGAGGAGCTGGTGGACCGCGAGCAGCTGTCGGTGCAGGAGTTCTACGACCGGATGGCCACGAGCCCGACCCTGCCGTCGACGGCCGCACCTGCTCCCGGCCGGTTCGCGGAGGCCTTCCACAAGGCAGCTGCCGACGGAGCAGATGCGGTCGTGTGCATCAACCTCTCGGCCGCTCTGTCGGCCACGATGCAGTCGGCAGAGAACGCCGCCCGCGAGCTCCAGGGCGATCTCGACGTGCGCGTCCTCGACTCGAAGTCGATCACGATGGGCCTCGGCAGCCTCGTGGTCTCCGCCGCCGAAGCGGCCGAGGCCGGCGCGAGCGCGGACGAGGTCGTCGCCCGGGTGGAGGCCGAGCGGGCACGAACCCACGTCGTGGGTGCCCTCGACACGCTCGAGAACCTCAAGAAGGGCGGTCGCATCGGGAACGCGCAGGCCTTGTTGGGGGGCATGCTGTCCATCAAACCGCTGGTCGACCTCTCGACCGGCGAGGTAAAGGAGGCGGGCAAGCAACGCACCCGCGGCAAGGCGCTGCGGTGGCTGCGGGACCGGCTGTTCGAGCAGAGCGCCGTCGAGCGCCTCGCCGTCGTGCACGGCTTCGCGCCCGATCTCGACGAGTTCCTCGACCTGATCGCCGAGCGCCACCCCCGGGACCAGATCACCGTGACTCCGATCGGCCCGGTCATCGGCACCCATGGGGGACCCCGCATCATCGGGCTCACCTGGCAGGACCCTGCCTGACCGGACCGGAGCGACCGGAGCCCGCCACTCGTTCGTGTGGCGTACGGTCGCTCCGATGGTGGGCGCAGGCGCGCTGATCGGCGGGCGGTACCGCCTGCGGGCGCCCATCGCGTCCGGGGGCATGGCCCAGGTGTGGGAGGCCCTCGACGAGACGCTCACCCGGCCGGTCGCGGTCAAGGTCCTGCACGCCAACCTGGCCGCCGACGAGGGCTTTGTCGCCCGGTTCCGCGCCGAAGCCATCAACGCCGCCCGCCTGTCCCACCCGGCAATCGTGTCGGTCTACGACACGTGCAGTGAGGGCGGAATCGACGCCATCGTCATGGAGCTCGTCCGGGGAACGACGCTCCGTCGCCACCTCGACCGTCGGAGACGGTTGGACCCGGACGACGTCGTGGCCGTCGGAGCGCAGGTCGCCGCCGCGCTCGACCACGCCCACACCGCCGGCATCATCCACCGCGACGTCAAGCCGGCCAACATCCTGCTGTCCGACGAGGGGCGCGTGCTGGTCACCGACTTCGGCATCGCGAAGGCGACCGAAGGAGCTGACCTGACGACCGAACGGTCGATGCTGGGCACCGCGAAGTACCTCGCTCCCGAACAGGTCGAAGGCGCGACGGTCGATGCCCGGACCGACGTCTACGCCCTCGGCGTGGTCCTCTACGAGGCACTCACCGGCGAGCCGCCGTTCACCGGTGACTCGGAGACGGCAACCGCGCTGGCGCGCCTGCATCGTCCGCCGCGCCCGCTGCGCTCGGTTCGGCCCGAGCTGTCGGCGTCACTCGACTCGATCGTGACCCGCTGCCTCGAGCGGTATCCGGGCGATCGGCCGCCCACCGCCGCCAATGTGCGCACCGCCCTGCTGGCTGCGGACACCTCGCTGGAGGCGACGCGCCACGTCGGGCCAGCGGGACCGGTTCCCTTCGCGCGGACCGGCGACGCCGGGGAGGATCCCGGCGCCGGCCGATCGGCCCGTGGCCCGTCCGGCGACGCGAGCGCCGACCCGGATGCCAGCCACCAGGGTCCGCCGGCGCCACACCGACGCCGCACGCGCCGGCGCCGGCTGCCGGTGCTCGTCGGTGCGCTCGTCGTCGCTGGCGCGCTCGTCCTCGCCACCCTCCTGTCGACCGCGGGTCGAGACCGCAACGTCGCCCAGGCGTCCGTGTCGATCGCCGGCGCCGCCGCCTACGACCCGTACGGCAAGCCGGCTCCCGGCCAGGAGCACAACGCTGAGGCCCGCCTGGCCGTGGACGGCAACAACCGGACCGCATGGACCACCGAGCGGTACCGCGACACCGACATCACGAACCTCAAGCCGGGCGTCGGACTCGTGATCCGGCTGCGGGCCACGGGCAGGGTCAACACCGTGCGCATGACGTCGTCGACCCCCGGGTGGTCCTTCTCGCTCTACGGCACCGCCGACACGGGGGCGGCGCCGCCCGGCCTGCCAGGCTGGGCGCAGCCGATCACCCCGGTCCGGGTCGCGCCGGGCGGCACCATGACCGTCCCGGTCGACCGTGATCTGGGAGCGCTGCTGATCTGGATCACCCGCACCGGGCCAGACCATGAGGTGCGGATCGAGGAAGTGACCCTCTCCTGAGCGCGGGCAAGGCCACACCGGGCGGGGCGCGCCGCCAACGGTACTGTCATGCCCATCGACGCCGACCCCGACGCCGAGCTCGTCGCGGCCGCACAGACCGGTGACCGGGCTGCTCTCGAGACGTTGCTGCGCCGCCACCAGACCCTGCTGTACGCCGTGTGCCGGCGGATCGCGGGCAACGACACCGACGCCCTCGACGCGACGCAGGAGGCGCTGATCGCCATCGTGCGCGGGCTGCCGGCCTTCGACCGGCGGTCGAGCTTCACCACGTGGGCCTACCGCGTCGCCACCAACGCGTGCCTCGACGACCTTCGCCGCCGGCGGCGGCGGGCGGCCGACCCCCTTCCCGACGACCTCGACGAACCGCGTGCCGCGGCGCAGGTCACGCCCTCGGCGGCCCGCCCCGTGGACGACGTGATCGCGGACCGGGTCGACCTCGATGCCGCTCTCGCTTCGCTGCCCGAGAGCTTCCGGGTAGCCGTCATCCTCCGGGACGTCTGCCGCCTCGACTACGCAGAGATCGCAGAGGTGCTCGCCATCCCCCCCGGCACGGTCAGGTCTCGCATCGCCCGGGGACGCGCGGCCCTCGCCGACGCCCTGGCCGGCCCCGGGCACGGCCGCGGGAACCAGCGCCGCACCGATCTACGTCTGACGGGCACGAACCTGCCGATCCCAGGCGCCGACCCAGGGCCCACCGCATGAACGATCACCTTCCCGACGATGAGCTGGCGTCGGCCTACCTGGACGGCGAGACGGACGCTGACGAGCGGGCGCGGGTGGAGTCGAGCCCGAGGCTGCTGGGGCGCGTGGCCGAGCTGCAGTCGGTGTCCGAGCGGCTCGCGGGCGAGCAGCCGATCCTCACCGACGCGGATCGACAGCGCCTGCTCGCGGCCGCGCTCGCCGCGGCTGACCGCGAGGCCACCGGCGAGGACGACAGAACCATCGCCCGGCCCCTCACCGCCCTCGCCGCTGAGCGCCGGCGCACCCGCGGACGACCCCGCTGGCTACCGCCGCCGGCGATTGCGGCGGCGGTGCTCGTCATCCTGATGGTCACGGGCATCGCGCTGATCGCAACCGGCAGAGGGCGGGGCGATGGGCGGGGCGACCTGCGCGCGGCCGGCCGGGCTGGCGGGGCGGGCTCCACCGAGCGGTCCGCCGGAGGTCCTCCGACCACGCCGGCCGGACGCCAGCAGAACGCTCCTCCGAGCAACGTGCCGGAACTGCCGGACCTCGGCCGGTTCGGTGGCCGCCAGGAGCTCACGCGGGCGCTGGCCTCGGTGGAGCCCGGCACGCTCGCGCGGCGCAACGCGCCAGGCAGCACCACAACCCCCGAGGGAAGCGGTACCGCCCAGCTGCCCCGCGCGATCACCCGTTGTGACCAGGTCTTGCGCTCATCGCCGGGGCGAGCCCTCGGTCCCGCCCTCGCCGCCGCCTCGGCCACGTTGTCCGGCCGGCCGGTGCTGATCCTGAGCAATCCGGTTCAAGGCAGCCGCCCGCCGAAGACCCAGCTGTCGGTCGTGGACCCGACCTCGTGCGTCGTCCAGTTCGCCATCGAGCGCTGACCCGAGGCCGTCGGCGCTGAGCCGGTGGCGTTGTCGCAGCTACGAGGCACCGTGCGCCGGCACCCGTGGCTAGGCTCGCCGCCCATGGCCGAGCCACTTGCCGACCACTCCCACCGCACCGGTCGCCCCGATCTGGGCGCGCCGCCGCGGCCCGGGACGACCGCTCCTCAGCCGAGCGGCCCATCGGGCGGTGAAGCCTGGCCCGCCCAGGCGGCGGACACCATCGTCCGCGTCGTCGGTCAGGTCCGCGACAAGACGACGGGTCCGGCGATCACCGCAACCCGCGCCCTCGTCTACGGCGCGCTGGCGGCCATCCTCGGGACGACCGCTCTCGTGCTGGTCACCATCCTCCTCGTGCGGGGCCTGAGCATCGCCATCGCCGACCTGCTCGGTGTCGTCGACCTGAACCGGCCCGGGCGGGGCCTGTGGATCGCCGAGGCACTCGTCGGCGCCATGGCCAGCACCGCCGGTCTGGTGGCGCTTCGGCGTGCCGCACGGCCCCGGCGCGCCTGAGGCCCCGGAATAGCCCTTCGGGGTTTGCGGTTGCGCCAGCCCGGACGAACCACACGGAGGGCATGTGAGCGAGGTCAGGAACCTGATCATCGTCGGCTCGGGGCCGGCGGGCCTGACTGCCGCGCTGTACGCAGCCCGGGCCGACCTCGGGCCACTGGTGATCGAGGGCGAACCCTCGTCCACGACGGACCAACCCGGCGGCGCGCTCATGACCACCACGGAGGTGGAGAACTTCCCGGGGTTCCCCGACGGGGTTCTCGGTCCCGACCTGATGGCCCGCTTTCGGGACCAGGCCGCACGCTTCGGAACGACCTACGAGATGGCCCGCGTCGAGCGGGTGGATCTGGCCCGGTCTCCGTTCGGCCTCTGGGTCGGCGACCCTCATGCCGACGAGCCGACCCACCTGGCTCGAGCGCTCATCGTCGCGACCGGCGCGAAGCCCGTGATGCTCGGCCTCGAGGGCGAGCAGGAGCTGGTCGGCCATGGGGTGTCGACCTGCGCGACCTGCGATGGCTTCTTCTTCCGTGACCACGACATCGTGGTGGTGGGCGGAGGCGACTCGGCGGTCGAGGAGGCGCTGTTCCTCACCAAGTTCGCCCGTTCCGTCACCATCGTCCACCGCCGAGACGAGCTACGGGCGTCGAAGATCATGCAGGCCCGAGCCCTCGCTCACGACAAGATCCGCTTCCGCTGGAACTCCGTGGTCGAGGCTCTCCACGGCGACACCAAGCTCGAAGGGGTCACGCTGCGCGACGTCCTCACCGGTGAGCGCACACCGCTTGCGGCCACCGGCTTGTTCGTGGCCATCGGCCACCGGCCCAACACCGACATCTTCAAGGGGCAGCTCGAGATGGACGGCGGCGGCTACCTCATCACCGGCCCGGGCACCCGTACGAACGTCGACGGCGTGTTCGCCTGCGGCGACGTGCAGGATCACGTGTACCGCCAGGCCATCACCGCTGCCGGATCCGGGTGCGCCGCCGCGATCGACGCCGAGCGGTGGCTCGAGGCAGGCACCGCCTGACCGTGGCGGGAAGGTTGTCCCACTCCCATGGGTTGACCACGCCGAACCCCACAGGAGGACAGACCATGGCCGAGGGCATCAGCACCTTGAGCGACACCACGTTCGACGAGACGATCGGCAGCTCCGCGGAGCCCGTCATCGTCGACTTCTGGGCCGAGTGGTGCGGGCCCTGCAAGATGATCGCACCCATCCTGGAAGACATCGCGCAGGAGCGGGCAGGCAAGCTCAGGGTGGCGAAGGTCAACGTCGACGAGAGTCCTGACCTCGCTCGCCGCTTCGACGTCATGAGCATCCCGACGCTGATCGTGTTCAAGGACGGTGCCCCCCAGAAGCGGCTGGTCGGTGCCAAGGGCAAGCAGCAGCTCCTCGCCGAGCTGGACGACGTCCTCTAACCGCCGGGCCGGAGCCACCAACCCACTCGGCACGGGATGCGATTGCGGGGCGCTCGCTGTGCGGGCGCCCCGCATCGCGCGTGGGAGGATGGCGCACCATGGATCGCGTCACTCTGCCGCTCAGGGCCGGTGACGACGGAGAGGCCGTCGCGGACCTCCAACGACGCCTCGCGCGCGCGGGATACGCCGGCTGCCTGGCCGATGGCAACTGCTTCGGCGAGGCCACGGTCGAAGCGGTGCGGCGGTTCCAGGCCGCCCGCGGGTTGCGGAGTGACGGCATCTGCGGGCGCCAGACGTGGGCTGCGCTGGTCGAGGCCGGATACCGGCCGGGGGAGCGCCTGCTCTACAACCGGACGCCGATGCTGCGCGGGGATGACGTCGCCGCACTGCAGGAGGCGCTCGGCCGGCTCGGCTTCTTCGCAGACCGGGTCGACGGAATCTTCGGGCCCCGAACGGCGAACGCGCTCCTCGACTTCCAGCGCAACACCGGGCTGACGACGGACGGAATATGCGGCCCCGAGACCGTCGCCAGCCTGGGCCGGCTCGGGGACCGGGCGCCCGGCCAGGTGAAGGGCGGCGTCGTCGAGAGGGAGCGGCTGCGCACGGCTCCGCGCGAGCTTGCGGGCAGGCGGTTGGTGGTCGGCGAGTACGGAGGCTTGGCCGCCCTGGCCTCCGCCACCGGCAGGGCGGTCACCGAAGCGGGGGCCAGAGTCATCCTCTGCCAGCACCCGGACGGTTCGCAGCACGCATCGGAGGCGAATGAGTTCGGGGCCGACGCCTACATCGGCCTGCAGCTGTGGGACGAGCCCGGCTGCCGGTGCGCGTACTACGGCACGGCCGTCTTCGCCTCCGCTGGGGGAGCGCACCTGGCGGAGGTGACGGCAACCGCGCTGAGCGGAGTGCTCGGCGGCGCGGGAGCGGTCCTGCCCATGCGACTGCCGGTTCTGCGTGAGACCCGGATGCCGTCCGTCGTCTGCGAGATCGGGCCGCCGGCCAAGGTCGTGCTGGCCACCCCGGCGCTGGCCGAGATGCTCCGGCGAGCGTTCATCGAGTGGGTCGCCGATCCTCTCGAGGGTTGACGTCCAGCCTGTCGACCGTTCACCACAGGTTTGTCCACAACCTGTGTGCAATGGACATGGCCCTCACCTTCACAGCCTTGGGCCGGGCGACTGCGGCCGTACGAGCCGGATCACCGTCGTGGACACGCTCCCACGGGGGTCGGGCGGAACGGCTCATCGGTGGACGCAAGCGATGAGCGGCGCCCTCACCGGCAGACCCGGACTTGCCGCTTCGCGGCGGAGTCCGTCAGCGCCTGGGAGTTGACGCACCCGTCATTGCCCGGTAGATCCGCTCGAGGTCCTCGAGACCGGCGAACTCGATCGTGACCCGACCTCGCTTGGCGCCCATCATCACCTTCACGCGCGTCTCCAAGCGATCCGAGAGCACTTCTTCGAGCTCGAGGAGCCCGGGCGCTCGTAGGGCGGGCTCGCGTCCGGGTGGGACGGCTGCGCTGGCCTCCTCCGACGACGAGGCGTCGGCGCTGCGCGCCCGCACGGCCTCCTCGACCTGGCGGACCGACAGGTCCTCGACCACGGCCCGCCGAGCCAGGGCTTCCTGGTACGCCCGGTCTGGCGTGGCCAGCAGGGCTCGCGCGTGGCCCGCCGAAAGCCGGCCCTCGGCGACCATCCTCTGGATCGTCGGAGGGAGCTGAAAGAGCCGCAGGGTGTTCGACACCGCCGACCGGCTACGTCCCACGCGGCGAGCCAGATCGTCGTGAGTGAACCCGAAGTCCTCGAGCAGCTGCTGGTAGGCGGCCGCCTCTTCCATCGGGTTCAGATCCTCACGATGCAGGTTCTCCACCAGCGCGTGTTCGAGAGCGGTGTCGTCGTCCACCGCCCGAACCAGAGCGGGCACGGTCGGCAGGCCCGCCCGCTTCGCGGCCCGCCACCGACGCTCACCGGCGACGATCTCGTAGCGCTCCACGCCCGCTTGGCGCACGAGGATCGGCTGCAGCACACCGAGCTCCCGGACCGACGCGGTCAACGAGCCGAGAGCCTCCTCGTCGAAGGCCTTGCGCGGTTGATGCGGATTCGGCCCGATCTGACCCACGGGAATGTCCCGCAGGACCAGCTCCTCGCCCTCGGCCGCCTCCGTGACGGCGGCGTCCGGGATGAGCGCTCCCAGGCCCCTACCTAGCCCGCTGCGGCGCACCACCGCTCACCTCCTTGGCCAGCTCCCGGTAGGCGATGGCTCCCCGGGACGTCGCATCGAACGCGATAATCGGCTGCCCGAACGACGGCGCCTCGGACAACCGAACGGTACGCGGGACCACTTGCCGACAGACCTTGTCGCCGAAGTGGTCGCGCACCTCGCGCACAACCTGGTCCGACAGGTTGGTCCTCGCGTCGTACATGACGAGGACGATCGTGGAGACTTCGAGCGTCGGGTTGAGTCCCTTCTGGACCAGGCCGACGTGCTTCAAGAGCTGCCCCAGCCCTTCCAGTGCGAAGTACTCGCACTGGATCGGGACGAGCACCTCCGAAGCCGCCGCCAAGCCGTTGACGCTGAGCAGGCCGAGTGAGGGAGGGCAGTCGATGAACACGAAGTCGTAGTCCTCGAGCGCTTCGGTCAGCGCCGTGCGTAGCCGAAGCTCACGACTGAACGCGGGAACCAGCTCGATCTCGGCCCCGGCCAGCTCGAGGCAGGCGGGAGCGACGAAGAGGTTTCGGACCGAGGTCGCCTCGATGCAGTCGTCCAGCGCCACCTCGTTCACGACCACGTCGTACATCGACGTCTGAAGATCACGGATGTTGATGCCCAGGCCGGTGCTGGCGTTGCCCTGGGGGTCGAGATCGACCACGAGCACTCGGTAGCCGAGGTCGGCCAGGCAAGCGCCGAGATTGATGGCGGTCGTCGTCTTGCCCACACCGCCCTTCTGGTTCGCTACTGCGATCACCCTGGGAAGGGCACGAGCGCTGGGACGCTCGGCGGCCACGTCCGCCACCGAGGTTTGTGTCGCAGCGTCCTCGGGCTCGGCGACGCTCGCACCGCCAGCGACCGGAGCGACGGCCAGGCCGCTGTCGCGTCCTGGCGCTCCGGGCTGCGCCGAGGCCGAGCCCCCGGCTTGGAGGGTGCCGAGCACCACGGAGCCGTCACCCCCTCGGCGGGGTGGGGCGCCTGGCGCGCCGAACCGCTGGACCGAGCTGGCCGGAGCGCCCTCGGGCGTCTCGTCTGCCGGCGCGACCGGAGGCGGCGCGCTCGGGGCCCGCCAGCCGTCCGCATATGGCTCGTTCGCCGCCGCCGCCGGCCACGTCCCACATTCCGGGGCCGGTCCGGTCTCGTGCTCGGCATCGGCCCGATCGGCCCGATCGGCGGCATCGGCCCGCATCAGCTCACGGCCTGGGGTCGATTCCTCGGGCTGTCCCTCGTGGACGATGTCGCCCCACAGGGCCCGATCGTCGCGAGGAGGAAGCGCCACGGGGGCATCCTCGCCGTCCCGGCGAGCGGCGGTCAAGCGCCGGGCACCCGCGCGCTCCGGTCGACGCAACGGCTCGTCCCTGTGCGGGACGGCGCGGTCCGTAGGCCACGCCGTCAGGAAGGCGTCGCATTGCGGCCCTCCGCCGCATCGTCCCGGTTGCCCCGCACCTCCCCTGCCGCATGTTCCACGTGAAACGGGCCGGTCAAAACAACGGGCGTTTGGCCGGGACGCCCGTTCGGCGGGGGAACCTCTCGGAGACCGGGGTGACGAGGCGTAGCTCCACGAATCGCCGACCGTCAGCGATGGAGAACATCGGGACGAGACCCAGGCGGGCCAAGCCGGGCTCCGGCCAGCGGGACAGGTCGGGGGATCCGGGCGGTTCGCTGACCACGAGGCGGCCGCCGACGTCGAGCAGCGGCGCACCGCATTCGGCCACGACGGCGGGGGGACCGAAGGCCCTGGCGACAACAACGTCATAGTGACCTCGGTGCCCGCCATCCCGGCCCACCTCCTCCGCTCTGCCGCGCACAACGGCAACACGGGGCTCGAGGTCCAGCGCCCGAACGGCGTCCCGCAGGAACACCGTTCGGCGCAATCCGGCGTCGACCAGCACGACGTGGCATCGCCGCCAGGCGAGCGCCGCGAGCACGAGCCCGGGCACACCCCCTCCTGCACCGAGGTCCAGAGCATGTTCGGGCTCTTGGCCGACGGCGCTGGCAAAGGCCGCGGAGCGCTCGATGTGGTCCTCGATCGCCGCGGGTCCGAGCAATCCCAGCTCAGCACTGCGACGCAGGATCCGAGCCACGTCAGCCCTCGGCGTCACGGTTCCTTCGACGGCCCCGAGCCCGCTCTTCCTGCACGGCCGGCCGCCAGATCAGCCGCCACCTCAGCCCGGTCCACCTTCAGGCCGGCCTCACCACGACGCGGCGCCGCGGCTCTTCGCCCTCCGAGGTCGTGACGACGCCGTCGATGCCGTTGATGACGTCGTGGACGACCTTGCGGTCGGGCGGTGCCATCGGCTCGAGCGCCTTGGCTTGGCCCGACGCGAGGACCGACTCGGCCACCTGCGTCGCGAAACGCTCGAGCGCCGCCCGGCGGCGCTCACGGTATCCGCCGACGTCGATCCGGATCCGACCCTCCAACGCACCACCTCGGTACAGAACCGTGCGGGCGAGCTCGTGCAACGCCTGGATGGTCTGGCCCTTCGGCCCGATGAGCAGACCCAGGTCGTCTCCGAGAACGGCCAACTCGACCGTCTCCTCGTCGACCGCTCGGCGCTCGACCGTACCTACGAGACCGAAGGCGTCGACCAGGCCCTGCAGGAACTGCTCGACCTGTGACGCTTGCTCATCCAACGTCGGGGTGGTGGCGCTCATGGTCGACTCCTTGGGGCGGTGATCGAGAGATTCGGCGGCCGGGGCTACCGAGCCTGAGGCCCGTGTCGCGCTCGGCGGCACCGGCGAGGAAGGCTTCGCTCGGGGGCTGCGCCGGCGGGGCTGGGCTTCGGCGGCAGGTGCGGCAGGTGCATGCCGCTTGGCGCCCGAGGTTGAAACCGACGGCGTCGCGGGGTCCGACGCTGATGGCGTCTCGCCGGCCGGCTCAGCGTTGCGGCGGCGCCGGTCGCACCGCTCGAGCTTGGGTCGGTGCTGCCGGGGCCGGATGCGTGCCCGCAATCGAGCCTCGCCCCGGAGCCGGCCGAACAGCCCAGCCTTGGGCTCCGCGAGGATCTCGAACTCGGCGTCTGCTTCCTCGACGCCCAGCTGGTCCAACGCAGCGGTCTTGGCCTCGTCGAGCGTGCGACCAGTGGTCTGAACCCACTCCACGGCTTCAGCTCCGCTTCTTCTTCTTGGACCGGTTCGCACCGGTCGTGGGCGGCTTGCGGGACGGAGCGCCGGCTCGCGGCGGGGGGGTCCGACTCGGCACCGGCTGCTCGTCCGCGTCGACGGGTTTGGCGATCTTCGCGCCGGCGCCCGACGACCGAGTGGGGCGGGCCACCGCACCGCCGGCCGACGAGGCCGCGGTCGCCACACTGCTACGCGCCTTGCTCCCGGTCGGCCTGGTGGCCGCAGACCTCCGAGAGCTCGACGACGTGGCCTTCTCGCGCTCCGCACTGCGCTTGCCACGCGCGGCCCGGCCTAGTTGAGGCAGTTCGGCCTGTTCCTTGAGGTCCGCTATCTGTTGCCGCATCGTCTTCTTGGACAACGCGTTACCGGCGCCCTTCGCCGTCGTGTCCACGGCCTTGGTCGAGATGGCGCCTCCGGACGAGTCGGCATAGAGCGTTCGTGTGATGAAGCCCTGCTGACCGATGCGGTAGAGGTTGGAGACCACGAAGTAGAGGACGACTCCGGCGGGCAGGCCGAACGAGATGACCGGCAGGAAGAAGGGCATCACCTTCATGATCATCTGCTGCTGCGGGTTCTGGGCGCTTGCCGGCGTCCGCGCCTGGAGCTGACGCTGCTGGTACCAGCCGGAGGCGGCGACGACCCCGATGAGGATGAGAAAGGGAAGCGCCTTCCCGACGCCACGGGACAGCGTCTGCGACGCGCTGTCCGCGAGGTTGACCCCGAACGAGGTCATGGTGCGTGAGCCGCGCAGCGCGTCGTAGAGCTTTCCGCTGTCGAGGTGCGACGGCTTGAACCGGCCGAAGGCCTCGAACGTGGCGGACCGGTTGCCCAGTGCGCGGGCGGCGGCGTGGCCCATGTCGGAGCCGTACGGCGCGCGCTGCGTCAGCCCGATGAGGACTCGGTAGAGCACGAAGAAGATGGGCATCTGGATGACGAGAGGAAGGCACCCGCCCACCGGGTTGATGTTGTTCTCCTTGTAGAAGCGCATCATCTCTTCGTTGCGCTTCGTGACGTCGTCCTTGTAGCGCGTCTGGATCTTCTTGATCTCTGGCTGAAGCTTCTGCATCGCCAGCATGGACTTGGTGCCCTTGAGGGTCAGCGGCGTGACCAGAAGCATCACCGCCAGGGTGAACAGCATGATCGCCAACCCGTAGTTGCCGGTCAGCGAATAGGCACCGCTCAGGATCTTTGCCAGGAGGTTGAACAGGGACATTGCCGTGCCTTCTGTCAGGGGGCGAAGGGCCGGTCAGCCGGGAGGGAAGTCCGGGCCGGCGGCACCGGGTCCCATCCCGACGCGCCGAACGGCCGGCAGCGCAGTAGGCGCCGGGCCGCCAGCCAGGTTCCCCGCACGGAGCCGTGCGTGGCTAGAGCTTCGAGCGCGTAGGAAGAGCACGTCGGGGTGAACCGGCAGGGAGAGGGACGACCCGCACGGACCGTTTGGTACCAACGGATCACGGCCGACATGAAACGAACCGAGCGAGAACACGGCGGATCGTTGGGCGATTCGCGCATCACTTTGCCCCACGGGGACGCGCGACGGCCAACGACCGGAGCGCGCCGTCGAGGTCGCCGACGATCGTGGTGTACGGAGCGAGCGCCGCAGCCGGAGACACCGTGACCAGATACCGACCCGCCGGAAGGAGCTGGGGAGATCGGTCCGCGATCTCATCGAATGCCGCCCGCAATCGGCGCCGGACGCGATTTCGGGTCACGGCTCCACCGATCCGCCGGCTGATGGCGTAGGCGACCGCCGGGGCGAGCCCGCCCGGCGCCCACCGGACCTGGACGACACCAGCCGCGGCGCGGCGCTGCGGCTGGTGGAAAGCGTCGAACGCACGTCGACCACGGACTCGCTGGACCTTGCTCAGGCGGACAGACGGGTCCGGCCCTTGAGCCGCCGCGCCCGAAGGACGGCACGGCCGGCGCGCGTCGACATCCTCTTGCGGAAGCCGTGCCGCTTCGCTCGCTTGCGGACGTTGGGCTGGTAGGTTCGCTTCACTCGGAGGCCTCCTCGGCCGCAGCCGTCACCGGCGCACGGAGCTCGCCGTTCGAGGCGAGGGCTGACGTTGCTCGGACACCCGCCCCGGTGGGGTTCGCACGCGGCCGTGCGGCGGGCGTCGCGGCGGCAGTTCGGGCCAGCCGCGTTCGGACCCGCAGCGTAGCCGGGCCTGGCCGCCGGCTGGCCAGTCGGGATCGGCGCCGGGCGCCGATCCCGCCCGCCGAGCCCTTGCGCCGCTCGACTGGTCGGGTGCTACGGTCCCAAGTCCACGCCTTAGGAAGTTCGGGGGGTCGAAGCGGGCAACGGTCCCGTACTCCAAGCCGGCCTTACGTCGGTGTGACTTTGGCGCGCCGCCATTTCCACAGGTGTGGACGCTGTTGTGGAAGTCGTCGAGGACAACGAGAAGGACCAAGCCGGTGGCTGAGGCACAGCGACTCTGGATCGACTGTTGCAACCGGCTCCGAGACCAGGTCAACGACGGCGTCTGGCTGTCCACGTTCGCGGGCGTCCTGCCGGTCGCGCTCGACCGGGACGAGCTGGTGCTCATGGTGCCCAGCACCCTGGTCAAGGACCGCATCGAAGGCCGCTACCGCTCTCTGGTAGCGGACGCGCTGCGGGCCAGCGGATCGGGCGCGGACCTGCGCGTCGAGATCGCGCCGAGCGCACCTGCGCCCGATGCGCCCCCAGGTGAGGACCGCCTGGACGCCGTCCTCGGCCCCGATCGGGGCGTACGCGAGATCGCACCTGAACCACCGTCGTCCACCGGGACGACGTCGCGGCCGGACGAACCCCTCTACACCTTCGAGGCTTTCGTGATCGGGCCGTCCAACCGGTTCGCGCACGCGGCCGCGCTGGCGGTCGCCGAGCGACCGGGCCGGTCGTACAACCCGCTGTTCATCTACGGCGAGGCCGGTCTGGGCAAGACGCACCTTCTCCAGGCGATCCGCCACTACGTCTGCGAGACGTATCCCGACAAGGTCGTGCGCTACATCTCCACCGAGAACTTCCTCAACGACTTCGTCAACTCCATCCGGTTCGACAGCCCCAACGACTTCCGGAAGCGCTGGCGAGAGGTCGACGTGCTTCTCGTCGACGACATCCAGTTCATCGAGCGGGGCGAGCAGTTCCAGGAGGAGTTCTTCCACACCTTCAACGAGCTGCACGATCGGCGGTGCCAGATCGTGCTGACGTCCGACCGGCCGCCCGACGCCATCGCGAAGCTCGAGAAGCGGCTGCGCAGCCGGTTCATGATGGGGCTGATCACGGACATCCAGCCGCCGGACGTCGAGACCCGCACGGCGATCCTGCGCAAGAAGGCGGAGCTGGCAACGGCTGCCGTGCCCGACGGTGTTCTCGACTTCATCGCCCAGCACGTCACGGACAACATCCGAGAGCTGGAAGGCGCGCTCACCCGGGTCACCGCCTACGCAAGCCTCTACGAGCAGGACCTCACCGTTGAGCTGGCCGAGCGCGTGTTGTCGGACATCGTCGGCGAGACGGAAGCGCGCGTCATCACGCCGCAGATGATCCTCGATGCCACCGCGGCCCGCTTCGGCTTCACGGTGGAGGACATCCAGGGTCGCAGCCGCCGGCGGCCCCTCGTCACCGCTCGCCAGATCGCCATGTACGTCATGCGCGAGCTCACCGACCTCAGCTTCCCTGGCATCGCCAAGGAGTTCGGCGGCCGTGATCACACGACCGTCATGCACGCCGTGGAGAAGATCAGCGCGCTGATCATGGAGCGGCGCCAGATCCTCAACCAGGTGCAGGCGCTCATCCAGGACATCAAGAAGGGCTGAGGTGGGTGCTCCCGCAAGTGAGCAAGACCGGTGGATCGGCTGTGGCCCACCTGTGGGCGGCGCCGGTGCGCCGGTGGACCCCTACGACCGGGATGCGCTCGGACGGCGCCCGGGCGCGCGACGCTGGGGACGACGGGGCTGTTTCGCCAGAGCGCTCACCAGCCCCCGAGCGGCGTCGTCCACAATCCACAGCGCCTACTACGCCGACGATTCGAACATGAAGATCCCATCGGGTTGGTGGGGACACCCCACCGCCTGCGTCATGACGCGCTGGTCGACGCCGGCAGAAAGCGAGCACCGATCGTGAAGTTCCGCTGCGAGCGAGATGTCCTCGTGGAAGCACTCGGGGCCGCAGGGCGAGCCGTCGCCAGTCGCGGCGGTTCACTTCCGGTCCTGGCGGGGATTCGGATCGAGCTGCGGGGCGACCAGCTCCACCTCACCGGCAGCGATCTCGACCTGACCATCGGGGTCGAGACGTCGGTGACCGGCGCCGCGGACGGGGTGGCCGTCGTGCCCTCCCGCATCACGAACGAGATGGTGCGCTCGTTGGCGTCCGGCCGGGTCGACGTGGCGGTCGAAGGCGACGAGGCGCGCATCTCCGCCGGCCGGTTCGAGTCGACGATCCGCCTCTTGCCCGCCGAGGAGTTTCCCCGGCTCGCGGGCCCTCCGCCCGACGCCGTCACGCTGTCCGCCAAGGCGTTCGCCGCGGCTCTTCGCCAGGTCGTTCCCGCCGCGAGCGCAGACGACGCCCGGCCGATCCTGACCGGGGTCCTGATGGCGGCCGAGGGCAACGGCCTGCGCCTGGTGGCCACGGACTCGTACCGGTTGGCGGTGCGGGACCTGCCGGGCACGTCCGTGCTCTCACAGGATCAGACCGTGCTCGTACCGAGTCGTGCCCTTCGGGAGCTCGAGCGCATCCTCGGGGGCTCGGACGAGGTGACCCTGCGACTCGGCGAGCGCGAAGCGACGTTCGAGGTCGGCACGGTTCAGCTCACCACCCGCCTGATCGAAGGTGAGTTCCCGAACTACCGCGGCCTCATCCCGAGCGGCTACCCGAACCGGCTCACCGTGGGCCGCGAGGGACTGCTGGACGCCGTGCGCCGGGTCAAGCTCATGGCCCGCGAGGCCACGCCCGTGCGGCTGTCCATGGGCACTGATGGACTCGAGCTCGTCGCCGTCACGCAGGACGTGGGCCAGGCTCACGAGCAGGTCGACGCCAGCTTCGACGGTACGGAGCTCACGGTCGCGTTCAACCCCGAGTACCTCCTCGACGGCGTCGAGGTGACCCCGGGCGACGAGATCGTCCTGGAGACCATCGATCACCAGAAGCCGGCCGTGATCCGCTCGGCGACGGACGGCGAGGAGTTCCTCTACCTGCTGATGCCCGTCCGCGTGTGAGGCTGCGCCGGCTCTGGCTCGCGGACTTTCGGAACTACGAGTCGGCCGAGGTGGATCTGGCTCCGGGACTCACCGCGGTGATCGGTCGGAACGGGCACGGCAAGACGAACCTGCTCGAAGCGGTTGGGTACCTTGCGACTCTGTCCTCGCTGCGGGGCGCACCGGGCGAGGCGCTCGTCCGCACCGGTGCGGAGCGGGCGGTGGTGCGCGGTGAGGGTGAGCGCGGTGGGCGCGACCTGCTACTCGAGGCGGAGATCGCCACCGGGGGTCGGGGCCGGGCGCTGATCAACCGACAACCGCTGAGGCGTACCCGAGACCTGCTGGGTGCGCTCCGCGTGAGTGTGTTCTCGCCCGACGACCTGGAGCTGGTGAAGGGCGGTCCCGGCGCTCGGCGACGCTGGCTCGACGACGTCCTTGTGGCCGAGCACCCGGCTCATGACGCGCTGCGAAGCGACGTCGAACGCATCCTCCGCCAGCGCGCGTCGCTGCTGAAGCAATCGGGCGGGCGGCTCAGCGCCGAGGTGGAGCTCACCCTCGACGTCTGGGACACCAAGCTGGCAGAGGCAGGCGAGGCGCTGGGTCGGGCGCGGGCGCAGCTCGTCACGCGCCTCGCTCCGCAGCTGAGCGAGGCCTATGGCTCCGTGTCGGAGTCCTGCACGCCGGTGACCGCCGTCTACGAGCCAGAATGGGCAGCGGCCGGCCTCGACGCAGCCTTGAGGGCCGCGAGGCGTGACGACCTCCGGAGAGGCGTGACGACGGTGGGCCCGCACCGGGACGACCTGGTCCTCGAGCTCCACGGGCTACCGGCTCGCACGCATGCCTCGCAGGGGGAGCAACGGTCGCTGGCTCTCGCCCTGCGGCTCGCCGCGCACTCGGTGGTGACGACCGCCGCGGGAGAGCCCCCTGTCCTGCTCCTCGACGACGTGTTCTCGGAGCTCGACGAGCGCCGCAGCGCCGCCCTCTTGGGCGCTCTGCCGCCCGGCCAGACGCTGCTGACCACCGCAGGCCGCCTCCCCGCCGGCGCCGCGCCCGAGGCCGTCCTGCGGATCGACGCCGGCCGCGTGCTGCCCGCCGGGCGGTGACCGCGGACGGAGCCGGGTGAGACAGGATGGGTCCATGCCCTGGTCGCCGCTGACCACTCCCGACGGCCCTCAGCGCCGGGTGCACCGGGTCGGTGAGGCGCTCGACCAGGTCCTCGCCTCCCTGGGGGCGCCTCCGGCGGACTCGTTCTCGGCCGTCGTGTCGGCGTGGCCGGACCTCGTCGGGCCGGAGGCCGCACAGGCGCTGGAGCCGATCGCCATCGAGCAGCGCCGGCTCCTCGTGCGCACCGCAGAGCCGGCCTGGGCCAGCCAGGTGCGCTGGCTCGCGCCGGCCATCCTCGCGGCGGCTGCGGCCCGCCTGGGTGAGGGCGTGATCGACGAGGTCGTGGTGCGCGTCGATCGCAACTGGGCGCCCTGACCTGGGGTTTCGTGCGCGCGAACGATCTCGCGCGGGCGTCGCGGTGTCGGGAGATGTCACCCCCGGCTGGTAGGCTGCAGCCATCGTGATCCGAGCAGGTGAGCCGCCTTCGCCGAGCGGCTGGCGCCTCGGCTTCGTCTCTGGCGTCGTGCTCGGTCACCCCCTGTTCTCCTGCTCGTGAGAGGCGCGTTCGTGGCGCAGCAGACCCAGTCGTACGGAGCCAAGGACATGACCGTGCTCGAGGGCCTCGAGCCGGTCCGCAAGCGCCCGGGCATGTACATCGGATCCACCGGGCCGTCCGGCCTCCACCACCTCGTGTGGGAAGTGGTGGACAACTCGGTCGACGAGGCGATGGCCGGATTCTGCACGCGGATCGAGGTGACGATCCTGCCCGACGGCGGCTGCCGCGTGGCCGACGACGGCCGCGGGATCCCGACCGACCTCCATCCCGTCCACAAGATCTCCGGGGTCGAGATCGCCCTCACCAAACTCCACGGCGGCGGCAAGTTCGGCGGTGACGGCTACAAGGTGTCGGGCGGCCTGCACGGCGTCGGCGTGTCAGTGGTGAACGCCTTGTCGAGCCGGCTCGTGGTCGAGGTCGACCGAGCGGGCAAGCACCACGTCATGGAATTCGCCAAAGGCGGCGTGCCCCAAGGGAAGCTGATCGTCACCGGCGAGGCCCCCCGGGGCCGAACCGGCACGACGGTCACGTTCTGGCCGGACGAGACGGTCTTCGAGACGGTCGAGTTCTCGGCGCGCACCATCTTGGAGCGCTTCCAGATGATGGCCTTCCTGAACAAGGGCCTCGAGATCCGCTTCGCAGATCAGCGTCCGGGACATGCCACCGCCGAACCGGTCGTGTACCGCTACGCCGGCGGCATCGTCGACTTCGTCAAGCACGTCAACGCATCGAAGGAGCCGCTCTTCTCCCGGGTCGGCTACCTCGAGCAGGTGGAGGAGGACCAGGAGGTCGAGGTGGCGTTCCAGTGGAACACCGGCTACCAGACCGACGGCCTGCATTCCTTCGCCAACGGCATCAACACGGTCGAGGGGGGCAGCCACGAGGAGGGCTTCAAAGCCGCGCTCACGACCGTCGTCAACAAGTACGCACGGGCCAAGAACCTGCTGAAGGAAAAGGACCCCAACTTCCAGGGAGAAGACATCCGGGAGGGGCTCACCGGCATCATCAGCGTGCGGCTGCGAGATCCTCAGTTCGAAGGGCAGACCAAGGCCAAGCTCGGCAACACGTCGATGAAGACGCTGGTCCAGAAGGCCACCAACGAAAAGCTCAACGACTGGCTCGAAGAGCATCCGACCGAGGCGAACAAGGTCGTGAAGAAGGCCTTGGCCGCCGCGCAGGCCCGCCAAGCCGCACGCAAGGCGCGCGACGTGATCCGCAACAAGACGCTGCTCGACGGCGCCGGCATGCCGGACAAGCTCAAGGACTGCTCGGCCAAGGACCGCGCCGAGCGCGAGCTGTTCATCGTCGAAGGTGACTCGGCGGGCGGCTCCGCAGTGGACGCTCGTGACCCGCGGACCCAGGCGATCCTGCCGATCCGGGGCAAGATCTTGAACGTCGAGCGCGCCCGCATCGACCGCATGTTGAAGAACCTGGAGATCCAGGCGCTCATCTCGGCCATCGGGGCGGGGGTGGGTGAGGAGTTCGACGTGGACAAGCGTCGATACGACAAGGTGATCGCCATGTGCGACGCCGACGTCGACGGCTCCCACATCCGCACGTTGCTGCTCACGTTCTTCTTCCGGCAGATGAAGCCGCTCGTCGAGGCCGGTTGCGTGTACATCGCCCAACCGCCGCTGTATTCGACCGAGGTCGGCCGGGAGAAGGTGTACCTGAAGGACGATGCGGCGCGCGCGCGGTTCCTCGCTGAGCGCCCGGGGCACCGCAAGGACTTCTCTCGTCTGAAGGGCCTCGGCGAGATGGACTCGGACGAGCTCCACGTCACCACCATGGATCCCGGGCACCGCACGCTGTTGCAGGTGACGGTCGAGCAGGCGGCTCTGGCCGACGAGGTCATGTCGATCCTCATGGGTGACGACGTGGAGAGTCGCAAGCAGTTCATCGTGACCAACGCCGGTGACGTCCGGTTCCTGGACATCTGAATGCGGCAGGCGACGGTATGAGCGACACACCGCCAACTGATACAGGACTCGAGGAACCGGCACCGGTCGAACCCGTCGAGATCCAAGAAGAGATGGAGCGGTCGTTCCTCGACTACTCCATGTCCGTTATCACGCAGCGGGCGCTGCCCGATGTGCGCGACGGCCTGAAGCCCGTGCACCGGCGGATTCTCTGGGGCATGTACGACATCGGTGCCCGTCCGGACCGCAGCCACATGAAATGCGCCCGCGTCACCGGCGACGTCATGGGCAAGTACCACCCGCACGGCGAGGGCGCTATCTACGACGCGCTCGTCCGGATGGCCCAGGACTTCTCCCTGCGCCACCCGTTGGTGGACGGCCACGGCAACTTCGGTTCACCCGACTTCGGCCCCGCGGCCTCCCGCTACACAGAGTGTCGCCTCGCGGCCCTGGCCCTGCGCATGATCGAGGGGATCGACGAGGACACCGTCGACTTCGGGGACAACTACTCCGGCGAGTTCCAGGAGCCGCGGGTCCTGCCGTCCCGCTTCCCCAACCTGTTGGTCAACGGCAGCCAGGGCATCGCCGTCGGCATGGCCACGAACATCCCTCCTCACAATCTGGGGGAGGTGATCGACGCGACCATCCACCTCATCGAGCACCCCGACGCCAGTCCCGACGACCTCATGCAGTTCGTCAAGGGACCCGACTTCCCGACGGGTGCGTTGATCATGGGCCGCCAAGGCATCCTCGACGCGTTCCGCACGGGGAAGGGCTCGATCCGCCTGCGGGCCGTGGCCGAGATCGTCGAAGGCCAGCGCAGCGACTCCATTGTCGTCACCGAGATGCCGTACCAGACGTCCATCTCGGCCACCGCGGCGAAGATCAAGGAGCTGGTGGAGACACGCCAGATCGAGGGCATCGCCGACGTCAACGACGAGTCCGCTCGGGGCAAGACGCGTCTGGTGATACGCCTCAAGCGCGAAGCGCCGGCGCTGGTCGTGCTGAACAACCTCTACAAGCACACCCCGCTGCAGACGAACTTCGCGGTCAACACCGTCGCGCTCGTCGACGGCGTCCCCCGGACGCTGAACCTGGTGCAGGCGCTGCAGGCCTACCTCGACCATCAGGTCGAGGTGATCACGCGCCGCTCGGAGCACCGCCTGCGCAAGGCCCGCGAGCGGGCCCACATCCTCGAGGGCCTCCTCAAGGCCATCAACGTCATCGACGAGATCATCGCCTTGATCCGTGGCTCCGAGAACCGAGGTGACGCCAAACAGGGCCTGATGACCGAGCCCTTTTCGTTCTCGGACGATCAAGCCGAGCACATCCTCGACATGCGGCTGGGCCAGCTCACCCGCCTCGCTCGCGTCGATCTCGAAACGGAGCTCGCCGAGAAGCATGCGACCATCGCCGATCTCGAGGCGATCCTCGCCGACCCCGCGCGCCTGCGCGCCGTCATCCGAGACGAGCTGGCCGACGTCCGCCAGAAGTTCGCGACGCCGCGCCGGTCGCAGATCACCTACGACTCCGGTGACATGGACATCGAGGATCTCATCGACGACGAAGAGCTCGTCGTCACGCTCTCCCGCAAGGGCTATACGAAGACCGTTCCCGCCGACACCTTCCGATCACAGGCGCGGGGCGGTCGAGGTGTCGCCGGCGGAAAGCTCCGCGACGAGGACTACATCACCCACATCCTCACGACGACAGCCCACGCGTACTTGCTGTTCTTCTCCAACCTGGGTCGCGTCTACCGGCTCAAGGCCCACGAGATCCCGAAGAAGGACCGCACGGCTCGCGGGACGGCGATCGTGAACCTGCTCCCGCTCCAGCCCGGTGAGCACATCCAAGCGGTCATCGACACACGTGACTACGAGTCTCAGCAGTACCTGTTCTTCGCCACCAAGCAGGGACAGGTCAAGAAGACCCGGTTCACGGAGTACGACTCGTCGCTTCGTGCGGGGATCATCGCCATCAACCTGCGTGGCGACGACGAGCTGGTCCGGGTCATCCCCTGCAACGACGGCGACGACATCTTCATGGTCAGCCGATCGGGCATGACGGTCCGCTTCTCGCATGCCGAGGTTCGGCCGATGGGTCGCTCTGCAGCCGGTGTGCGCGGCATGAAGCTCAGGGCTGAGGACGAGGTCGTCTCGTGCGACGTCGCGCGCGACGATGCGACGATCCTGATGGTCACCGACCAGGGCTACGGCAAGCGCACGAAGCTGGAGCACTTCACCCGCAAGAGCCGAGGCATCCAGGGCGTGAAGGGCATCAAGCTCACCGCGCGCCGGGGTCACGTGGTTGCCGCGTTCATGGTGAACCTGGACGACGAGATCTTCGTGATCGGCTCGGCCGGCACTGTCATCCGGATGGCCGTCCGCAACATCTCGTCGCAAGGGCGCGACGCGACCGGGGTGCGGGTGATGAGCCTCGACGGCGACCAGGTGGTCGCCTCGGTGGCGCCGGTCTTGTCGGCCGACGACGCCTGACCCGTCGGCGCCCCGCGGCGCCCCCTCCTTCGCCGCGTTCGGCGCCGTGTCTGCGGCGCCTCTCATCCTCGCTTCCGGGAGGTGGCGGTGCACGATCTGCACGCCTGTGTGCCTCGGGTCGGTCGCCAGCGCGGCGCGGCCACAGTTCTGACCGCCGCCACGGCGGTCCTGGCTGCCATGGTCGCCTTGGCCGTGGTGCACGGCGGTCAACGGATCATCGAAGGCGCGCGCGCCCGAACCGCCGCGGACGCCGCAGCCCTCGCCGGTGTCGAAGGGGGGCGCGCCGAGGCGGAGCGGCTGGCCGTCGCGAACGGCGGGCGTCTCGACCGCTACACCGTGAGCGGCGGTGACGTGCTGGTCTCGGTACGGGTCGGGGATCGGACGGCGACAGCGCGCGCCCGCGCCCTCGCCGTGCCCGCCGCTCCCGTACCGAACTCGACCTCGACCGCCTGCCCGCCGGCGACCGCGACCGTCCCCGACCGGGTGGGCACGCACGGCGCTCCCGCTCGGGTCCGCCGGCCGGCGTCCCGTACACTGCCACCATGACTCGGGACGCGCTCGAGAGCACAACCGAGATGGGCGCGGCTCCCGCGCCGCCACCACTGGCGGGCACCGACTCCACCGGGGACCGCCCGGGGGCTCCCGCACCGGCGGCGCACCGTCGCGCATCGCGGGCGGCGCGGCCCGCGCAGGTGCGCCGAGCGCGACGCGTCACCCGGGTCATCCGCCGTGTCGAGCTGTGGTCGGTCCTCAAGATCGCGCTCATCCTCAACACGTGCGCCTACGTCATCGCTCTCGGCGCCACGGTGCTGCTCTGGGGCGTGGCCAACAGCACAGGTCTGGTCGACTCGCTCACGGGTTTCCTCGGTGACGTCGGTTTCGAGAACTTCACCTTCAACGGGGAGGACATGTTCCGGCGGGTGGCGGCCATCGGGGCCATCCTCGTCGTCGCCATCACGATGCTCACGGTCCTCGCGACCGCACTCGTGAACCTAATCAGCGAGCTCACCGGCGGCATCCGCGTGATCATCATCGAAGAAGAGCTCGTCGATGCGCCCGCCGGACCGCGGCCGATTCTCGCCTCGAGCAACGGCTCGCCGGGGCTCGAAGATCGCCGGTACGACCCGGTCGGGGATGGCTCGTCCGGCCGCAGCTGACCCCTCCGACCGGCTCGCCGCCGGGGTACCCGTCCGCTACCGTGACCCCTCCCGGGCCGGCCCCACCAGCCCTCGGGGCTATAGCTCAGTCGGTTAGAGCGCACCCCTGATAAGGGTGAGGTCGCTGGTTCGATTCCAGCTAGCCCCACGACTCCACGGCCTGTTCGTCGGACCGGGAGCCCGCCCATCGAAGGAGTCCGGCTCATGACCATGCTGCGACGCGCGCTCGTCGCTCTCGGAGCGGCCGGGATCGTGGCCGCCGCGCTTCGGCTCCGAGGAAGCGGGGGCACCCCTCCGCAGACCGGGGGATGGCGCGAGCTCGCCGGAGACGACCTGCGCTGATGCGCATCGGCGTGGTGGGTCTTGGTGCCGTCGGAGCTAGGGCGGCCCGCCAACTGGCTTCGACGGCGGGAATGGAAGGCGTCGTCCTCTTTGCGCCGCAGCTCGATCGGGCTCGCGAGGTCGCAGCATCGCTGGGCCCCGTGGCGACGATCGCCTCGTCTCCTCCGGGAGCGGCCGAGGTCGACGCCGTGGTGCTCGCCGGGCCCGCTGGGGAGCACGCCGACACCGCCCGCGCCCTCGTCGCCGCAGGCGTAGCCGTCGTCTCCACCTCCGACTCCGTGGGTGACGTGCGTGCGCTGCTCGACCTCGGTCCTCTGGCTGAGGCTCGCAGCACCGTCGTGGCCGTCGGGGCGGGGTTCTCACCGGGGCTGACGTGCGTGCTGGCGCGCCATGGCGCCGCGCTGTTCGACCGGGTGGACGAGATCCACGTCGCGAAGTCGGGCACGGGCGGACCGGCCTGCGCCCGACAGCATCATCGGGCCCTCGGCGACGTGGCCATCGACTGGCGCGATGGCGGTTGGCAACAGCGCGCGGGTGGCTCGGGCCGCGAGCTGTGCTGGTTCCCGGACCCGGTCGGGCCCGCGGATTGCTACCGCGCGTCGTTGCCCGACGCCGTGCTGCTGACCAACGCCCTGCCGGGCGTCGGTCGCGTCACCGCCCGCGTGGCGGCTAACCGGCGCGACCGGCTGACCGCATGGCTACCGATGCTGCGGCCGCCCCACCCCGAGGGTGCCTCCGGGGCGGTTCGGGTCGAGATCCGCGGGCAACGGGACGGTCGCAGCGAGGTCGTCGTCTACGGCGCGATGGACCGTCCGGCCGTGGCGGCCGGAGCCGTCGCCGCGTTGGTAGCGGTGCGCGCCGCGAACAGGAACCTCGAGCGCACGGGCGCGGCCGGCCTGGCCGAGCTCGTCGACCCGGTGTCGTTCCTGACCGACCTCGCAGGCCGGGGCGTGAAGGCCGCGGTCTTCGACGGTCGGCAGGCGGCCTGACTGACGGCGGCCCGCGCCCCTGGCCACGCTGCGTGCCGGCCGCCGGGCCGCGTGGCCACACGCCCATTCCGCTCGCGAGCGTCGCGTGCGCCCCGACAACCGAAGAAGCACCTGGCTACCGCCCGGCCGCGCCGCGACCAGGAGGCGGAAGACGGGGTAGCAAAGCGGATGCCGGGGCGGCAACCGTCTGTGGCCCGGAGGACGCGCAACGGGACGCGATGAGGGGCCGTATCGCGTCACGTCGTGCGGTTCCGCCGTTTCCCCGTACCGGTGCACCGCCGCTGACGGTCGGGCAGATGAGCCGTTCGGCCCGTATACTTCCCGCGCTCCGTGTTCGTACAGTGACTCTCGCTGGTCAGCCGGGTGGAGGACCGAGATCGGCACACGGGGCATCTCACCGGGCGCGACACCAGGGGGAGCCGAAGCGATGGCGAGAAAAGGGGAGTCGCAATGACGCAGCGTGACGAGCAGGAGTTGCACCGGCTGATCGAAGAGCATCTGCCGCTGGTGCGGCACGTGGTCTTCCAGGTGGCCGTGCACTTCCCGCGCCACGTCGACCGGGAGGAGCTCGCGACCGCGGGCGCCCTCGGCCTGGTGGAGGCGGCCCGGCGGTACGACGAGTCCCGCGGGGTCCCGTTCGATCGGTTCGCCGCTCAGCGCATCCGGGGCGCGATCCTCGATGCCGTACGGGCCGCCGACTGGGCGCCTCGATCGGTCCGCACGCTCGCCCGCCGGCTCGAGAACGTCGAGCAGCAGCTTGCGACGCAGCTCGGGCGCACGCCCTCCGTGGACGAGACGGCCCTGGCGCTGGGCATGAAGCGCGAAGAGCTCAGCCGATTGCAGGACCGCATGTTCCGCTCGGTCGTGCTGGCGCTCGAGTACGAGGTCAACGACGCGGACGAGGACCTCACACTGGTCGACGTCTTGTCCGACCAGGCGAACCGCGAGCCGTCCGAGGAGCTCGAGATGCGCGAGTTGCACGCCTACCTGCGCGACGCAGTCAGCCTGCTGCCCGAGCGGCACCGGCTCGTGATCGTCGGCTACTTCCTCGAGGGCCGAAAGTCCCAAGATCTCGCCGAGCTGCTCGATGTCACGGAGTCGCGGATCTCCCAGCTGCGCTCCGAGGCGCTCGTCATGCTGCGCGACGGCATCGAGGCGCAGTACCGCCCGCCCGCCGACGAGAGCGACGAGCCCAGCGGGCGCGTTGGCCGGCGCAAGGCCGGGTACGCCTCCGCCATCGGCGACGCCAGCCACTGGCACGACCGCCTGCGCGAGCTCGTCTCGTCCTGATCGACGGCGGGCGAGGCCGCTCGCCGTCAGGTCCCTCCTCCGCAGCCCCGGCCGGCCCTGGCCGGGGCTGCGTCGCGTGGCGCCGAGCGGCCGAGCGGGCGAGCGGCGGCGCGGCCGAGCGGGCGAGCGGTCGCCGCCTCCAGACGCGGGTCAGCGGAGGAAGGCGAGGAGGGCAGGCATCCGGAGCCGGCCGGCGAGCGTGATGACCTCCTGGTAGGCGCCCTCCGTGGCCAGCGCGGTGAGGTCCATGCCGTCCTCGAGCAGCTCTCGGGCGTCCGGCAAGGAAAGCGCAACCGAGGCGGCCGCCGGCGAGGCCCGAGCTGCCATCGTGGGCACGGATTCCGCCTGGTCAGCCAGCTCGCGGATCCCGGCCCGGGCCAGCTCGGCATTGCGGTGCCCGATCACCTCGATCTCCGACACGGTGGTGCAGAGACCGTCGTGGTGGTCCCGCAGGATGCCGGCGACCGGCCCCCCGACCGCCGTGGCCAGCTCCCGCAACGTGGGAACGCCGGTGCGCACGCCGGCCGAACCCCACCGTTGGACGGCCGCAGCCCGCACCAGATCCGTCTCTCGGGCTCGCCGGCGGGCCTGCTCCGCCTCGGCCGTGGCCCACCCGAGGTAGCGCACCTCGCGGGCGGCCAGGAGCAGGCGGGTCTCGATGAACCGAAACCGCAGCTGGTCGAGCAGCTCTCGCTCTCGCTGGAGCACTGCCACGAGTTCGTCGAGCGCCATGAGCGCATCCAATCGGCTCGCGTGAGGGTCCGTTGAGCACCGTTCCCAGGTTTCGGGCGCCGCCCGGCCGGTTGGGCAAAGCGCCCGGCGGCGCGACCGCACGAGCCGGGCCGGTTTCCGGTGCCGCCCGCTACGGGACCGCAGCGGGTTGACGCCCGCTACGGGACCACGGCCCCGGGACGTACGGTCGACGTCCCGCCCAGCGCATCGAGGAGCGGAGCGTGCAGGCGCCCGTTCGAGGCGAACCCGTTGCCTCGCCCGGGGTGCGCGTCCCCGCTCAGGCTCGAGAATCGGCCGCCCGCCTCGCCGATGATGACGGGCATCGGCGCGAGGTCGTAGAGGGCGGCAACGGGATCGACCATGGCCTCCACCCGCCCCGTGGCGACCAGCGCGTAGCCGTAGCCGTCGCCCCAGGTGCGCAGCTTCAGGCCGGCGGCGCGGGCCGCGACCAGCGCACCGTCGGACCACGTCGACAGCCCCGACGTCGAGACGTAGGCGCCGCCGAGCTCCGAGCGTTCGCTGACCCGAGCCGGTCGACCGTCGCACCAGCAGCCCCGGCCGCGCCCGGCCCACACCGTCTCCCCGAGCGCCGGCAGGTTGATCACACCGACCGCGATGCCGTGCTCGTCTTCGACCGCGACGAGGTTGGCGTACAGCGGCACGCCATGGGTGAAGGCCTTCGTTCCGTCGATCGGATCGACGATCCAGCGCCGTCCGCTCGTGCCGGCCGCTTCCGGTTCCTCCTCACCGAGCACGCCGTCGTCGGGGTGGCGAGCGCCGATCTCCTCCCGGAGTGCCCGTTCGGCGGCGCGGTCGGCGGCGGTCACGGGGGTGCCGTCGTCCTTGTGGTCGATCGACAGATCGCGGCGCCGGAACCAGCCCAGCGAGAGCTCACCGGCGAGCCGGGCGAGCGCGACGGCCTCCTCGACCAGGTCGGGGTCGGCGGGTGGGGCGATGGTCATCGCGCCAGCATGGCGCGCGCCGCGCTCGGTTCAGGCGCCGACGCGGGCGGCGTACTCGTCGCTGTAGCGGAGCTGGCGGACGAGTGACTCGATCGTCGCGGAGCCCGCGGCCACCTTCCAGCGCCAGGTCGCCTCCGAGTCGTCCGAGATCATGCGACCGAGCATGGCGTCGTGGACGACCACGATCCCGGCCGTCGTCGCGGTCCTGGCCTTGTTCTCCGTCGACTCCGAGAACTGCACCATGAGGCCGCCGCGGGTGAGCCCGGACTGGAGCTGGCCGATCCAGTAGGCCCGTCCGCCGGCGTCGGGCGCTCTGCCCAGGACGTTCTGGTAGACGAGGTCGACGTAGTCCCCGTTCGACAGGGCGCCGTACCGGCTCCGGAACTCCCCGGACGAAGCGAACACCTCGGCGACGTCCCGCAGGCTCATGCCCGAGCGGACCTTGCCGAGCCAGTACTGGTAGCCGGTGTGGTCCGGAAGGCGCAGGAACACCGCCTTGTACAGGCGCACGAGCGCACCGTTGCGGGACTGCGCTTCGCTGCCGGCCACAACTGCGGCGACGAACTGCTCGGGCGTCAGATCACCCGAGTCGAGCTTGTCGCGCCACGACGTGAGCGAACTGGAGGAGACAGGCCGCCCGAGGAAGTCGGCGTACTGCCGCTTGACGAGCGGGTCGGGCGCCGTCCACGGGCGGAAGGTGTCGGCCGGGACGCGGTCGGTGGGAACGGTCGCGGCGTCGAGGCTCGGCGCGGGATCGACGGCCTGGGCCCAGTACCACTTGCAGTTCGGCTTGCGGATCTCGAAGTGGACCATCGCCCCGACCGACTCGGCGTTGCCGCTGTCGCCCATGTAGGCGACCAGCTGCCCTCGGCTCACCCGGGCCCCCACCACGATGCCCGGCCCGAACGCCCATTGCGCCGGGTTCTTGCCGTCGTCGGTCCCCGGCGTGTCGTTGTTGATGTGCAGGTAGCCGTAGATCCAGCCGTCGTCGCCCTGGATGTAGACGTAGTTGCCGTCGGTCGCGTACTTGACCCGGACCACGGTGCCGCTGGTGACGGCGACCAGCTTCTGGAGCTTCTTGCCGAGGATGTCCTCCCCGGCGTGGATGTGATCGCCCCGGTCGTCGCCGTAGTTGCGGAGCCGGGTGCCACCACCGATGACCGGATACGTCATCGGCTTCACGACTCGGGTGGCGAGGTCGGGCGAGTAGTAGCGGTCGGAGCAATCGACCGCGGCACCAGCCGGGCGGCCGGACGGGCCGGCTGCGGCCAGCGCGGTCACGACCAACGTGAGGACGGCGGCCAACGCACGGCTGAAGCGCCGGCGAGCGGCACCTCCGGGTTGGGCGTGGACCTGGGGGCCGGTCGGCTCCATGGGCGCGAACTCCTGCGGCAGTGGGGCGGGGTGGTCGGCGTGGGGCGCGGTGCGGTGTGGTGGCCGAATGTTGCGGTGACGTTACGCCGTTGCGACCGGATGGGCCAGAACGGGGTGGCCTCCCGGCGCCGACGCTGTTCCCGTCGGCCGCCAGCCCGCACCCTTGAGTGCGCAAGGACGTCGCGGTCGCCCCGGACCGCGCGCCGGTACCCTCGACGGTCATGCCGCCCATGCCCGGCGACGCCGCCGCCGAGGCCACTCGGCGGCGCACGTTCGCGATCATCTCCCACCCCGACGCAGGCAAGACGACGCTCACCGAGAAGTTCCTCCTCTACGGCGGAGCGCTCACCGCGGGGGCGGGCACGGTCAAGGCTCGAGGAGACCGGCGGGCCGCGACCTCGGACTGGATGGCCCTGGAGCGCCAGCGCGGTATCTCCATCACCTCGACCGTCCTGCAATTCCGCTACCGGGGGCACGTCGTCAACCTCCTGGACACGCCGGGCCACCGGGACTTCTCGGAGGACACCTACCGCGTGCTCGCCGCGGCCGACGCCGCCGTCATGGTCCTCGACGCCGCAAAGGGCATCGAGCCCCAGACGTTGAAGCTCTTCGAGGTCTGCCACGCCCGAGGCGTGCCGCTGCTGACCTTCGTCAACAAGTGGGACCGTCCCGGACGCGAGCCCCTCGCCCTGCTCGACGAGATCGAGGGCCGCATCGGTGTCACCCCCACTCCGGTGACGTGGCCGGTCGGGCCGGCCGGCGACTTCCGGGGCGTGGTGGACCGGCGCACGGGTGAGTACGTCCGCTTCACCCGCGTGGCTCGGGGCGCGACCATGGCGCCGGAGGAGGTCGTCGACAGCGAGCGGGCCGCCCGCGAAGAGGGCACCGCCTGGGAGGTTGCGGCCGAGGAGCTGGCCCTGCTGGACGAGGTCGGGGCCGACCACGACAGCGAGCTGTTCCTCGGGGGTGAGTCGTCGCCGACGTTCTTCGGCTCCGCGCTCACCAACTTCGGGGTCCGCGTCCTCCTCGACGCGGTGATCGACCTCGCCCCTGCGCCGTCACCGCGCCTGGACGAGGCGGCCAAACCGCGGTCGCTCGATGCGCCGTTCTCCGGGTTCGTGTTCAAGGTCCAGGCCAACATGGATCCCGCCCATCGTGACCGGATCGCCTTCGTGCGCGTGTGCTCGGGCCACTTCGAGCGCGGGATGGTCGTCACCCACGCCCAGACGCATCGCCCGTTCGCCACCAAGTACGCCCACTCCGTGTTCGGCCAGGAGCGCGAGACGGTGGAAGAGGCGTGGCCCGGGGACGTCGTCGGCCTCGTGAACGCGACGGAGGTCCGGGTCGGCGACACGCTCTACCTCGAACCGCACGTTGCCTTCCCGGCCATCCCGAGCTTCGCGCCCGAGCACTTCTCGGTGGCGCGACCACGCGACACGGGGCGCTTCAAGCAGTTCCGCAAGGGCATCGCGCAGCTCGACGAGGAGGGGGTCGTCCAGGTGCTGCGCGACCCCGACCTCGGTGACCAGGCGCCGATCCTCGCCGCCGTCGGGCCCATGCAGTTCGAGGTGGCGGCACACCGGCTGGAGCACGAGTTCGGGGCGCCGGCCACGCTCAGCCCCACGGCGTACACCGTGGCCCGCCGGACCGACGAGCCCAGCGCGCCGGCGCTGCGCGCCATGCCTGGTGTGGCCGTGTACGAGCGGGCCGACGGCTCGCGGTACGCGCTGTTCGAGAGCCGCTACTGGCTCGACCGGGTGCTCGCCGACCACGACGGGCTCACGCTGGAGCCCATCGTGGGCGCCGGGCTCGGCGGCTGAGGTGCGTCAGCCGGCCAGGTTCTGGTTCACGAAGTCCCAGTTGACGAGGTGGTCGAGGAACGCCTCGACGAAGTCGGGGCGCCGGTTCTGGTAGTCGAGGTAGTACGCGTGCTCCCAGACGTCGATGGTGAGCAGGGCCTTGACGTCGTGCTTGAGGGGCAGGTCGGCGTTGGGCGTCTTCATGACGGACAGCCCGCCCTGGCCGTCGTCGGTGAGCCAGGCCCAGCCGGACCCGAACTGCGTGACGGCCGCGTCCTTGAACTGGGCCCGGAAGTCGTCGTAGGAACCGAACGACGAGCCGATGCGGTCGGCCACCTCGCCGGTGGGCTGCCCGCCGCCGCCCGGCGCCAGGCAGCGCCAGAAGAAGCTGTGGTTCCAGTGCTGGCCCGCGTTGTTGAACAGCGGGCCCTCGGCGCCGCGGACGATGTCTTCGAGCGAAGACCCCTCCTCGGCCTTGCCGGCGACCAGCTCGTTCAGCTTGTCGACGTAGGTCTTGTGGTGCTTGTCGTGGTGGAACTCCAGTGTCTGCCTGGAGACGTGCGGCGCGAGGGCGTCGTAGTCGTACGGGAGGGGGGGCAGCTCGAAGGCCATCGGCTCCTCGCTTCCTGCGGGGTCGTCGGACGGGTCGCCGGGGACGTTACCCACATCGCCCGCGGGTGTCGCGAGCCGGCGCCGGCATCACGCCGGGGCGCCGTTCCCGGCCGGCCCCTCGTCCGGTTCGCCGCGCTCGAGGCGCTCGAGGCGCTCGCCGAGCCGGTCGAGTGCGGCGGTCACCCGGTCGACCGCGTCCGCGAGGTCCTCGGTGCTGACCACGTCGGCGAGGGCCAACCGCACCGATGCCAGCTCGCGGGCGAGGAAGTCGGTGTCGGACTGGGTGCGGAAGTTGAGCTCCCGGTCGAGCTCGGCCTGGGACCGATCCCGGTCGTCCTGGCGGTTCTGGGCGAGCAGGATCAACGGGGCTGCGTACGACGCCTGCAGCGACAAGGCCAGCGTCAACAGGATGAAGGGGTACGGGTCGAATCGCAGGTCGTGCCGGAACAGCACGTTCCAGCCGATCCAGCCGATCACGATGAAGGTCTGCAGGACCAGGAACCGGGCGGTGCCGAGGGCCCGCGCGATCACCTCGGAGAACCGTCCGAAGGCGTCGGGGTCGTAGTGGACGCCGATGCCGAAGCCGGCCTTCGGACGGGAGAGGTCGTCGACGCGGCGGCGGACCATCAGCGGCGCACCCGCTGGCGCCAGTCGGCGGGGAGGACCTGGTCGAGGACGTCGTCGACGGTGACGGCGCCGATCAGCCGGCCGGCTTCGTCGCACACGGGCACCGCCAGCGAGTCGTAGGCCGCGAGGCGCTCGGCGACCTGGCGCAGCGGCAGGTCCGGGCGGACCGCCTCGGGCTCGTCGAACGTGCAGTGCTCGAGCGCGGTGCCGGGCGCCTCGCGCAGCAGGCGCTGGAACGGCACGGCACCCAGGTAGCGACCGGTGGGCGTGGAGGTCGGAGGCAGGGTGACGAAGACCTGGGCAGCCAGCTCGCTGGGCAGCTCGGACTGGCGGATCACGGCGAGTGCCTCGGCCACGGTGGCCGTGTGGGGCAGCACGACCGGTTCGGGCGTCATGAGGCCGCCCGCCGTGTCCTCGCCGTAGGACAGCAGGCGCCGAAGGCCGGCCGACTCCTCCTCGTCCATGGCTGCGAGGAGCCGCTGCCGCTCCTCCTCCGGAAGCTCGCCCAGGAGGTCGGCGGCGTCGTCGGGCTCCATCTCCTCCAGGACGTGCGCGACCCGCTCGGCGTCGAGGCCCTCGATGATGCGGATCTGCTCGTCCTCGGGAAGCTCCTCGAGCAGGTCGGCGAGGCGCTCGTCCTCCATCGCCTCGGCCAGCTGGCGTCGCCGGGCGAGCGGGAGCCGGCGGACGCGGTCGGCGACGTCGGCCGCGTGCATCTCGCGCAGCTCGGCCACCTCGGCGTAGACCGGCCCGGCGTCGAACAGGCTGGCGACGTCCGCCCAGGGCACGGTGTGGGTCCGTCGACGCCGCAACGGTCCCCGGCCGCCGAGAGCCACCGTCGTGGCGAACCACGCCGCCCTGTCGGGGTCGCGCTCCAGCGCCACGTCGGTGAGGAACGCGTCCTGCACCCGGCGGCCGCTGAGCTCGCGCATCACCAGGACCTCGCCGGCCCGCTTGCGGAACGCGCGGACGTCGATGGTGCCGGAGCGCAGCCGCACGCCGGTCGGTTCGATCTCGGCCACGCGCCCCGCGTTGACGAAGATGTGCCGCCGCTGGACGGCGGCGACGAAGCCGAGCACTCGGGCCGGGTCGGCGCCCGACGGCGCCAGCACGGCGTCGTCGATGCGGCCGAGGGGCATGCCGTCGGCGTCGATGAGCGGCAGTCGCACCAGGCGCGACACGTAGACGGGAGCCGACGTCATCGCACCGACGCTACGTCGTCCGGCGCGGTGGCCCGGCGGCACTGGCCGGCGCGCCGGTGGTCGACGGTCGGGGCCGCTCGGTCAGCGGATGGCCGGCGTGAACGTCTCGGGCGACCGGCCACCCGTGCGCAACAGGTGCGTGACCTGGTCGGCTTCGAGCGGCTCGGCGAACAGGAAGCCCTGACCGAACTGGCAGCCGAGGCGGCGCAGCGCTTGGAGCTGGTCACGCCGCTCGATGCCCTCGGCCACCAGCGGCGTTCCCAGGCGACGCCCGAGCTGGATCATCGACTCGACCACGGGGGTGGCCCGGCCGCCCCTGACCCGCCCGACGAAGCTGCGGTCGATCTTGATGATGTCGATGGGGAAGTGCTCGACGTAGCGCAGGGACGAGTACCCGGTGCCGAAGTCGTCGACGGCGAGCCGGACCCCGAGCGCCTTCAGCTCCCGGAGCCGGCGGCCGGCCAGCTCGGTGTCGGCGACCACCACGGACTCGGTGATCTCGAGGGTCAGCGACGACGGGTCGACTCCGGTGTCGTCGATGACCCGGGCCACCTCCGCGACGAGCGTGTCGCGCTCGAGCTGGCGGACCGACAGGTTGGCGCTCAGCCCCACCGGCAGGCTGCCCGGAAGCGTGCGCTGCCACGACCGGAGCTGCCGGCAGGCCTCCTCCAGCACCCAGCTGCCGAGGTCGACGATGAGGCCGCTCTCCTCGGCGAACGGCACGAACAGGTCGGGTCCGAGCAGGCCGCGCTCGGGGTGGTTCCAGCGCAGCAGCGCCTCCACGCCCGTGATGCGACCGCTGGCCAGGTCCACGACCGGCTGGTAGCGCAGGCGGAGCTGGCCGGCGTCCACCGCCCGGGACAGGTGGGTCCGCAGCTCGAGGCGCTCGAAGGCGGTCGCGTGCATGCGCTCCTCGAAGAGCTCGACCCGGTCCTTGCCCCGCTCCTTGGCCAGGTGCAGCGCGGTGTCGGCGTTGCGCAGCACGACCTCGGCGGTGGCCGCAGGATCGTGCAGGGCGGCCAGGCCGATGCTCGCCGTCAGAAAGATCTCGTGGCCGTCGATCGGGAACGGCCGGCGCAGCTCGTCCAGCAGGCGCAGGGCGAGGCCGAACGGGCCGAGCTCGTCGCCCGGCGCCGCGGCGGCCAGGACGGCGAACTCGTCTCCGCCCAGGCGGGCCGCTGCGCACTCCGGGGGGAGCAGCCCGGCCAGCCGCTCCGCGACGGCCAGCACCAGCGAGTCGCCCACCGCGTGTCCGAGGCTGTCGTTGACGGTCTTGAAGTCGTCGAGGTCGACGAACAGCACCCCGGTCTCGGCCGGTGCGGCGCCCTCCTCGGCGAGGCCGGCCAGTGCCTCGTCGACGAGCTCGGCGAAGCGGTGCCGGTTGGCGAGGCCGGTGAGCGAGTCGTGGCGCGACTGGTGGTGCAGGGTCTGCTCGAGCTCGCGGCGCAGGGTCACGTCCCGCACGTTGAGGACGACGCCGTGCACCGCGGGATCCGTGCGCAGGTCGGTGGCCATCACGTCGAGCGTCCGCCACTCACCGCTGGCCGCCCGCACCCGCACCTCGATGTTGCCGGCTGGGAGCAGCCCCGCTGGCCGCCCGAGCCCGAAGGGGTCCGAGCTGGCGCGCATGCCCGGCCGCGGGTGGTCGGCCGGCAGGAGATGCGTGACGGGCACCCCGAGGAGCTCCTCGGGCCGGAAGCCGAGCATGGCGGTGACGGCCGGGCTGACGTAGGTGAAGCGGCCGCGGTCGTCGAGCACGGCCACCACGTCGCCGACGTTCTGCACGAGCGCCCGGAACCGGGCCTCGGAGCGGACGACCTCGAGCTCGGCCTCCTTGCGGTCGCTGATGTCCCGGCAGTTCACGATCGAGCCGTGGAGGTCCTCGCTGGGACCGACGTCCCGCGCCAGCACCTCGAACCAGCGCCACGATCCGTCCCGGTGCTGGATGCGCAGCTCGAGGGGGCCGTGGACGTCGCCTTCGCCGCGGCGCTTCACGAGCACGGCCTCCGCCAACGGGCGATCGTCGGCGTGGATGCGCTCGAGCGGCGTGGTGGCGAGCAGCTCCTCCGGCCGCAGACCGAGCAGGCGGTGGCTCGCCGGCGAGGCGAAGGTGATCTCGCCGCGGTCGCTCAGCACGAGCACGAGGTCGGAGGCGTGCTCGACGAGCAGGCGGAAGCGGCGCTCGTTGCGGGTGCGGTGGATGGCCTCGGTCAGCGTCGCGCTCTCGAGTGCGAGCGACAGCACCGCGGCGAGCGACTCGATGCTCTGGTGGACCTCTTCCGCCAGAGGCGCCCGGCTCGACACGACGAGAGCGCCGCGCAGCGCCCCCTGCGTGACGAGCGGTACCAGCAGCAGCGCCCGGGGACGAGGGTCCGGTCCGGGGGGAAGGTCGACGGCGGGGCACGCGGGCAGTGCGGCCGGGGTGCGCTCGACCAGGGCCCGCTTGAGCGGTTGGGGAAGCGCGGTGGCCGCCATGGTCGTGCCGACCGACGCCGCGGCATGCAGCCCGACGGAGTCCTCGACGGTGAGCGTCCCGTCGCGCGCCACGGTCATCGCGCTGACCCGCAGGTCCTGGACGCTCGGTGCCAGCGCGTGGACGGCTTGCAGCACGGTGGCGGTCATGTCGGCGCGCGACGTCGACGCGACGAGCCGCGCCGAGGTGCGCCGGAGCGCCCGCTCGTGGCGAGCGTGGAGGGCGCTGGCGCCGACGATCCGGGCCAGCCGGGCGACCACGAGCGCCGACAGCAGCACCGAGGCGACACCGGCCTCGACCAGCCGATGGCGGTGGCCGGCGGCGTGCTGCACGAGGACGACGACCGGGACGAGCAGCAGGGCGCCGCTGAAGGCCACGATGCGGCCCGGGCGCAGCACACCGCTCGGTCCGGTGGGCGGCTCGGTCAACAGCCAGCGATCGGGATGGGTGAGCGCCGCCCCCCACAATGCGAACACCGTGGGAGCCACCAGCATGGCCGCGTCCACGCCGCCGACCTTGATCGACACGGTCGAGGCGAGGTCGGTGGCGATGAACGCGACGACCGCCGACATGAGGAGCCAGTAGGGCACGCTGCGCACGCCTGGGCCCACCGCGACCCGCACCGCGACGGCGAGGACGAGCAGAGCCATTGTCGAGAAGGCGACGTTGGTGAGCCGGTCGCTGAGGGGGACGGTGGCGTCGGTGGCGTAGGGGGCGAGCACGAACGCCCAGATCAGGTAGCCGACCGCGGTCGCGGCGAGCAGCCCGTCGAGCAGCCCGTCGACGTCGGAGGCGCCGGCTCTCAGGTGGCGCAGGCGGGCGAGGCCGCGCAGCAAGAGGGCGTAACCGGCGGCGTAGAGCACCTCCGCCGGCCCCGGGAAGCGCGCGAGAGGGCTGCCGAGCCGGTCGAGGACAGCGTGCAGCAGGCCGGCGAGCAGCGTGAGTGCCAGCGCGCCGACGAAGCTGATCCATGGCCGGTGCGCTGCGGCAGGGTCGACGCGGGCCGCGCGGTACCCGGCGAGCACCGCCAGCCAACCGGCTGCTTGGGCGGCCACCATCCAGGACGCGGGCCCGAGGACGGCTGCAATCGCCGTTGCCGCCGTCCCGACGACGAGGCACGCCACCCAGGTGTGCCGGGACCAGGCGGCCCCTTCGGTCCCATCGGCTCGTTGGGTCCGTCCCGCCGAGCGCGACCGCGGGGCCCGCCGCGGTGGTGGTGCCGCCGTCGATCTCAGGCTGGCCGATCCTCCAGCCGCGGCCAGTCGACGCCGGCCGTGGGCCTGCTCACGCCCGGCCGTCACGGACCGACCTCGCCCGCCGGCGGGCGACCGACCCCCAGGCCACGAGGTATCGCGTCGGGAGGGGACGCCGGCGCGAAGAGGTGGCCCTGCGCGGCGTCGCATCCCATCTGCGCGAGGAGCTCGAGCTGGCGGGCGGTCTCGACTCCCTCGGCCACCACCTGGAGCCCGGTGGAGCGGGCGAGGGCGACGATGGCCTCGACCAGAGCGGCCCCTGTCGGCTGCTCGATGCGGCGCACGAACGACGGATCGATCTTCACGAATCGCACGGGCACGTCGCGCAGCAGCGCCAGCGAGGACGACCCGGTGCCGAAGTCGTCGAGGCCGATGGACACGCCCGTCTCGGCCAGCGCCTGCAGCTCCTCGACCGTGTCGGCCGGGGCCATGAGGACGCTGTGCTCGCCGAGCTCGAGCCGCAGCCGGCGGGGGTCGACGTGGTGGCGTTCGAGCGCGCCCCGCACCTTGTCGGCGAAGCCGGTGGCGCTCAGCTCCGCGGCCGAGACGTTCACCGCCACCACGAGCCGGCCGAAGCCGGCGACGTCCCAGCGGGCCAGCTGCGCGCAGGCCTCGTCGAGCACCCAGGCGCCCACCTCGACGATGAGGCGAGTGTCCTCCGCGATGCCGAGGAAGCGCGATGGCGGCAGCAGCCCCTGCTGCGGGTCGAGGACGCGCAGCAGGGCCTCGGCACCGATGGCCCGGCCGGTGTGCAGGTCGACGAGCGGTTGGTAGTGCAGGCGCAGGCCTTCGTCGTCGAGCGCGGCGCGCAGCGTCCGCTCGGTCTCGTGCCGGGTGATCTCCTCGAGCCGGAGCGCGTCGTCGAAGACCTCCGAGCGGTCGCGGCCGGCGTCCTTGGCGCGGTACATGGCGACGTCGGCGTCGTGGAGGAGCTGGTCGCCGCTCGCCACCTCGGGGCCGGCGAGGACCACTCCGATGCTGGCGGTGATGCCGAGGTCCGTCTCGCCGACGCGGAACGGCTCGGCGAGCGCGGCCCGCATCTTCTCGGCGAGCGCGAGGGCCGCGGCCTCGTCGGTCACGCCCGGTGCCACGATGGCGAACTCGTCGCCTCCGAGGCGCGTGACGGTGTCGCCCGTGCGGACGGCGCGCCGGAGCCGGCCGGCCACCGCCACCAGCAGCCCGTCGCCCACGTCGTGGCCGTGGGCGTCGTTGACCGACTTGAAGCGGTCGAGGTCGAGGTACATCACGGCGAAGCCGCGCGGCCCGCTGCGGGCGATGGCGTGTTGCAGGCGCTCGCGCAGCAGCAGCCGGTTACCGAGCCCGGTGAGCGGGTCGTGCAGGGTCTGGTGGACGAGGTCGTGCTCGGCGGCGCGCTGCTCGGTGATGTCCTCGATCTGGGCGACGAGGTTCACGGCGCGGCCGTCCTCGCCGGCGATCGCGGTGATCGTGACGGCGGCCCATGCGGGCGCTTCCGGTGCCGCGCACAGCCGGACGTCGACGCGCGCCATGGAGGTCCGCCCGCCGGCCACGTCGGCCAGGTGCGACTCCAGCACCGAACGGTCGTCGTCGTCGACGAGGTCGCCGAGTCGCTGGTTGCGGACCAGGCCCTGTTCGAGACCGACGAGGCGGCACAGCGACTGGTTGGCCTCGCAGATCGTGCCGTCGGGGTCGAGCACGGCCAGGCCGCAAGGGGCGTGGGCGAAGGCGGCCTGGTAGCGCGCGACGGCCTCACGGGTGAGGGCGTCGGTGGCCCGGCGGGCCGTCACGTCGTCGAGCTGGTACACGATGTGGAGGACGTCGCCACCGACCGATCGCACGACCGACGCGGTGAGGTCGGCCCACATGGGCAGCCCGTCCCGGCCGACCAGCCGGCGCTCGACGGTGTAGCCCTCGATGCCGCTGGCCAGCGCGTTGGCCAGGAGGTGCTGCTCCTCGGCGCGGTCGTCGGGGTGCAGGAGGTCGGTGAAGGGCCGACCGGTGAGCTCGGCCGGCGGCTCGCCGAGAAGCCGGCTGAGGGCGCGGTTCACCTCCAGGGTGCCACCATCGGGCGAGACGAGCGCCGTCCCTCCTGACGCCTCCGCGAACGACCGGCGGAACCGCTCCTCGGCGTCGGCCAGCGCCTGCTCGCGGGCGCGCCGGTCCGTCACGTCGGTGACGACCACGAAGGTGCCGTCGTTGCCACCGTCGTCGTCGACGACCGGCGTGGTGGCGACGATGACCCAGCGCTCGACGCCGTCGGGCCGGCGGAGGCGCACGTCGCCGACCTCGTTCGGCCGGGACGCGTCGGTGAAGAGCTCGGCGACGCGCCAGCGGTCCTCGGGTGCGACCAGGTCGAGCGGCGACCGCTCACGCAGGTCCTCGAACGGCCGCCCGCTCAGCTCCACGAGACGCTCGTTGATCCACGAGGTGCGACCCGACCCATCGAGCAACCACAGGCCCGGCCCGGTCGAGAGCCGGCGGGCTCGGCCGTCGGGCTGGCGTGGATCGTCGGAGGGCGGGGGGTCTGCCGCACCCCGGACCGTCACGACCGGGCCCGCGGCCTCCCAGCGGACGTTGAGCTCGCAGCGCTCATCCCGGGAGTCGCGGATCCGCAACGTGGCCTCGAAGCCGGGTCCCGCGTCGCCGAGGAGCACCGCCACGGTGGCGTGGATCCCCGGCGGCAGGGGGGTGAGATCGAAGGCCGTCTCGGTCAGCTCAGGGGCGTCACCCGAGCGCCCGGCCAGCGCTGGCATCGCTGGCATCGAGGGCATCGAGGGCATCGAGGGCGCGCTGGCCTCGATGAGCGGCCCTCCGGCCGCGGCCAAGCGCCAGGTGCCGTTCCAGACCGCCGCCCGGGTCGGGTTCAACCGCGGTCCCTCCTGTCCCCTTCTGTGGTGCAGGACCCGCAGAGGGTACCGGAGACCTGGTCGCGGTGCCGGTCTTCCGGTGGAGCCGGCGGCGTGGCGCTGCGCAAGGCGGAAGGGCTGTGGGCGACGTGTTCCGGGACGTCGCGGTCGGCGGATGTCGATCGGCGGCCGCCGGGCCTACGCTCGTCGTCCTCCGGGGACGTAGCTCAGCTGGCTAGAGCACCTGCTTTGCAAGCAGGGGGTCGTGGGTTCGAGTCCCATCGTCTCCACCACGAAGGTCCAGGTCACGAGGTCGGCGCCCGCCGCTCCCGGACCGGCCGGCGGCTGGCGTGACCTTCATGTGACCTGAGTGTGACCCTGAGATCAGCACGGCTGAGCACCGAGCACCACGCCCCGTCGATGTGATGGGTGCGTGTTGAGGCCGGGGCCCGCATTGTTCAGCACTGTTGCAGATTGCTACAGTCGAGCCATGGCGACGACCTCTCCGGCCCGGATCGACGACGAGCTGTACGCCTCGGCGAAGCTTGCCGGCAGCGTGCAGAGCCGTAGCGCGTCTCAACAGGTTGCGCACTGGGCGCGCATCGGTCGGGAGATCGAGGCGTCGTCCAGCATCTCGCACAAGGAGATCGCCGCGGTCCTCGCCGGCAGCCGCTCCTACGACAGCCTCGATCCGAAGGAACAGGCGGTCGTGCGGGCCGAGTGGTCGGCGCGCATGGACGAAGCCCGGGCCGAGCTCGACCTCGCCGAGGACTTCGCCCGCGCAGGCCGCACCTGGGTCGAGCTCGACGAGAGGGGCCGCATCGTCGAACGCAGCGGGCCAGCGGAGTCACGAGCAGCGAAGAAGCCGGCTGCGACGAAGCCAGCGGTAGCCAAGAGGCCGGCCAGCGGTGCCACGGCAAAGACCGGGAAGTCGAAGGTGCGCGCCGCCGGCTGATGGCGGACCCGGTTCTCCACCTCATCGCCGGCCCCAACGGTGCCGGGAAGTCGACGCTGTACGACCGGGTGATCGGACCGGTCACCAAGCTCGAGTTCGTCAACGCCGATGTCATCGCCGCGAGCGAGTGGCCCGACGATGCTGCCGCCCACGCCTACGACGCTTCCCGCCTGGCAGCCGAGCGCCGTGACGAGCTGCTCGCGGCGGGGACGTCGTTCGTTACGGAGACGGTCTTCTCGCACGACTCGAAGGTCGACCTCGTCAAGGCAGCAGCCGAAGCGGGCTACCTCGTGATCCTGCACGTGGTACTCGTCCCCGAGGACCTGGCCGTGGCGCGCGTGCGCAACCGGGTCGAGAACGACGGCCACGACGTACCCGAGGAGAAGGTGCGGTCCCGGTATGCGCGTCTGTGGTCACTCGTGGCGAAGGCGATCGAACTCGTCGACGAGGCGACCCTTTACGACAACTCGTCGGCGTCCGAGCCGTTCCGGGTCGTGGCGTCGTTCCATCGCGGGGTCGCCGTGTCGAAGCCGGCCGGGCCACGGTGGACACCGAAGGAGCTGCGCGCCCTGGCCTGAGACGGCTCAGCCGTCGCCCGCGCTACTTCGGAACCGAAGCACGTTGCTGCCGGTCTCACCGTCGTGCTGTGCGGCTTCGAGGATTCGGTCGATGCCGTCGGCGATCGCTTCGTCGCGCCTTGCCGTTGCGTGCTGGTAGCGCGGCGTAGCTCGCGGGCTCGCGTGGCCGAGCCGATGCATCAGCTCCTTCGTGCTCGCTCCGGTCACCGTTTCCATGGTGCCGGCCACGTCGGCGACCCTCGGCAGCTCCATGCCGTCGGCCGCGGCGGCATGTTCGACGAGCTGTGCTGCACCGGTCGCGCCCACGAGCTGGCGACGATCCACCGCTTCCGTCACGCCTGCACAGACGGGAGGCGAAGAAGGACGAGACGCCCGAGGCGCTGATCGGCCGCTGGCTCGAGGAGCTGGTCGCCACCGACTGGCCGGCGCGCAAGCTGCGCCCAACGTCTCAACCTCGTCAACGAAGCACCACCATCGACCGCTGCGCACCCTCACCGACCGCGAGCGCGAGCAGCTTGTCTACGAGACGGTCGGCCCGAACGGCCCGCTGGCGAAGCGCAAGGCGTTCACCCGCGCCGACGTGATCCGTGTCGTCGCTCCTGCGCTCTACGGCTGCATGGCCGACGAACTCGACCGGGTCGTCGCCGGCATCGTGCAGCACCGGGAGTGCGTGCGGCTCGTCGGCCAGCCCGACGCCCCGTGGTAGGGCGTGGGCCGCAGCCTCGGTGCTCGCTACCGAGCACGCCGTCGAGGCGGTAGCCGAGCGTCTGGTGGGGCGCGAGAGCAGTGTCGAGGTTGGTCGGCTCGCTACGGGCCTCGCCATCGCCGACAAGCAGCGAGCCATCGGGCGGTCACTCACGGACAGCCAACGGCACGCAATCGCTCACGTCTTCGCCTCTGGTCGAGGTCTCGACCTCACCGTCGGCGTCGCCGGCTCCGGCAAGACCACCGCCCTCGACGTCCTGCGCGCCGGCTACGAAGGCAACGGCTACCGCGTCCCCGGCACCGCCATCAGCGGCCAAGCAGCGCGCACCCTCCACGACGAAGCCGGCGTTGACAGCCGCACCATCGCGTCGCTCGTCTGGCGGCTCGAGCACCGGCGGCTCGCGCTCCTGATCGACGAAGCCGGCATGGCCGACGACCAGGCCATGCTCCAACTGCTCGCCGCCGTCGACGTCGCCGGCGCCAAGGCCGTCATCGTCGGCGACCACCGCCAGCTGGACGCCGTCGAAGCGGGCGGTGGGCTCGAAGCCCCATCAACCGGCACGGGCCCGCGGTCCACGTCCTCGACGAGAACATCCGCCAGCACGAACCCGCCGAGCGTGGCGCCCTCGAGCGGCTGCGCAACGGCAAGGTCACCGACGCCATCGAGTGGTACCGCGACAACGAGCGGCTTCGCACCGCGCCGACCCGTGATGATGCGCTCGACGTCGCCATCGCCGCGTGGGAAGCCGACCTACGGGCCGGCCACGAGACCGTCCTGCTGGCGTGGCGACGGCGTGACGTGGCCGCCCTCAACGAACGAGCCCGCCAGCGCCGCATCCGAGCCGGCGCGATCACCGGCCCCGAGATCGAGTCTGGAGGCAAGCGCTACGCGGTCGGCGATCGGGTCGTGACGCTCGCGCCGTCAGGCGACGGCCGGTTCGTGACGAGCGAACGCGGCACCGTCACCGCTGTCGGCGACGAGCAGTTGACCGTCCGGTTCGACGACGGCCGCCAGGAGAGCCTCATCGGCGAGCAGCTCGGCAGGACCGTCTCGACCACGCCTACGCCGTCACGGTCCATCGCATGCACGGAGCGACCGTCGACCGCGCACACGTCTTCGCCGACGGCGGCGGCCGAGAGCTCACCTACGTCGCCATGAGCCGTGCCCGCGAGACCAGCCACGTCTACGTCGCCGCTGACGACCTCGACCAGGCCGTCGAAGACCTCACCATCGAATGGTCGACCGATCGGCGCCAGGGGTGGATCTTCGACGTCGACGAGCCCGCCGTCGACGACCGGATTCGACGACCGAGTCTCACACACCAGGCCGAGAGCACACTCCTCCTTGCTCGGCTCCGCGCCGAGCGCGACGCAGTCGTGGCTATGGCGCCGGATGCAGAGGCTCGGCTGCGCTCGTTGGACCTCTAACTGCGGCTCGAACAGGTCGGTCAACGTCCGGCCCACGGGCGGAGCATCGGTCGCAGTTGACACCGAACACGGTGCCATGCCAGGATGAGGACATCAACTAGCACCATATATAGTGTCACACAGGACTAAGGAGAAGCTAGCGTGGCTTCCTCGTACGACCGTGCGAAGGCTCAGCGGGCCCTCGCCGACTTCCGACTGAAGCGCCGGTCCGCCACCCCAGAGGCGGTCGCGGCGGTGTGTACCGCTCTGGGATACGAGATCGACAAGAAGCGAGGGAAGGGTTCGCATTGGGCCGCGGTCCGCAAAGGTGCGCCGCCGGTGACCATCCCGACTGGCAACAAGGTTCTTGGACTGAAGACCGCCACCGGCATGCTGACTGCCCTCGAGGAGGTTTTTGAACGCGATGGTTCAAACGAACAGCGACAAGGCTGAGCAGCTGGCACAGCGCCCCTGGTCGCGCGTCCTCGTCCCGGACGAAGGAGTCATCGCGGCGAGCGTGCCCGAACTTCGGGGCTGCTTCGCCGAGGGCGCGACCTTGGACGAGGCGCTCGCGAATCTGGAAGGCGCTCTGCAGTCGTGGCTGTCGGCTGCCGTCGAGTCGGGACTGGAGATCCCGCAGCCGCACGGCGAGGTCGAGCCCGAGGAATACTCGGGCAGGTTCTCAGTCCGCGTGCCCAAGTCGCTCCATCGGCGCCTCGCGACTCGCGCTGACAGCGAGGGCTGCTCTCTCAACCAGCTCGTCACCACGATCCTCGCCGAGGCCGTGGAGGGACCGGCCCAGACGAACACAACGACGACGACGGACGCCTACGAGGACGTCACGGCGGATGCCATCGGAGGTGAGGCGGACTCGATCGGCGCGTTGAAGGGGATCGCAACCTTCCTTCGGAACCGCGGAGATACGAACCTCGCGTGCCTTGTGTACAGCTTCGCCGCCGAACGAATCGCGGGAGGCGCAGGCGGCGCACAAGAATCAGCGAAGGAGTTCGGAACCGCCGGCGCCCTCGCTCGCCGCGAACGCAAGGTACGGCTCGCTGAGACCCTGTGGCGCCAGAGCCTGCGGCGCGACTACACGAACATCCGGTCGCGGTCCTCCCTGGGTCAGTTGCTCCACCACCAGGGCCGCTATGAGGAGGCCGTCGAACATCTCGACCCCGTCGCAGATGTCGATGACTACGCCCGTCTGTTCCTCGGATGGTCCCGGCTGCAGCTCGGGCTCGCCGAGAGCAACGACGAGGTCGTGAACTCCGGACTCGCTGATGTCATCGCCGCGCTGCGACGGTGGTGCGCCTACGCCTCTCGCACAGACCGATCGGCGTGGCTCCGTCAGGTTCGGCGCTTGTATCTCCTCGGCCCACGATTTCGCGAAGAGATCGAGCAGCTCGTCTCTTTCGCGAACAGCAACGCCAACTGGCCGCCACTTCGCGCCGAGGAAATCGAGGATGCGTCGAAGGTCGAGGACGAAGACCATGAGCCGGTCGAGGAGCCATCCTCGGTCGAGGTCTAGGACGAGCCGCTCGAGACTCAGCCTCTTGCCGCGGCCCATGCGGGCACGTACGTTCAACAGCGTCGCTTCCGCTCACTCCGAGCCGAACCGGCGTAAAGGAGACTGACATGGCTTACTCAGCCCTGTCCCCTGAGGCCGATGCCCAGGTGGATGCTGCTTTTGAGATCGCCGGCTACATGTGCGAGAGCCGTAGCGGCGAACCGGAGCGGGACTACAAGAAGATGGGTCAGGCGGCGTTCGCCGTGATGTCCCATCACCACGTCGTCAGCAACCGCGAGGAGCTCAACCAGAAGGCCGTCGCGGCCGAGGAGTTGCTCCCGGGTGTGTTCGCCGACGACGTCATCGAACAGGCGGGCGTGGAGGACGAGGCGCACCATTTCCTCAAGACGAAGGTCTGGGGATCAGTCGCAACCGCCCCTACGACCACCGGGCAGACCCTCGCCGAGACGCTCGGCTTGGTGCTCTGCGAGGCCAAGGTCGCTCGCACCGATGACAACGGGAACACGAAACTGGTCCGCGGCAGGTTCCTGACGGACGATGAAGACCTGATCATGGACTTCTACGTCCGCCCGATCGGGGACACGCTCGTGAACGCTTTCGTCAAGAGCAACAAGCGGGCCGAGGTCGTGCTCACCCGTCTGCCGCAGCTCGAGACCAAGGTCGCACGTGCGCTCGGGAGCTCCGTGAGGCAGGCCGTTGCGCAGCTGACGGCGGCGAAGGTCTCAGCCGGGAGCGTTCGATCGTTGCCCGCCGGCGACGAGCCTGCAGCCTGACTCGGCGTCGACACATGACTCTCGACCAGAGATGGCTCGAGGACGCTGCGCGGATCCGATCCGCGCAACCCCTCGGCTCTGACCTCAAGGATTCCCGGGATGACTGGAAGTGGCACCTCGGGGACTACGTGCTGGAGCACGTGCCCGTAGCTCTCCGCGACGAGCTCGCCGAGGCCATGGCAGTCAATAAGAGCAACCTCGCGGGCTACGTCTTCACCGCGAAGCAGTGGCCGTTGCCCGAGCGTCGCCCTACCGTGTCGTGGACGGTGCACCGCGATCTGGCCAAGCTGCCAGACCGCTTCGAGGTGATCTACGACGGCATGAGCGTTCGTGACGCCGCCCGGGCCCGCGGGAGATCGATCGACCAGAAGGCCGACCATCGCAAGACGGTGGAGGAGCGCGCCGAGCAGGTGGAGCGGCTCCTCGCTGATCCGGACGTGCGCGCCGCGGTCGCCGCGATCGAGCGGGAATCAGCGGAAGCCCGCAAGGCCCGCAAGGCTGCACGGCAGGCCGAGCAGAGCGAAGCTCGCCGGGTTAGGGAGGCTCGTCAGGCCGCCCGCGAGGCGGCCGCAGCACAGCATCCCGAGGCGGCGTTCATGAAGGTTCACGCTGACCTTCTGGAATGGGAGGCGCGTCTGCGGGAGCTTCTCCGGATCGCCGAGGAAGAGCTCGCCGGGCGGGGCAGCGGTCCCGTTCTGATCCCGGCTCACCGAGGTCCGGAGTTCGTTCGACTTCTCCGAACTCTGGGCGACGTCTCCTACGACGGGGCCGAGGCGATGGAGCAGTTCGACAAGCCCTCCGGTCGCGGCAACGTCATTGACGTCCACGCGACCGAGGAGCGAGCTCGGCTGGCGCGTCTACTTGCGTCGAACTCCTAGTTCCGACCCAACTGGACCGACCCACGCCGACGTGGGGCGGGGGCCCCTGCGGTCCCCGCCCCATGCGTCTCGCGTCGAGCCTCAGACGCCGTGATACGGACACAGCCGTTGCGCGGCGCTCCATTCCGTCGCCGGAAGGTAGCAGCCTTCGGCGTCACACTCCGGTAGCCCGTCCGGTACCAGCTCTCGCAGCCAACTCTCGACTCGTTCAGAGACATGTGCCGCGGCTTCGACCTCGGCTGCGTCTCCATCAGGATCGGGGCCACAGGCCCGGAGTAGGAAGCTCACGTTGCAGAGGAATTCGGCGGGTAGAACCTGGTCGCTCATCTCGGCCTCGTCATGCGCTCACCCGGAGACGGGGGCGCGCTTGAGAATCTGCTGGGGGAGGTGAGTCCGCCGATCGCGGAGCGGCGATGGTGACATCGCTAGGTGCCAGCGCCCTGGCCTATCGGGCTGAGCGGAGAACACCCTCGTCTGCGTCGTAGAAGTCCGGGTTCCGCTCGGCGACGAGCATGATCATCTCATCCAAGGCGTGATCAAGCGAGATCTGCTCCGCCGGATGCCCGACCCGGTAAACCTCCCACCACGCGGAGAACGGCGTGGCGTCAAGCAGGACGATGTACAGCCGCTCGTACTGCTCGTCGCGGCCGGCAGGGTCGTTGCGGCCGTCGAACAGCCGCAGCCGGCTGTCGGCGTTGATGAATGTGCAACGGCGCGAGGCTGTGTTGTCCGCAGCTGCGCCTCGGTCGAGAAACAGGAAGCCCCCGAGTACGGCATACGGGAACCGGCGATGGAGGGTGACCGCCTCGTAAAGGAGGTCGCCTCGCCGATTGGTGAGGTTCTTCTGGAAGTTGCCTGTGCGGTTGTCCCGGAAGTTGATCGACTTGATCGAGAGAGCGAGCAGTAGACCCGACTCTTCCGTCGCCCAGGTGACATCAACCTTCTTCGCCCCAATGGCGCCAGCCATTCGGCGCTCCGCTCCCGAGACTCCGACCACGCCCGGAGGGGCCGGTCGCGCGCTGGCGAGGCCACGGCGCCTGAGTTCCTCAGCGAAGGCCGGAGCGACAGCGTTCGAGACCTGTTCGCTGTAGCGCTTCTTCACTGAGGCCGGAGCGGTGTCCTCGGGCTTCGCCGGAAGTGACTTCAGCGCCGCCCCTAGCAGTGCATCGATGTCCGTCACCCTTCAGCCTCGGGACGCTCGGCGGGCGAACATCGCGTCCCTCGCTGCGCGCAGCAGCTTCACGTCCTTTCGCCGGAGGCCGAGTCCCTCGATGAGCAGCGCGCGATCGACGAGATCGAGAACGGCGAGAAGCTCTCCACCGCGCAAGGCAGACGACAGCTGAGGCCTCAGCGCCCGAAGCTGACCAGCGAGCTCGGAGACCAGGGCCATCGATGGCACCGGGAGAAGGTCCGCCTCCTTCGGTTCGAGCTTGAGCAGCCCTCCGCCATAGGAGCGGCCGACGATCTCGGCCCCGAGCACCGTGAGGGAATTGACTGAAGCGATGGGCAGGAGGTCCTGACCCACGCGTTGTCGGCCGGCCGCCAGCCGGACGCCGTGCACCGAATTGAGGTGTGGAACGCCAGCCGCGTTGTTCACCAATCGCGGCGTGTCGTGGTTCATGTATGTAAGGAAGAGGTGAGGGACATCCACCATCGGGACTCGCCACCATGGCTTGCGGACTCGGCACTTGTAGGCGTGGTGGACGTTCGAAGCCTCACCAGCGACGATGTACTTCGAGGCCGCCGCGCTCGGGCGCTCGCCATCGGGGTAGAAGAGCCACGCGCGCGACCCGGTCTCTGCCATCTCTCGCCACGCCGAGTCGCCGAAGCTGAGGCCCCGCAGATGACGCGAGCCAGGTGGTGAGATGCGGATCAAGTCGCTCTCGCCGAGGCCGGCGGCTTGCACCGAAGCCGAGCCAAGGGCGAAGTAGCGGTTGTTGCCCGTGACCATCCCGAGGGTCGTGGACCCCCAGTCCTGCAACTGCTCGAACCTCGTCGTCGCCGTTGAGTAGAGCGTGGCGGCGTCCGACGGAAGGAGGGCCTCGACCCACTTGTCATCCGCCGCTCGCGGAGTCCAGGACGACGTCAGGTTGGCCAGATCACGCAGGTCCGCAAGGTCCCGGGCCTGGTGGACCGTGAAGCGATCGGTCGGGCCCTCTCCCTCGGCGAGGAGCAGAACGACTTCCTCGATTACCCCGGGGAAGACGCGCTCCTCGAACAGAACAAGCCGGACTTTAGCGAAACGACGCATCAGGAAGGCCCTCACGGGAGCCGCGTAGTTGACGCTCAGTAGCTCGGCAGGCAGGACAAGACCCAGCCGGCCGTGCGGAGCCAGGAACGTCGAGGCGTGCAGCAGGAAAGGAGCCCACGAACTCGCGAGGCCAGACATTGGCACGCCCAAGGCAAGAGCAGCGCGCTGCCCCTTGGCGCGCGCCTCGCCCGTGAATTCCTGGTACCGGACGTACGGCGGATTTCCGACTACGGCGTCAAACGCGCCCGGCATGTGGGCATCGAAGAAGTCCCCCCAGTGCACCGTCGCAGGCATCTCGCGCACCGCGGTTGCTCGTGCTGCGTGGAGTGCCGATAGTCGGTGCAACTCGACTCCATGGAGCTGATCGAAGCCGTGGAGCTGCTCCGCTGTGTTGCCGACCGCACCGAGAGCACGCAGTCGTTCGCCTACGGAGACGAGGAAGGCTGCCTCGCCGCACGATGGCTCGAGAACTCGGTCAGAAAAGGACCGCACGGCCCACGACGTGATGAAGTCGCAGATCTCGGTTGGGGTGAAGAACGCACCCCGTGCCTTGCGCTCGCTCGCGCTATCCGTCAGCGCCGCGAAGTCGATCATCGAGCAACCCTACGGATGGGGAGTGACAGCTTCGGATCCACACCCCGCGGCGTCAAAGCTGATGCCGGCACTCCTCGCCTAGGACGCACGGGTGAGGCGGAGCTCGTCGGCCGGAACGAGATGGTCGAGGAACTCCTCGAGCGCCTTGACCGCGAGGAAGTTTGCCGAGAGGTCCCGCTCTGCTGCGGCCTCCTGGAGCCGATGGTGGAGGTCCTTCGGCAGCCGGAATGCCGTCGTGACTCGCTCCTCGTGATGAACCGTCGGTCGCGCCATGCCGCTGACAGTAGGGCGAGCGAGCGCGTAGGTGGTGGATAGTGCGCGCGGAAACCCAAGGGTTCACGCACGTAGGTTGTGCAGCAGAAATCGCGCGGTATGCGCGCGGCCTAGCGGTATCCACCACTACGCAAGCGGGCGTGGCTACCTGCCAATGCGACGAGCCCTGGCAGAACAGTCGGCCAGGGCTCGTTGACGGATCGGAGGTTCTCCGTTCCGCGGTAGGTGCCCGACGCTACCCCTGGATGGCGGAGGTTGCGAGCGCCTCCGATCCGGTTCCGAGGACGGCCCGGCGGACACCCGAGGAGATGCCCAACCATGTCCACCGTGAGAGGCAACCGCCTCCCCCTTGGAACCACCGCGCGAACGGGCGAGAATGCCCCGAGAGCGGTGTCTGGCAGGTGGTCGGAACCCCGACCGCGACGGCCCCGATCGCGAAGGGCAACACCATGCCGCCCTACGCCCAGCGAGCCGTCACCTGGAAGCTCACGCAGTAAGCGTGATGAGGACGGTGCGGGGGAGCGTCTCCCCCGCACCGATCCAACGGCGAGGGCGCGCCTGGGGTGCGACGCTGACTGGGCGGACCCGTCAGAACAGCGACACGTAGCCGAAGTCCCGCAGCGACTGCTCGATCTGCTCGGCGGCCCACGTCTCCGCCAGTGCCGGCTCAGCCACGAGCAGCCGGCGGAACTCAGCGTCGCCGTCCTTGCCCGCCCAGTAGATCGCAAGGACGAGAGCCCTTGCCGGGCCGCGGCGACTGCTGCATCTGCCGTCTTGCTCGCGTGTGACGGGTCCGTCACGAGCAGGTGGAACACGTGCTGCCAGAACGTGCCGCGGTTGATGCCCTGTTCATCGTCAATGAGTTCGAGAAGTCCAACGATCTCGTCGACGGTCCAACGGAGCGTGGGCTCGAGGAGCCGACACGCATCGCTATCGGGCGAGCCATCGAACGTGTGAAAGATGTCAGCATGCGGAACCGCGCACGCGAGGGCCCACACGGTGCTCTTCCGGGCTTCGACGCCGATGGTGAACAAGAGACGGCGCAGAAGAACCAGAGCGCGACCGTCGGTTCGGCCGACGTAGTACGCGGCGTCGACTCCAGCGAGCTGAAGGTCATCATCGGCGGAGACGAGGTCCAGCGTCGACGCTTGTCGGTGCGCAGCCGAGCTGAGGTACTTCTTGAATCGACGCACTTCGGGCTCATTGTTGAGGTGCTGGGTCTCCGGTACGAGCACGTCGGCCTTACGGCCTTCTGTACTCAGCGTGGCTGACAGATCCGTCCCAGTGGAGGCTTGAATGGTCGGGATCCCAGACGATGCCGATCACGGGCAGCGTCGAGGCTGCCCACTGGCGACGATTGTTCTCCGAGGCATCGATCCGATAGCCGCCAGCGCGCCGGCGCGATCGGCCGCCCTTGATCTGTACGGAGAAGCAGCCGCCCGTCACGGCTCCGCTTGCCTCGACGAGGTCGACGTAGCCGTCCTTGCCGAAGTCAGCGTGCCCGGGCACCTCGTGGAACACCCACCTATGGTCGAGGCAGAACCGTTCGAACGCGAGGACGGCCTCCCGGCCTGCAACCCACGAGTCGGTTACACCCATCGTTGCTCCGATCGCCGAAGGCCGTGCCCACCACGTGCCCACCATGATGGACACGAGCGGCTCTTCGGCGGTCGTGAAGGTCAACCAGGACCGGCTGCTGACCAGCACCTTCACGGCCCGAGCGCAGGTGGCTCGTCGTCCCGATCCTGCTTTGCCAGCAGGGGGTCGTGGGTTCGAGTCCCATCGTCTCCACCACGAAGTGCCCGGTCAGAAGGAGTGCGGCGCGGCTCTGTCCCGCGGACGGCACGCCGAGGTCCGCGAGAACTTGGCGTGACGCAGTGGCACGATGTGGCACGACCGTGGACGGAGAACGACAGCGCGAGAGGGCGAAGCCCAAGCCCCGCTGCCAGGATGGGAGGTGATGGCCGACCGACGATCGAAGCCGACGAGCGCCGTCAGGATCGTCCTCATCCTCGTGGGTTTTGCCATCGCGGCGTCGGCGTTTGGCGCCAGCAAGCTTCAGAACAACTCCGGGGGAACGTGGGTACACGCCTTTCTCGTTAGCGTTCCCGTCGTTCTGGCGATGGCGACGGCGGTCGGTGTCATCATGGTCGTTGCGCTTCGTGACAAGGGCGACCGGATGCCCACGGAGCTCGGTGCGCCGACCGAACCCGGTCCGACCTCGATCTCAAGGAGCTACACCGTCAGCCGGGCCTACCGACTGGCCACGGCAGGGTTCTTTGTGTGCCTGGCAGTCGGCGCGCCCTTCTTCGTCGTAGGGGCGTTGCGCACAGGTCCCGGCGCAGCGGTATTCGTCGCCTGGTGGGTGCCGATCATGGTCGTCGTCTTCCGGTCTTGGCGACGGTCGTCGCCGTCCAGTCTCACGCTCGGCTCGGATGAACTCCGCGTGCGGACGCCCGGTGGAGGCGAACAGCATGTTCCGTTGGGGACGGTGTCCGAGATTCGTTGGCCGTCCTGGGGCGGCTACGTCCAGTTCGTCCACGAGAGCGGAACGCTCCAGGTCCCCAAGCAGGTCAAGCAGCTGGACGATCTCGTGGTCGAGCTGCGTCGCCGAAATCCCAGCATTCGTTTCGACGGTTCGTGGCCGCCGGCGAATGCCCCGCGGATTGGGGTTGCAGTCGACCGCTGCCGGCGACTGCTCCGTTCTCGGAGAGCGCTGAAGTAGTCGGGCCGGACGCAACGAACCTGGGACGGCTGGTCCGCATGCTCGCGACTGGGGCAGCGTTGCCGGGGCGGTGACCGCCGGCGAGGTGGATGCGCAGCTGGTAGTTGGCGGAGCTCCGGAAGCCTCGATCGGAGCGCTTCACCCACTTGATGAGGAGTTGGCCGGCTCGAGCGGGTCGTTGCTGGCGCCGGTGGTGGGGTGGGCCAGGATCTCGGTCCTCCAGCGGCGGCGCGGGGGCAACCCATAGCGCGGCCGAGCGGCACCGCGGGGATGGTGTCCGAGCCAGCTACGAGCGCCAAGGGGACGCTGTGCGTCAGGACCGCTGGCCCGTCGATGAAGGCCTTGGCGAACGGCTTGCGAGGACCTGTTCACGCAGGATGTCGGCGTGGCCGGCGTGTTGTGCAAGCTCGCGGAGGACTTGCAGCTGAAGGGCCCATACGGGACGCGCTCCTCGCCCATCGACGACTTCGTCGCTGTGCAAACCGGCGAGGTTGATTCTCGACGACTTCCACCGCGCCCGATAATCGGCCTGCACCGTCGCGATCGTGTCGTGCTTGCGCAGCGTGAACGAGCCGTCGACGGTCCGCGCGATGCCGATCTGAGCGTACGAACGGCCGGTGATCGCCTGGTCGAACCACACGCCCTCGACGAAGCCGGCGTGCTTGACGAGGCCGAGCAGCGTCGTCTTCGAGGGCACGAGCCGACGACGTGCCTCCTCTTCGGTCAGGCCGGCCAGCGAGTCGTGCAGGGCCACGCGGTATTCGTCGATGAGCACCTCGATTCGCTGGCGCTGCTCGGTGGTCCAGTCAAGGCGCTCTCGTTGCGGCACCGGTCCACCTTACGAACCCTCTGGTAGTGGACAGGAAGTGTCCTCCAACGCCGGCTTGCTGTCGGCGTGGAGCGAAGAGGGCGGCTACAGAAGACTGCGGCTCCGGATCACGCGGGCAGAGAACCGGTTCGCTCCGACGAGCTTGACCGCGATGCCAGGAGGGTTGCCTGGTGGCCACGGGGCTGCGCGCTGGTCGAGCAACCACCGACCTACGTCGGCAGAGCGCAACTCCGAGCACGAACGCCAGAAAGACGGCGACAGCGAGATGATGGCCGTGCCGTCACCGTCCAGTTCAACGAGGACTTCTGCCCACGCTGGATCGAAAGATCGGTCCCGGTCGCCCTCGGAGAACTGAGCCCGTACTCGGATGGTTCGTTCGGCCCCGACCCGTTGTGCCATTCGACGGCTCGCACCCCGCCAAGCTACCAAGGGCGAGGCACGCGCGGCTCCGAGGGTGCCCCCGCACGCCGTGTCGCGGTCGGTGGTTCGGTCAGCCCTTGATCACCCGGACTGACACCCCGAACTTCTTCGCTGTTGCCCGAAGTGGTGCGTTGTCATCAACCGCGGCGAGGCAGATGTCCGCCGACAAGTTCCGGGCGGCCGCAAGCGCTTCGAGCGATAGCAGGTTCAGTTGCGCGCCGGCGTGAACGAGTTCGCCCATAGGCCATCCGAGGGTTCGGAGCGAGACCAGTTCGATGCTGTCGGGAAGCTCGATGACTGCATTGAGGACGTCGGCCGCGACGGCGTCGTCGACCGCACCGAGTCGGCGGGACATCGACCCGATGACGGCTTCGTCGGCTACCGCCCGACATAAGCGGTGGTACCACAGGCCGGTTGTCGCGAGGGCTGCGCCGCGGGGCCGAAGCGACGCGGGTTCGTCGTCCAGCAGCACGCGCAACAGGAGGTGATCGTCGAGGACCAGAGCGCTCAAGCGAGCTCAGGGTCTGCGGCTGCGACTGCTCGGGCGAGCGCCGCATATCCGCCGGCGTCCTCGATTGCCGCACTGACGAGGCCTCGCAGTCCACCTCGACCGGCGGGGACGATGACCAACGCGTCGCCGAGGTCGGCAACCTCGACCGCGCCGCCGTCGGTCAGGTTCCAGCGTCGACGCGCCTCGGCGGGAAGCGCCATCTGCCCTCGTTCTGACACTCGATAGCTCGTCACGGTCACGTCGCAAGGCTACAAGGTAGACAGTCAGGTCGACAAGGCTGCCTTGTCGCACACGAACCCGCATGGCAGCTGAGCGCCGTGACGAGCTCCTGGCGGCACGGACGTCGCTCGTCACCGAGACGGTCTTCTCGTACGAGTCGAAGATCGACCTCGTCAAGGCAACAGCCGAAGCGGGCTACCTCGTGACCCTGCACGTCGTGCTCGTCCCCGAGGACCCCGCCGTGGGGCGCGTGGCGAACGGGGTCGACAACGATGGCTCCTGAGCAGCTCAGGTGTCGCCCGTGTTGCCGAGGAACCGCCGCCCCCAGGGTCGGCCGCCCGGGTCAGTGACCCGCAGGAGCTGTGTCGCTGGCGCCCGTCGCTTCGGCGAGCCGCGCCGGTCCCAACCGCAGCGCGGTGAGCGCGACGCACACGTCGGTCACCGAGGCCGGCTCTGCCAGCGACCGGCCGGTCAGCTCCTCGACCCGCTGCAGCCGGTTGCGGACGGTGTTGCGGTGGCAGAAGAGCCGTTCCGCCGTCGTACCGGCCGAGCCTCCGGCAGCCACCCATGCCTCGAGGGTGGCCAGCAGCAGCGCTCGCTCGCCCGGCGCGAGCCCCAGCACCGGCCCCAGGACGCCGGCCGCGACCCGCTCGGCGAGGTCGGGCGATCGGGCCACGAGCGCGTCGACAAGGTGCTCTTCGAAGAGCGCCGTGCCGGCGGCGCCAGGGGGCAGCGACCGCAGCGCCAACTCGGCGAGGCTCACATGGCGGCGGGTGTCGGCCAGATCCGCGTAGACGGGGCTCACGCCCACCCGGCTCGTCGCCCGCCCGGCCAGCACCGCGCGCACGCCCCCGAGCGAGCCGGGCCTCGTCCCGACGACCACCACGCCGACCTGCCGGCGGTCCCGCACGCGCCACGCCGAGCGGAAGCCGGCCATGCGTAGCGCCGAGTCGACGCGAGTGAGCGCCTCGGTCCCCGGCGACGACGGTGACAACTCGGCCACCACGGCCACGAGGCGGTCACGCTCGGGAAGGTCGAGGAGGCGGGCCACGTCGACCATCGGTCGGAGGTCTTGAACTCGGCCGTCGAACAGCGCGTCGAGCACGAGCAGCCGCTCCCGCTCGGCCCGCCTCGCCCGTTCCGTCGACGTGTCGTCGTAGGCCTGGCTGATCACCGCGCAGCACGTGTTGGTGAGGGCCCACAGCTTGGCCGCCCCGTCGAGGATCTCGTCGAGACCGAACTGGTCCAGGCCCAGCCGGTGCCCGGCGGCGAGGTGGTGATCCCAGATCACCTCGGCCGACACGCGGTACGCGTGCAGGAGCGCGGCCACGGGCACCCCCTGCTCGGCCCGCCGCCGGGCGAACGCCCGCGTCAGACCGAAGTCCAGCGGCTCCATGCCGGCCAGCGCCCGCAACATGTGCCCCAGGTTCTCCTCGACGTCGGCTCGCACGTCGTCGATCTGGAGGGCGGCCGGTAGCGCGTACACGCGCTGGTAGGCGACGATCCGGCGCGTCATCTCGTCGGCCAGCGCGGGCATGTCCTCGAGCAGCGACCGGGCCACGTGGCCGATGAACCGGTCGACGAGTAGGTCGCCTCCGTCCGCGGCGGGCGGCTCCGCGGAACCCGGTGGCTGCACCCGCTCCGACCACTCTCCCGCGCTCCGCACGGTCAGAGTCCAGCGCATCCCGGCCGGCTGTGCAGGGGCACAACGCGACCGGCCGATCCCAGTGGCCGGCGATCCTCGACGTGGCCGTCGTCACAGCGCACCATGGGCACGGCGTCGCACCCGCGGCGCCGCGATGCACCAGCAGGGGGAACCCATGACCCGAGCCCACGAGGGCCCCGAGCGGCGCGCGCCCCGGCGTGCCCGCCGGATCGCCGCCACGACCGTCGCGCTCCTCGCGCTCTCGACGTTCGCCGTCGTCACCGGCGCATCACCGGCCGGCGCACGCACCGACAACCGCTCGAAGACCATCCTGTTCGTCCACGGCTACAACCCGACGTCGACATCGACCGACTGCGGCGGCGACTTCGACCAGATGATCAGCTGGCTGCGAGGTCAGGGCTTCACCGGCTCGATGGTGAAGGTCGGCTACTACTCCGGCGACACCAACTGCAACGTCAACCTCCACTCGTACGGCAGCTACGGCGACCGGGACTCGTGGAAGAACATCGCCAAGGCGATGTCGAACTACGTCTATCGGAACTACACCTCGCGCGGAATCAGCGTGGATGTGGTGGGCTACTCGATGGGCGCGCTCATCTCGCGAGGCGCGGTGTGGGGTTCGCAGAAGGGCGAGTCCGGCTTCTCGCCGCCCATCGACGTCGAGGATGCGGTCACCCTGGGTGGCCCGCACAACGGCGCCGCCTGGTACTCCAACGTCTGCCTCTGGGGCCAGTGCTCGCAGCTCAAGCCGGGCGCCACGGACATCAACTGGTTGAACCAGAACGGCAACCCGCAGGGCCGAGCCGGCACCGATTGGACGACCGTCGGCTCCTACAACGACGCCGTCGTGCCCTGGCAGTCGGCCACGTACATGAGCATCCCTGCCTCCAACAAGGCGGTGTTCTCGAACGTCTCGCACACGGGATTCATCTATCCCAACTACATGCATTCGTCGTCGGTGGTCACCCGTGCCGGCAATGCGCTGACCTACGCCGGCCAGTAGCCCAGCGGCGACGACGGAAGCGCTCGTCGCTCTCCGCTGACGGCCACCTCCCTGGAGGTGGTGGCCCCGTGGCCCGTGCCCCGAACCGAGGGCGCGGGCCACGGGCGCGGGCTACGGGCGCGTCCGAGAGCCGGGCAGGCCGGGGCGCGTCTTGCCGGCGCGTCCGAGAGCCGGGCGCGCCCTTGGCCGGGTCAACGGTCGGGCTTCCGCCGCAGCCGGGCGCCCGGGCCGACCGAGGCTCTGGCCTCCACCACCGCGTCGAGACCGACGACGGCGATGCGCTCTTCGCTCACGCCGGAGCGCGTTGACCCACCCGGCACCGACGAGATGGCCTCGCCGACACGCGCGCCTTCGGCCACACGCGAGCGCGCGTCGAGGATGGCGGTGCGGACCTCGGCGCCAGCCTCGACCACCACGTCGTCGAGGATGACCGAGTCCTCGACCACGGCATCCGGTGCGACCCGCACCCCGGGACCGAGCACCGACCGCACCACCCGCCCTTCCACCCGGGCGCCGGGGGACAGGAGCGACTCGGCGACCACCGCGCCGGCGCCGACGATGGCCGGGGGCCTGGGCGTCGCCGCGGTGAGCACCGGCCACGACCGGTCGTCGAGGTCGAGCCGGTGCTCGACGAGGTCCCGATGGCCGGCCCAGTAGCTGTCGATGGTCCCGACGTCGCGCCAGTAGCGCTCGACCCGCACCTCGCGGGTGCGGCCCCGGTCGACGAGGCGCGGTACGAGCTGGTCGCCCCAGTCCTCGAGGCCCTCGTCGGCGAGCTCGTCGAGCAGCGCAAGCAGCACATCGGTCCGGTACGCGAACACCTCCATGCTCACCGTGTCGCCGGCCGGGTCGTCGGGCTTGTAGGCGAAGCCCGTGACGCGGCCGTCGCCGTCGGCTTGCACCACGCCGAACCGGCTGACGTCTTCGCCCTCGAGCCGGGTCGTGGCCATGGTCAGCTCCGCCCCGCTGTCATCGTGTGCCTCCAGGATCGGCCGGTAGTCGAGTGTGCAGACCTGGTCGGCGCTGAGGACCAGAACCGTCCGGGGCGCGGCGTCGGCGATGTACCGACGATTGCGCCAGAGCGCGTCGGCGTTGCCTTCGTGCCAGCCCTCGTCCTCGTCGCCCTGCCACGGCGGCAGGATCATCAGGCCTCCGACGGTGCGGTCGAGGTCCCACGGCCGGCCGTTGGAGAGGTGGTCGTTCAGGTGGTGCGGCTGGTACTGCTCCACGACCCAGACGTCGTCGAGGCCTGAGTGCGCGCAGTTGGTGAGCGGGAAGTCGATGAGGCGGTAGTGGCCGCCGAACGGCAACGCCGGCTTGGCCCGCTCGTCGGTCAGCAGGTCGAGCCGGCCTCCCGCGCCTCCGGCCATGATCACGGCGAGCACGTCCATCGTCGGCCCCTACCCCGCGCGTCGTCCCGGCCCGGTCCCGGCGTGGCGCGCGTCTGGCGTCGTCCCGGCCCGGTCCCGGCCTCGCGCCGGCCTCGCGCGGGCCCGGCCCGGTCCCGGCCTCGCGCCGGCCTTGCGCCGGCCTGCGGCGGGGAGGTCGCGGCGATGCGCCGGCTAGGCGTCGCGGTGTGCTTCGGCCAGCCCCCGGTGCACGAAGGCGACGGCCTCGTCGACGTCGGCGACCGAGCTGCATGGCCGGCTCGCACCCCACGGCTCGTTCCAGAACCCGCCCATCGGCCGCGGCTCCCAGGGCCCGACGTAGAGGTAGGGGAGGTCGTGTCCGGTGTCCCCGGCGGACCCGCCGACGTTGACCCGCCCGATCGAGCACGCGAGGTCGAAATGCTCGGGCCAGAGCTGGACCTCGGTGACGCCCTCGGTGACGCCCTCGGTGACGCCCTCGATGCCGCCCCGGGCATCGGTCGAACCTGGGCCGTGCCGGCTGGCACCGGCCGCCGGCGACGTGCCGGCGGCGCGCACCGCGGCGAGGGTGGCGTCCACGAGCGTCCACCAGTCGGCGAGCAGCGACGCCGACCGCTCGTCCACGTGCAGCCGGGCATCAGGCTCGAACGGCGTGGCCAGGTCGTAGATGCCTCGGGGGGCGCCGACTTCGACGCCGAGGGCCGCTCCGAGCGCGGCCAGCGTCGTGATCGGCGCGCGGGCGGCTTCGGTGCCGAGACGCTCCCGCACGACGTCCGTACCGTCCACCCGCAACCGCTCAGGCGCGCCATTGACCTCGTACTCCGGCGTGGCGAACCCGCCCGGCGCCGCCCGCAACCCGATCCGGCCGGCGCGGCGATGGCGCTCGGCCATGAGCACGTGCTCGGCGACGGTGTGCAGCGATCGGCGGGTCTCGACGAGCTCGCGGCGGTCCGGCACCATCTGTCCTCCGAAACGAACCCGGCATCCGTCCGCCGGCCTCGCCGCCACCCATACTGGCCGGACGCCTCATCCTGCGCGCCGCGCCGCCGATGGTGACGATGCCCGATTCCATCCGCGGAGGCAGGCCTGGTGTTCTTCGATCGTCTCGCGCGCGCCTTCGCCGCATCGACGGACAGGACCCCTCCCGTCGCGCTGTTGCTCATCGACCTCGACGACTTCCGGCGCGTCGACTCGTCGTTCGGGCACGACGCGGCCGATCGGCTGCTCGCCACCATCGGCGAGCGGATCGAAGGCGCCGCGGCGCCCGACGTAGCCGAGCGCCTCGGAGGGGACGAGTTCGCGGTGCTCATCGAACGGGCCAACCGCCACGACGCCTCCGACGCCGCTCTCGACGCGGCCCGGCGCCTGGTCGACGCGATCGGGGCCACTGCCGAGCTCGACGGCCAGCGGATCTCGGTCGGGGCGTCGGTCGGCATCGCGGTGCCGGACCGCGACGTCGATGGTCCCCAGCAGCTGCTGCGCCACGCCGAGAGCGCGCTGCACCGGGCCAAGGCGGCGGGCCGGCGGCAGATCCAGACCTTCGACGGGTTCCTGCCTCCCCTCGACGTCGACGACCCCGCTTGCGCCGAGCAGCTGAAGCTCGCCATGCCGAGCGGGCAGCTCGAGCTGAGCCACCTGCCGGTGGTGGACCTCATGGCCGGGGCGCGCATGGTGGGCGCGGAGGCCCTCGTGCGCTGGAACCATCCTGCGCGCGGCGTCACCGGTGCGGGTGAGATCCTGGGTGTCGCGGCGCAGCACCACCTGCTCGGGCCGCTCAACGGGTGGGTCCTCGGGGAGGCCTGCCGCCACTTGGCCATCTGGTCCGCGGCGGGGGAGCTCCCGGACGGCTTCTTCCTCACCGTGAACGTGGCGGGCCCGGTGTTCATGCGCGCCGACCTGCACGCGGACGTCCAGCGGGCGCTGCGCTCCGCCCGCATCGCGGAGAGCCACCTCCAGGTCGAGGTGGCCGAGCGTGATGTGGTCGACGAGGTCGACGCCGCCGGCCACCAGTTCGCGGCCCTTCGCACCATGGGCGTGCGCGTCTCGCTCGACGGCTACGGCGTCGGTGGCCTTCGGCTCGGCCAGCTCGAACGGTTGAACGTCAACACCGTCAAGCTCTCGCCCCTGCTGGTGCGGGCGGTCGAGGACGACCACGTGGCCGACAGCGTGGTGCGCGACCTGGTGAACATGGCCTCGCACCGGGGGATGCTCGTCGTCGCGGTGGGCGTCGAGAGCGACCGGCAACGGGCCGCGCTGGTCGGGCTCGGTGTCCGCTACGCGGAGGGCTTCGGGTTCACGCGGCCGCTCGACGCCGACGAGCTCGGTCGGCTGCTCGCGCTCGGCGCGGCCGCGTAGCTCGGGGGGGCACCTGGGAGGCTGCGTCGTGCGGGTCCGGGCGGCGGTGTTGCGGTTCGGCGCCACCCACCGCCAGACTCTTGACCAGTCGGTCTAGAAGCGCCGGGCCGCCGGGGGGGAAGAGCCCGGGGCCGGCCGCCGAGGAAGGAGCCGTCATGGCCACCGCAGTGATCGTCGACGCCGTACGCACCCCGGGAGGCAAGCGCTTCGGCAAGCTGTCCGGATGGCACCCGGCGGACCTCGCCGGTGAGGTGCTGCGCGCCCTTGCCGAGCGCAACGACATCGACCCGCAGCTCGTCGAAGACGTCATCATGGGTTGCGTGATGCAGGTGGGCAGCCAGGGGCTGAACATCGGCCGCAACGCGGTGCTCGCCGCCGGCTGGCCGGAATCGGTGCCGGCCACCACGGTCGACCGCCAGTGCGGGTCGTCGCAGCAGTCGGCGCACTTCGCAGCGCAGGGCGTGATCGCCGGCGCCTACGACGTCGTCATCGCGGCCGGCGTCGAGGTCATGTCCACGACGCCCATGGGAGCGTCGGTCACGCCGGGCAGCTTCCCCTTCGGGCCGAAGGTGGTCGCCCGGTACGAGCCCGTCGGTGGTCTCGTGCCCCAGGGCATCTCGGCCGAGCTGATCGCCGACAAGTGGGGCTTGTCCCGCGAGGACCTCGACGGCTTCGGAGCGCGCAGCCAGCAGCGCGCGGCGCAAGCCACCGAGGAGGGCCGGTTCGAGCGCGAGATCGTGCCCGTGGCGGCCAAGCCGTTGGACAAGGAGACCGGCAAGCTCATCGAGAGTGACGAGATCGTCTCGGCCGACGAGGGCATCCGCCCGGGCACGACCGCCGAGACGCTGGCGAAGCTGAAGCCCGCCTTCAAGCCCGACGGCAAGGTGACCGCCGGGAACTCGTCGCAGATCACGGACGGTGCGTCGGCCGCGCTGATCATGAGCGAGACGAAGGCCAACGAGCTCGGGCTCACCCCGCGGGCCCGGTTCACCACGTTCGCGCTCGCCGGCGTCGACCCGGTCACGATGCTGACCGGGCCGATCCCCGCCACCGAGAAGGCGCTCGAAAAGGCTGGGTTGAGCATCGACGACATCGACCTGTTCGAGGTCAACGAGGCCTTCGCCTCGGTGGTGCTCGCATGGGAGAAGGAGCACCACCCCGACATGGACCGCGTCAACGTGAACGGCGGCGCGATCGCCCTCGGCCACCCGCTCGGCTGCTCGGGCACCAAGCTGCTCGCCACGCTGGTGAACGAGCTCGAGCGGACCGGTGGCCGCTACGGGCTCCAGACGATGTGCGAGGGCGGCGGCATGGCGAACGCCACCATTATCGAGCGGCTCGGCTAGACGACGCGCGGGTCGCCCGCCGTTGGTGGCCGGCGGGTGGGCCGCCGCCTGGGCCGGCCGCCGGCCCGCATGGGTGGGCCGCCGGCTCGGATGGTGCGGTTCGGCTCCGCGTGGGTGGGGTTGGGCGTCCGCTCCGCGGACGGGCACGGGGGTTCGCCGGTCGCCCCTACGCTGACCGGCGATGGGAGCCGTGCTGCGCTTCGGGATCGCCCTCGCCGCGGCGCTGCTGCTGCTGCGGATGGGCTTCGCCTTCCTGGGTGGCTTGTCCCGGCCCGTCCCGGAACCGCCACCGGCGGGCGAGCTGCGCAAGGTGAAGCTGACCTACCGCTGCTCGGTGTGCGGCACGGAGGTGCGCATGACCGTGGCGCCCGACCAGGACCCGGAGGCGCCGCGCCACTGCCTCGAGGACATGGACCTCGTCACGCCGGTCGACGACCGGTAGGTGGGCGTTTCCCACAGACTGTGGACAGGGCTGGGGAGTGTCACACCGATGTAACTCCACGGCTACCGGGCCGTCGCTTCGAACCGTCGGCCGGACGCCGGAGGTCCGGGTCAGCGCAGCTGCGTGGCCACCAGGATGCCTGCGAGGATCATCGCCAGACCGATGATCAGGCGCACGTTCGACGGATCCCCGAACGGCCAGGAGATGTAGTTCAAGAAGATGAGCAGCATCCCGAGACCGAGGAGCCCGAACATCAGGATCGGGACCCAGATCGGGCTGGGCCGGTCGGCCCGGGGCACGGGAGGCGTGTAGCGGGCGCTGCCGCCGACGGCCGACGCCACCTTCTTCGGGTTGCCCGAGCGGGCGGCCTTGCGGATCTCCGCACCGGACGGTGCGGCCTTGCCCTCCCTGGCCGCCTTGGCCTCCTTGGTCGCGGCTCGCCTGCTCGCCGGTGACTCCAGCGGCGCCGGCTTCGACGCCGCCGACTTCGACGGTGACACCCGCCCGCTGGGCGCAGAACCCGGGCCCTTGTCGGGCTTGCCTGCCATGGCGGCGAAGGATACGCGATGCCGCCCCGGCGTCCACGCCAGCGTCCGCCGCCGGCCGCGTCGCACGCCCGCGGTTGTCCAGCGGCGGGTCGGCCCGGACGCGTGCCGCCGCTACCGGATGCGTGCCGCCGCTAGCGTCTCGCGCGTGTCGCCTCGGGTCCTCGTGATCGACAACTACGACTCGTTCACCTTCAACCTCGTGCAGTACCTCGGCGAGCTCGGAGCCGAGCCGCTGGTGCGACGCTGTGACGCTTTCACGCTGGACGACGTCGAGGCGCTCGGTCCCGACGCCGTGCTCGTCTCACCGGGTCCGGGCCGCCCCGAGAGCGCGGGGCTGTCCAACGAGGTGATCCGCACGTCGGCCGGACGGCGACCGGTCCTCGGCGTGTGCCTCGGCCATCAATGTCTCGGCCAGGTGTTCGGCGGTCGCATCGTCCGTGCCCCACTCGTGATGCACGGCAAGACGTCCACGATCGACCACGACGGCCGTGGCCTCTTCGCCGGCCTCCCGAACCCCCTCGTCGCCACCCGGTACCACTCTCTCGTCGTCGAACCCGGGTCGGTGCCCGACGCGCTCGTCGTCACGGCGACGGCGGAGGACGGCCAGATCATGGGTCTGCGCCACCGGGACCTCCCGCTCGAGGGAGTGCAGTTCCACCCCGAGTCGATCCTGTCGGTCGCCGGCCACGACCTGTTGCGCAACTTCCTCGGCCTGGCCGCCGTCTCAGCCTGAACCGGTCGCCGGCGCCTCGCGCCCGCCGCGCCCGCCGGACCGGCTGCGTCAGGGACCAGTCGTCGTCGGCGCGGTGGTCGTGGTCGGTGGCTCGGTGGTGGTCGGCGGCTCGGTCGTCGTCGTCGGCGCGGTGGTCGGCGCGGTGGTGGTGGTCGTCGTCGTGGCCGGGCCCGTCGAGCGGAACAGGATGATCGTGGTCGCCTTGGGATACGTGCCCGGGAGCGGGCTCTGGCGGGTCACGTCGCCCAGGGGCACGGTGTCGTTGGCCTCGTCCTGGATCTGCACGTCGGAGAAGCCGGCGGCGAGCAGCGCGGCCCGCGCCGAGTCCGCGTTCTGCCCCGTGACATCGGGGAGCACCGCGGTGGCCGCCTGTGCGGGCCCGCTGGAGACCACCACGCTCACCCGGCTGCCCACGTCCACGTCGGTGCCACCGACCGGTTGCTGCTCGAGGACCTGGTCGACGGGCTGGTCCGACGCGCGTGGCGTGAACTCGAACTTCAGCTTCTGCGCCGTCAGCAACAGGATCGCCGCCTGGCGGCTCTTGCCGACGACGTTCGGCACCTGCACCTGTGCCGGCTTCTGGTCGAACAGGCCCATCGTGCGGGCGAAGCCGTAGAGCAGGCCGGCGAGCACCAGCAGCAGGACGAGGAGGATGGCGACGAACCAGGCGGTGCGCCGGGGCGGCTCGTCCATGGGCGCGGCGACCGCACCGGTGGCGGCCGTCGCGTACTGCGGCGGGGACACGGGCGAGGCCATCGGATCCGTCAGCGGCGCCGCCGGCAACGGCGGGACCGGAGCCGCCACGCGCTGGCCCTGGAGGAACCGGCGCAGGTCGGCGCGCAGCTCCTCCGCGGTGGCGTAGCGGTCCTCGGGTCGCTTGGCCAGCAGTCGATGGGTGATGGCCTCGTAATCGGGCGGCGTGCGGGGCGCGACGTCGTGCAGCGCGCGGGGCTGCTCCTGGACGTGCTGGTAGGCGATGGCGACCGGGCTGTCACCGCGGAACGGTGGCTCGCCCGCGGCCATCTCGTACATGACCACGCCGAGCGAGTAGAGATCGCTGCGCTGGTCGACGGGAAGGCCCTGGGCCTGCTCCGGCGAGAAGTAGGTGGCGGTGCCCATCACCGAACCGGCCTGCGTGAGGTTCTCTTCGACGCTGGCCTCGATGGCCCGCGCGATGCCGAAGTCGGCGACCTTGACGTGGCCGTGCCGGGTGATCATCACGTTCGCCGGCTTCACGTCGCGGTGCACCACACCGTTGCGGTGGGCGAAGCCGAGGGCGGCGGCCACGTCGGCGGCGATCCCGGCCGCGGCGTCGGCCGGCGGGACCCCTTCGGCCCGGAGTATCTCCGACAGGCTCTTGCCGTCGACGTACTCCATGACGATGTAGTAGGTGCCTGCCTCCTCGCCCCAGTCGTAGACACCGACGATGTTCGGGTGGTTGAGGTTGGCGGCGGCCTGCGCCTCGCGGCGGAACCGCGCGACGAAGGCCGGGTCGCCGGCGAACTCGGGGAAGAGGACCTTCACGGCGACCGGCCGGGTGAGCAGCAGGTCGCGCGCCAGGAACACCTCGGCCATGCCGCCGCGCGCCAGCCGGCGCTGGACCTCGTAGCGGTCGTTGAAGGTGCGGGGGCTCGCGTCCGTCACGGCAGCCTCAAGGGCGCGACGTGGGCGTGGTCGGCGTGGTCACGGTCGCCGGCGGTTGGGAAGTGGCCGGGACCGACGGCGTCGTCGGCGGTGGCGTCGCCGGCGCGCTGGTGGGCGGCTGCCCCGGGGTCGTGCCGGGAGGCGTCGAGCCCGTGCCGAGCTGGCCGGCCGCGGCCATGTCCTGGAGGACCTTGGCCATCACCTGCTGGCCGACCGGTGCCGCGATGCGGCCGCCGGTGAACTCGCTCGCACCGGGCTGGTTCTCGATGATGACGGCGACCGCCACCCGCGCGTCGCCGGGGGGGCCGGCGAAGCCGATGATCCACGCGTGCGAGCGGTCGCTCCCGATCTGGGCGGTTCCGGTCTTGCCGCCGACCTCGTAGCCCGGGATCTGCAAGCGGGTGGCCGTGCCGCTGGCCGCCACGCCCAGCATGGCCTGGCGCATGGTCTCGGCGTTGGGCGGTGCCAGCGGCGTCTTCCACACCTTGGGCTGGTAGGTGCGGATCACCTTGCCGTTCTTGTCGGTGATCCGGTCCAGCACGTGGGGCACCATCATCTGGCCCTTGTTGGCGACGGCGGCGGCCACCATGGCCATCTGGAGCGGTGTGGCCACGACGTCGCCCTGGCCGATGGACGCCCGCGCGATCGGACCGTTGCCCTGGTTGGCGGGGAAGGACGTCGGGAACCGGGACGAGGCGGCGGCCGGGAGGTCGATCGGGGGCTTCGAGTTGAACCCGAAGCTCTCGGCGCCCTGCACCATGAGCGGCGGGCCGATGGTCTGGCTGCCCATCGCCGCGAACGCGCTGTTGCACGAGACGCGCAGGATCTCGAACAGCGCGCCGCCGCAGCGCTCGCCGCCGAAGTTGGCGAGGTCGCGGTTGGTGAAGTCGATGTTGAACGACGTGCCCTGCGGATAGACGGGCGCGGCCGGAGTCACCTTGCCGGTCTGGAGGCCCACCGAGCTGGTCACCACCTTGAACGTCGAGCCGGGTGGGAACACCTCCCGGTACATCTTCGGCAGGAGCGGGTGGTCGGGCGACTTGTCGAGCAGCAGCTTGCGCTGGCCGGCCGCCGAGTCGTTGCTCGACAGCAGGTTCGGGTCGTACGACGGGTTGCTCCAGAAGGCGAGGACCGCGCCGGTCCTCGGGTCGAGAGCGACGACCGATCCCTTGTTGGCGCCGAGCGCGGCGGCGGCCACCTGCTGCACGTCCTTGCGGATCGTCAGGCGGACGTTGCCGACGTTGACCTCGTTCACGAACAGGTCGCGCAGCCTCGACAGGCGCAGCGCGGGCACGTCGCCCGCCAGCTCCTCGTTGTACGACGACTCGACCCCGGTGGCGCCGAAGTTGAAGTTGAAGTAGCCGGTGACGAACCCGAACAGGTTCTTCTCCGGGTACTCACGCCGGTACTTGAACTCGTCGCCCGAAGGCTTCGACCGGGCGAGCACCGTGCCGTCGGCGCTCACGATCGTGCCGCGCGGGCGGCTGAACGTCTGGATGATCCGCCGGGTGTTGCGGGGGTCGTCAGTGAGGGCCTTGGCGTGGAACACCTGGAGGTAGTTGACCTGCGCGAACAGGGCGGTGAACAGCACGAGCACGGCCACGCCGAGGCGCCGGATCTGGCGGTTCATGCCGGTGACCCCGCCAGCGGCAGGTCCTGGTCGAGCGCCGCGGCGGCCTCGTTGCGCAGCCGCTCGCGGTCGCGCTCGCGCCGGGACGTCTCGTCGGAGATGCGCAGCAGCAGGGCGAGCAGCACGTAGTTGGCCACGAGCGAGGAACCTCCGTAGGACACGAACGGCAGCGTCACGCCGGTCAGCGGGAGGAGCCGGATGACCCCGGCCACGATGATGAACGTCTGGAACGCGAGGAGCGCGGTGAGGCCGGTGGCGAGCAGCTTGTCGAACGCCGACTCGGCCCGGACCGCGATGCGCAGCCCTGCGCCGACCATGAGCAGGAAGGCGATCAGCACCGCGGTGGCCCCGAGCAGCCCCAGCTCCTCGCCGATGGCGGCGAAGATGAAGTCGTTCTTGGCCTCGGGGATGCGCGTCGGCGAGCCGAGGCCGATGCCGCGGCCGCCGACGCCACCCCATGCCATCGCGTACCAGCCCTGGATGATCTGGTAGCCCTTGCCGTTGGCGTCCTTCCATGGGTCGATCCAGTTGGTGACCCGGTCCTGGACGTGGGCGAACATGCGCCATGCGAGGACGGCTGCGGCGCTGAACAGCCCGGCGCCGGCGACGAGGTAGACGGCCCGCTCGGTGGCCACCCACAGCAGCACCATGAACAGTGCGAAGAAGAGCAGAGACGACCCGAGGTCCTTCTCGGCGGTCATCACGACGATGGCCAGGCCCCAGGCGATGACGACCGGGCCGAGGAGCCTCGGCTCGGGCAGCACCGGACGGAACCGGGGCCAGGTCGCCATTCCCAGCAGCTCACGGCGCTCGACCAGGTAGGCGGCGAAGAAGATGGCCAGCGTGATCTTGGCGAACTCGCCGGGCTGGAAGTTGACGGGCCCCAGGCCGACCCAGATGCGGGCGCCCTTGACCTCCCGGCCGATGCCGGGAACCAGCGGGAGCATGAGCAGCACGACGCCGGCGACGAGCGCGGTGTAGCGGTAGCGCTCGAGGTCGCGCGCCCGCCTCACCAGCACGAGCGTGAGGATGAACGCGCCGATGCCGATTGCTGTCCACGTGGCCTGCAGCCCGGCCAGCTCACGGTCGAGGCGGGCGATGAACACGTAGCCGATGCCGTTGAGAAGGCCAGCCAGGGGCAGCAGCATCCCGTCGGCGCCGGGGGCGAGGCGGCGCACCGCCAGGTGGGCGGCGACGAGCAGGCCCAGCACGACGACGAGGAACGGGCCGATGTTGGCGGGGATCGACGCGGTCGCTCCGAGCGACGCGAGCACGTACGCCGCGGCCACGACGAGCGCGCCGAGCACGACCATGCTCAGCTCGGCGTTGCGTCGGACTCGCTCGATCACGGACGGGTGGTGGGGGTCGGTGGGCTGGTGGTCGTCGCGGGGGCCCCGGTGGACGGCGTGGTCGGCGGCGCGGTGGTCGGCGCAGTGATGGTCCCGGGGGCGGTGGTGGTCGCCGGACCGCCGGCCTTGCTGACGCCCCGCGCCGCGACGGCACGGGCGATGGTCTGGGTGAAGCCGCGGGCGTCGGCCAGCGACGCGAACCGGGGCCGTTTGGCGACCGCTTCGCGCTCGGCCTGCGTGAGCTGCGAGCGCTGCAGCTTGGTGCGCTCGGCAACGGTCGGGTCGAAGAACAGCACGCCGCCAGGCTGGCCTTGGTAGACGGCGACGTTCGCGCCGGCGAACGCCACGTAGTAGGTGCGCTTCGCGAACCATCCGATGGCCCCCACGGCCACGGCCAGGACTGCGACGAGGACGAGCACGAAGACGGCGACCCGCCACGTCAGGCGGCGCGGACGCGGCTGGTCGGCCTCCTCCAACCGGCGTCGCTCGCGGCGCGACATCGCGACCGCGGGGTCATCGGGGGCCACCGGCCTGGCATCGCCGAGGCGGCCCGTCGTGCGCTCGAGGTCGGCGGCGGAGGCGGCCGGACGCGTGGCGGTGGCGAGCGCCGACGACCCGCGCGCTCGGCCCGGCGCGGCGCCCGATGCGCCCCGGCCTGGAGCGGCACCCGATGCCGCGGCCGACGCCGCGCCCGACGCCGCCGCGTCGTCGCTCTCGTTGGCGGGTCGTGGCGGAGCTCCGGCCACGACCTTCGTGGCGTCCCGGTCGACGTCGTCGCGTCGTGGACCGGCGGTGGCGTCGACGAGCCCGGAAGCCGCGGCCGACCGGCCCCCGTCGTCCACCACGTCGACCACGACCACGGTGACGTTGTCCCGCCCGCCGTGCTCGACCGCTTGGCGGACCAGCTCGTCGGCCGCCTCGCCAGGATCGGCCAGGCGGCGCAGCGCGGCGGCCATCTGGTCGGACGAGAGCTCCTCGTAGAGGCCGTCGGAGCACAGCAGGAACCGGTCGCCGGTGAAGGGGACCACCGCGCCGCTGTCGATCTGGACGTCGGCGTCGATGCCCAGGGCCCGGGTCACCACGTTGCGATGCGGGTGGACGGCTGCCTCTTCGTCGGTGAGCTGGCCCGTGGCGCGGAGGTCCTCGACGAGGCTGTGGTCGGTGGAGAGCTGGAGCAGGTCGTCGTCGCGGTACAGGTACAGGCGCGAGTCGCCGACGTTGACCCAGGCGACCTCGTCGTCCTCGGGAGGCTCGCGGCCGGTCTGCACGAGGCAGACGGCGCAGATGGTGGTGCCCATGCCCCGCCGCTCGGCGTCCTCGCCGGCCGAGGAGTAGATCTCCCGGTTGGCGGCTCGCACCGCGTCGAGCAGCGACTCGCGGTCGCCCTCGACGACCCGGTCCGACAGGATCGCAACGGCCATGGCGGCCGCCACCTCGCCGGCCTGGTGGCCGCCCATGCCGTCGGCGACCCCGTAGAGCTGGAGCGGCTCGGCGAGCAGCTCGACGTCCTCGTTGTTCTGCCGGACCCGGCCGACGTGCGTGGCGGCCCCCGCCTCGACCCGGGTGGTCACGCGACCTCCAGCACGGTGCGGCCCACCTGGAGCCGGTCGCCGCGCTGCATCGGCCGGGGGCCGCCGACGCGCTCGCCGTTGAGCAGCGTGCCGTTCGTCGACCCGAGGTCCTCGACCATCACGTGGCCGTCGCGGGCGAAGACCCGGGCGTGGACCTGCGACGCGTAGGTGTCGTCCACCACGACGCCGCAACCCGGAGCTCGACCCACCGTCATCTCCTGGCCGATCTGGTAACGGGTGCCGCGGAGGTGCTGGGGATCCACGACGACGAGCTGCGAGGGGCCCCCGCGCTTCGTCTTGCGGCCCCGGGCGCGGGGGGCGGCGCCGTTGCCGCCACCACCCCGTGCTGCGGCGGCGCCGGGCGCGACCGCAGGGGCGCCGCCGGCGGGGACGGGCGCGGGGCGGTTCTTCTGCTTGGGGCCGCTGATCTCGACCCACACCGAGCGGATGACCCGGAGGAAGAAGAGGTACAGCAGGGCGAGCAGGCAGAACTTGAGGATCGTGAGCAGCTGCTCCGACATGCCGGCGTGAGCCTACCCATCGATCCCGTGGCCCTCGCCGACGCCCCCGCCCGGGGAGCCGACCCCGAGTTTCGGGTCTGGCCGCGCCGGCTCGGGTTCGGGCTCAGCTCGCTTCGAAGCGGACGTGCGTGCTGCCGAAGGCGATGTCGTCGCCGTCGACGAGTGGGTGCGACGTGACGCGCATGCCGTTCACCCGCGTCCCGTTGGTCGACCCGAGGTCGACCACGACGAAGCCGATGCCGTGAGGGCGGACCTCCGCGTGGTTGCGGCTCACGTTCGGGTCACCGAGGACGATCGTGCACTCGGGGCGCCGGCCGATCGTGACGGTGTGCTCGCCGAGGGGAATGCGGTCGCCCGTGGGCAGCACGAGCGAACCGGCGCCGGCGCCGCCCGGGCCTTCCTGGAAGGCCACGTCGATCTGGAAGGCACCGGGGCGCATGCCGTCATCGACCTCGGTCACCACGGAGACCGGGCCGACGAAGGTGTACACCTCGTCGCGGGCGTGCTCGCGGGCGGCCTCGGCCAGTTCTCGCTCGAGGGTGGAGGCCATGTCGGCGAACTGCTCACGATCCTCGGCGCTGAGCCGCACGCGGAAGGAGTTGGGGACCACCGTTGCGCCTCGCACGCCCACGGATCGGTGGTCGTCCATCTCACGGATGAGCCGGCGACCGATCTCGACCGGCCGGAGCCCCGAGCGGAAGGCGCGCGCGAAGGCGCCTTCGATGATCGATTCGACGCGCTTCTCGAAGCCCCTGAGGCCCATCGGCGCCGAGGATACGGCAGGTGCCGGTCAGGTCAGCAGCCGGGCCGCAGGTCGTTGCCGGGCCAGAAGACCCTCGCGCTAGGGTTCGCCGGTCGCTCGGGCGAGTGGCGGAATTGGCAGACGCGCAGGATTCAGGTTCCTGTGTCCGCAAGGACGTGGGGGTTCAAGTCCCCCCTCGCCCACCCGCAAAGGTCCTGGTCAGAGGCTTGCCGGAAGCCGACAGGTGGGCAATCTCTACCGGATCTCTACCGAACATTTGGCGTGAGGGAGACCTACGTGGCTCAAGCGTCGAAGGTCATCGACATCCGTCGAGGCCGCATCGCCCGCCTCGAGGCCGAGCTGGCGAAGCCCCTCCGGCTCCACGGCTACGTTGTCGCCGACCTCGCCAAGATCGAGTCCGTCGACGAGTGGCGAGCAGCGGCTCGAGCAGCCGGGCGTCGCTCGGGGTCGCATGTCCGCACCGGGTTGTCGCAGAACTCGGCCCGTGTCTGGGCCACCATCGAGACCATGTGAAGGCGTGCCATCGGAAGAAGGTCGACGTCCTCTCGGCCCACGGCAGCGCGCGGCCCTGCCTGGGCTGAGCGGTGACTGGGCAGTGGCGACCAGGTGGCTACTGTCGAGTCATGTCGCTCGGCACTTGTCGTCAAGATCCAGCCGGTAGTGGCGACTAGCACTGGCGTGACCGGTGTCTCCGAGCTTGACCGGTGGGTCGAGCTCCGAGATCGGCTTGGCCGAGTGCTGCGCGAGGAGCATGGCGCGCTGGCGGACTTTCTCAGCGAGTCCGGCGACTTCTTCAGGCGAAGCGCGACGTCGTTCTCGATCGAGAGTGACGCCGACGGCGACGGCGAAGGGCTTGCAGTGAACAACATCACGGCAACAGCCTGCGTCCTCTATCTGACCCTGGGGACGGCCCGTGACAGGTCGACGCCGAACGATTTGGAGGCGATGCTGAGGGCCTCCATCGACCTGAAGCTCGTGCGCGACTGGCTTGAGGACCGCCTTGTCGAGGTCTACCGCACCGGTCCGCGACGGCGACTTGAGAGCTCGGCCTACACGGACATCGACGACCTTCCGAATCCGTACAACACGTCGATTCAGGTCTGCGGTTTGCTCGTGGCAACCCGGGTTCTGAAGTTGTCGCCTCGCACGGAAATGCATCGGGTTCTCCTGGCGGCGGCAACCACCATCGCATCCTGGACTGAGCAAGCTGCTGCGGCCGCGCCGGCGAGTGGAGGGCGGAGGGTCCGTAGTGGGCGAGAGAACCCTGCCGCCGGCAAGCCCTACCTTCTCTATTGGTGCTACGCAGCGCTACTGGAGCTCACGAAGTACCTGACGGACCGCGGTATCAAGTCCGAAGTCGCGCTGGCCGAGCGCCTCGACTCCGCTGCAGCCGATCTACGCGATTACTCGACCGCTCAGCTCTCCTCGCTGATCGCAGCTCACCATGCAGGCATCGAGGGTGCCACCGATGCCACGGACTTCCTGTTCACGCTCTTGGTTGCAGCGCTTCGATCCGACGCTGAGCATCGATCGGGTAGCCGCGACCTGATTGTGCATGGAGCCCATGTCTTTCTTGAGCGTCATGTTTCTGCAGAAGGATCGATGTACCCCCGCTCCACGGCGCTCGTCGACCGCCAACGGACGCCGATCGTGATCTCAACCGCAGAGCATTGTGCCCTGCTGCTCGAGGGAGCGGGCAACTACCTCGCCGAAGAGACGGAGGTCCTCGCCGCCCTAGCGGGCTACTTGGTTGGCCGTCGTCGTGGCGAGCAGGGATGGGGTCACGAAGCCCTAGGTAGCGACGAGAAGCGGCCCGTGTACGTGACCGCGGGCGCGCTGGCCTTCCTCCAGCGGTTCCATGGGCATCTGCAATCTCGTATCGAGCGAGTGGCCCTAGAACAGCTCGGGCTCAGTGCCGAGCGACCGGCCCCGTCGATTCGATCGATCCAGCTCGATCCGACAATTGCCGAGATCCTTGAGATGGACGTAGTCGGTCCGATCCTCCGAGGAAATCGGAGCGAGGCCGCTATGTCACTGGTGCTTCATGGACCCCCGGGAACTGCCAAGACCACCTGTGCGGAAAAGCTCGCAAGCATGCTCGAGTGGCCTCTCGTGCAGCTGAGCCCCGCTGTCTTCCTTGGTCGGGGTTCTGATCACATCGACGGCGAGGCGGAGCGAGTCTTCGAACTTCTGACTCTCCTTGAGGACAAGGTGATTTTGTTCGATGAGTTCGAGGAGATGATCCGGTCTCGGGACTCCGGAGAAAGCAAGAGCCGGTTCCTCACCACCTCGATGCTGCCTCGACTGCATCACATTCGCGACAAGGCCAGCATCGTGTTCATAGTCGCGACCAACGACCTTGCGGTTATCGATGCCGCTGCTCGGCGGTTCGGACGAATCGACAGGATCGTTCTGCTCTCGTACCCATCCGAGGCGGCGAGGCGGACGATGTTCGAGAACGTGAAGGGTCGGTTCTTCGATGCCCAGGATGGGCATGAGGAGCCACGCTGTTTCAAGCTGCTGGCCGACCTTGGGTTTCCTTTAGCGCCTGTTCAGACCGGTTCGGCAGCAATGCGATCAGCAATACAGATCCTCAAGCCGATCAAGACATTCGACGACTTCGGGTACGGGCACATCCGAGAGGCGACGAGACGACTCGTCGCGCGTGAACGCGCCGGTCGCACTCTTGACTACGAAGACGTCGCCACAGTGATCATCGAAGTGTCGAAGCACGACATAGTTGAGGAGGCCGAGTTTTAGTGGCGGACCGTCGAACTGGCACGAGGCCGACGCTTGCCCAGGCCGTGTTGTTCGCCGACTTCGAGGTCGCGCGCGCGACAGACCGCCTCGACCCGGCCAAGCTTCAGCTCCTCGTCTCGTACCTCGTCGGGGCTCAGTACCCAGTGGTCTACACAGCCTTTGACGGCGACCACTTCGCAGTGACTCCGCTGATGCGCAGGTACTGCCTCCGTCATGGGGCCGTCCCGGCGAACCCGGAGAGCATCCTCGGCTACCGCGACACAGTGGAGAAGCGCATTTCGAAGCAGGGTGTCCTTCGCGACGACCTCGGAGTTCTCGATCGATGTGACGAGCTTTGGGTGTTTACCGACCTCGGGCCTCATGCGGGCGACCTTGCGTCGCTGGCAGAGGGTGTCCGAGTAGAGCTTGCCTACTTCCTTCGTCGGAGTCCCGGTGCGGCAGTGAAGATCGTTCCGGTCGGGGCATTGCTTGCTGGCGCCGACCCGGAGCCGCTGCGGATTGACGGGACGTCCCCGGAGTTCCAGCGATTGATCGATCCTCAAGGGGAGATCTCCCGGTTCCTGTCCGGCGATCTCGTACAGGACGGTCGAGCATTGCCCTCAGTGGCGTTCGTGGCATTCGACGTCCTCGACAGCAAGTACATGCACTGGCTCCGGCCATATGCACTCACGTTCGACAAGGTCGGGCTGGTGCCGGGGCTAGCCGTGGAGCTTGGCGACGTCGCTGCTGCGCACGGCGATCTGGGTTGTCTGCTTGTCTCATGGGCGAATCTTGTGCGGCTCGCACAGGAGTTCTGGTTGTTTCCCGCCATGGATACAACTCGACCTAGCGGCTTGATTCCCGAACTCCTGCTTCACGTGTGGACTGAGCTCAGGCCCGGCGGGACCATGAGGTGTCAGGCCTGGCGAGACGTACGAGTGCCGAAGGCGCTGTTGGGCGCCGCATGGCCGCTCACGTCGTCGGAGCAAAACGTGATGCGGCAGGGCGGATGAGCGCAGCAATCGTCGACTGCGGACGAGCTCGATGGAAGGTCGGGATCTGGGAGGGCAATCCCGACGGACCGTCGCCGGTGCGGTCGGAGTATGAGACGTTCGAGGTCTCGGGCGATGCCTTCGACCGCGCGCTCCACGAGGTTGCGCATTGGATCGAGGCCCGAAGCGCCGCCTCCATAAGGGTTGTTGGTGGTGCAGCAATGCGGTCGGACGATCGCCTGGTCGCGCAGGTCCGCAGCACGCTGGGCGTTTCTCCCGAAGTCTTGTCACCTATCCGTGAGGCAGAGCTATTCGCGTCGGCGGTTCGCGGCGTTCACGGAGGTGCTGGCACCGTTGTGTGCGACGTTGGCGGCGGATCGGTGCAACTGGCCGATGTCGGGCTCGCATGGGCGCTGTCGCTCCCTAGGGGTACTTACGCGGTCGAGGAGGCCTTCGGTGTCGCTGCCGGATCCGACGCTGCGACCTGTTGGAGCGCTGCCCTTCGCCTCGCCGCCGAGTTCGGGCGCCAGCTACCCCAACTGTCCGCAACTCAGCTCGTAGTGGGTTCGAATCAAATGGAGTCGTTCTCAAATGCTGCCTGGCGCTACACGACGAGCGACCCGCGGCCAGTTGGTTTCGCGCTAGAAGACCTTGCCCGCATGCTGGAGGTCGTGGCGCGCGTCGCGCCGGCCCAGCACGAAGAAGTGTTCCCTTCCAATCCTGAGTTCATGTTCGGTGCACGCCAGGCACTCTGCGTCATGGTCGCAGTCTCGGCCGTGCTCGGGTCGCCGGTGGTGATTCCGACGGACCTGTCTGTCTCTCACGGGCTGGCCTTGGAGCTTCTTGGCGGCTGACGAGCTGTCACGTGGCTTCGACCAGCTCGTGCCCTCGACCGAGGATCAGGTTGGCGATCTGGTTAGCGGCCTCGTCGTGGAGCATCGGGGAGGCGTGGCTGTAGATGTCGAGGGTGATGCCGATCGTGGAGTGGCCGAGGCGCTCCTGGACGACCTTGGGGTGGATGCCCTGCTCGAGCGCGATCGTAGCCCAGGTGTGACGGAGTCCCTTGAGCGTGAGCCTCGGCAGGTCGAGCTTCGCCTGACGGCGGAGGAAGGTGGCGCTCACCGTCTCCGGCCGCAACGCCGAGCCGTCGGGGCGATGGAAGACGAGACCCTCATCGGAGTGGTCGGCGCCAACAAGCATGCGCTCCTCCAGCATCCGCCGGCGGTGCTCGCGGAGCACGGCGACGGTCGACGGGTCGAGCGCGATCGGTCGCCGGCCACGAGCCGTCTTCGGTGCAATGACCGAGATCTTGCGGTTGATCGACACGACCGTCTGCACGACGCGGAGCCGGCCGGCGTCGAGGTCGACGTCCTGCCAGCGGACGCCGAGCGTCTCGCCTCGGCGCATGCCGGTGGTGGCGAGCAGGACCCAGAGCGGGTGGTTCCGATCGGCAGACGACGCGGTGAGGCCGAGGAACGTGCGCAGCTGCGCCGGCGTCCAGGTCTGCACGTGGTCGGCCTCGACCGCGACCCGGGGCGGGTCGGCGTGGTCGACGGGGTTCCTGGCGAGCCGCTCCCACTTCACCGCCGCAGCGAAGGCCTTGTGGAGCACGACGTGCACGGCCTTCACGGTGCTCGGATCGAGCGCCCTCGAGTCGTCGACGATCGTCGGGTCGGCCCGGTAGGCGGCCTGTCGCCGAAGCAGGGACGCGAGCGTGTCCTTGGTGATGTGGCTCGCCTCGTCGAACTCGACCTGGAGGCGATCGGCGGCGCCCTGGAGCGACAGCCCCTCGGCGCGCAGCGCCTGGGGCCCGTGCGACGACCTCGGCGGAGTAGCCCTTCCCGGTTCGCGACGGCTTCCTCCGGCCACCCTCGAGGAGCCGGGCGTAGAGTGACGCCGCTCGCCGAAATTCCCCAGGGTTGCTCGGCCCGCGACCCGACGGAACCACGCCGCGCTCCTCGCTGCTAGCGAAGGAGGCGCCGACCATCTCGAGTCCATCCAGCAGCAGCTGCGTACGGATCGCGCGCTCGCCCGCCGTGCCGGCGCTGCGCTCGAGGAGCACCGCCGCTGGGCGGCTGCGAACCGGTGGCGCCACGACGAGATCTCTCGCGTCGATCGCCGGCTCGCTGACCACTGGACCGACACCGTGCTCGCGGTCGTACGCCAAGACGACCCCCTCGCCTACGGCATCAACCGACTTCGCGACGCCCGCACCGTCCTCGCTGGTCGTCAAGGCGACCAGGCCGAGCGCGACCTCGCCGCCGTCACCGAAGCCTCGGCTGCGACCGGACCAGCCGCCTTCGAACGATCCACGACGGCGGGCCCGCCCCCGATCACCTGACGGCACGGCTCGGACCGATTCCCGGCGGTCCCGCCGCGCGCGACACCTGGCTCGGTCTCGCCCTCCACGTCGGACGCCGCCTCGACGCCCTCGAACACGCCACAGCAGCCCATCGGGCGTTCGACCTGCAGCGCAGCCGCGAACTCGATCGCGGCATGGGGCACCTTCTTGTAGGGCTGTGTTTCCTGTTTCCATCGACGGAATCAGGCAACGGGGTACGATGGCTCCATGTCCGCCGCGACCGCGGAGCTGGAAGAGCGGTTCCGCCTCGCGCTCCAAGCGCTCGACATTGACGCGGACCTCACGTCGTCCGCCAGCGGTCCCTGGGACATGGTCGGAACGATCGAGGGCGTGCCGGTGGTCATCGAGGTGAAGGCCAACCCGACCGTGGGCGATGTCCTCGCGTTGGTCGACCGAGCGAGCGACGGCGCGCACAAGGTGCTGATCGCGCGTCACCTCTGGTCGCCCGTCCGGGACGAGCTCCAGGGCCGTGGTGTCAGCTACTTCGACGGGCGCGGCCGCCTGCGGCTGTGGCACCGGCCGTTGTTCGTCGACTCGGACGTTCCCGGAATGAGCGGAGCGTCCGAGTCGTCGTCCCGGTGGCGCATCGACAGCCCGTCAGGCCTCGACGTCGCCCTGGCTGTGCTCGACGGCAGCGCCGCGCGCGGCGTCCGAGCCGCCGCCGAGGCGATGGGGCGCGCGCCTGGGACGGTCTCTAAGCAGCTCGCCGCCCTTCGGAGCGCGTACCTCGTCGACGACGAGGGACAGCCCGTCGCACCTGCGCTGTTCGAGGCCGTCGTCGCCGTCTGGCGCCCAGATCGGGTGCCCCTCGCCGACCTCCCCCGACCAGGCGCCGGGTCAGTGAACGCGCGACTCGGCATCGGACTCGACGACCCCGATGGAGCGGGGTGGGTACTGTCCGACGCACGCGCCGCGGCGGCATGGGGCGCGCCGGTCATGCTCGCGGGAAACGCTCCGCCCGATTTCTACGTGCCCGACGCAGGAGTGCTGGCCCGCGCCCGAGTGCTGCTCGGCGACGCCGAGTACGGCCGCCACGCCTGCACCCTCGCCGTCGCTCCCTGCCCGTACGTCTGTCGCCGCCGCTACGACCGCGCCGGCGTCGTCGACGAGCCGTTCTTCGCACCGAGCCCGATCGTCGCTGCTCTCGACCTCGCCGTCGACCCGGCCCGCGGGAGCGAGACCCTCGAGCGGTGGAGCCGCAACCTTCCGCCGGAGCTGCCCCGTGTCTGGTGACCGACCGCCGATCCACCTCGAGGCAGGAGCCGGCAGCGTCCTCGCTCGCGCCGTTGAGGCACTCAGCCGGTTCCCGAACGAGCCACCCTGGGTCCTCGTCGGCGGTGTCGCGGTGTTCATCCGCCTGGGGTCGGTGACGCGGCCGACCGCCGATGCCGACACCGTGGCCCGCTCGCAGGCCGAGCTGATCGAGCGGCTGGTCGCCGACGACCCCGCCACGGTGGTGACCGGCGGCGAGCTCGAGATGCCGGTCGGCGGCGGGACGATCGAGATCGACGTCATGGACCTCGCCGACGATCCGCTTCCCGGCGACGCCGAGCGGCGCGCCTTCGCGCTCGTCCGGCGCTACGCGCTGGAATCGGCGGTCACCGAGCGAGTCATCGTCTCCGACCGCGAGTCGGTCGTCGTCGATGCACGGATCCCGGTCGCCTCGACGGCGGCGCTCGTCGCGCTCAAGACCGTGTCGGTGGTCCGGCGTCCACATGGCAACTCGCCCCACAAGGTCGGCTCCGACATCCACGACCTCGTCCGGCTCGTCGCCGGCACCGGCGCGCGCACCGTGGCGTCCGACCTCGTCGCCGACGCCACCCTCGCGGCATGGGTCGCCGAGCAGCTCCACCGGGCCTTCGGCGCCGACCTCCGCTACACGCTGCTCCGCCTCCGGACCACGGACCGCTCGGCCGGCGCCCAGGCCCTCGGAGACGGCGAGATCGAAGCGACCGGCATCCTCGCCGACGAGCTCACCGAGCAACTCGCGAGCGTGTGATCCGGCGAGGCTCCGTGGTCACGGCGTGGTCGCAAACGGGGCAGCACGAGGCCGAACCGGACAGCACGAGACGAACGACCGGTCGAGCATTCGCCCTACTCACGCCTACTGGACAACACGGGCGCACACCCGGCAACACCCGAGGCGCAAGAGTTCAAATCCCCCCTCGCCAACTCGGTTCTCGCAGGCCAGCGCATACGCGCGACACGCGAATCCGGTCGACTTCTACCGGATTTCTACCGGTGCGCGAGCAACTGCCTCGGTGAGCCCCATCCGGTGAAGCGGGCGCGCAGGTCGAGCGACGTCATCGACGAAAGGCCATGATCAGGTGCGGAGGCGAGACTGACGCGTCTGATCCAGTCGTCGACGACCGAGTGGAGAGGCGGATGCTCACCGAAGCGAACGCCGCCGGCTCGACTCCCCGTGATTTCGACCTGCTCGGTGGCGGGTCCGACGTGATCGACCTCGCGCTGCTTGCAGCCCGTTCGGCTGCGGCCGCTCGCCACGTACATTCTCGACCTCGTGGGCCGGATCGTGAACGCGTCAATGCTCACGCTCGATGTCGTAGAGGCGCTACCCCGCCTGGACCTGTGAGGCGCCGTGAGCACAGGCCGTGAGCACGAGGTCGAGGCCGCGTTCGTGCGGTGGCTCGAGGACGACGGCTGGGAGGTGATGACCCGGAAAGCCGTTCAATCTCGGCCAAGCACGATCCCACGTAGCCCGAGGCCTGCTGACCACGGCTGCCGTTGTCGTACGTGGTGACTGCGGCGTCATCGCCGTGCCAGACAACGCCGTCCGCCGCACCGTTGTAGGTCCGATCAGGCCGTCTGTGGATCAGCTCGGCATCGTCGTCGCCAAAGTCGCTGCGGATAGAGTCGCCTCGTTCGAGCCCGTCAGCCTGGGATGAGTCTAAGCATGGAGAGCTTCGAGCAGTTCGTCGCCGTGGCCATGGAGGCGGAGGGCTTCATCGTCAGCTCAGCAATCAAGTTCCCGGTGCAGCGCCAGACGCGCAAGATGATCCACTCCGAGACCCAGACCCATGGCTACGAGGTCGACCTCGTGGCCGCCCGTTCGGATCGGCTCGTGCTCGCGACGGTCAAGTCATTCTTCGGCTCGCGAGGCGTCGCCGCGGAGCACGTCACCGGCGTAAGCACAAACGTTCGATCGAACAACCTCTATCTGCTGCTCAACGACCCGGTCATCCGTGACGCCGTAGTCACCGCGGCGGCCGAGCGTTACGGCTACCCAGTCGACCAGGTCACGGTGCGCTTCTACGTCGGTCGCTTCGCCGGTCCGACCAAGGGTGCCCACGAGGCCAAGATCCGGCAATGGTGCTCGGACCAGCGCGTGGGCGGAGGCCCGATCGAGGTCTATGGCCTCGACGACGTCGTGGCAGCTGTGCGCAAGGCAGCCGCGTCCAAGACCTACCGCGACAACCCGGTGCTAGTGACGTTGAAGGTGCTGGAGGCTGCCGGTCACCTCAGCGTCGGCGAGGACGAACCGTGACGCACGCGGGACCGCCTTGAGTTGCCGTCGTTCTCGTTCACTGAGCAGGCTGCCGCCCCGGCGCTGCACGCCGGGTTGCCACCGGAGCTCAGGGCACGGGGAGCACCCGCTGGGCTAGGGCTCGGATCCTCGTGAGACGCTCGTCGGCGGCTGTAGCGGAAAGACGCTGTTCGTCTACGAGCGTGGACATGCCGGCTCCATCCCGGCGGTCGAACAGCGCGCGGACGATCCGTGCGCCCTCGGCGGCCTCGCCTTCGATGAACGCCGCCGCATCCGTTCCCGCCGCGTACGCGACCTCAAGGCAACGCCACAGATCGACGAGGTCGGTCGGTTTGTCGCGCACTTGCGATGCGAAGGCCTTGAGTGTGAGCGCGGCGACCTCGTCGGGGAACGCCACCTCGACGTCGAGCTGCTCGCCATTGAGTCGGTGCAGCTGCATGTGCAGAAGGACCGGCTCTCGCTGCAGCGCGAGAGCCAAGCCCGGTACCTCGGTGGTCACGAGATCGTCCGACACGCGGTGGTTGCTTCGAGCCCTCGTCCGGTACGACGGAACGAGAACGTCGACGACGGCGCTCGGGAGCCCCTCGACGCCTCGCACCGTCACCGGCACGTCGTCGATCGGTCGCGCGAACCGGTTTCCCTCGACCTGCTCATAGCCGCGTTCGATCAAGCGTCCGATCAGACCCTCCTCTCGGACGACCACCGGTGGAACGCCCAAGTCGGTGTCGCCGGTCTCGCGGTAGAGCTCCGCTCCGAGCTGCCAGCGCGCGACGAGGGCAGTGACCATGTGACCGCCGATGATCCGATAGGTCGACGGGCCGAGGACATCGGCCAAGTCCGCGAGCGCGACGTATCCGAGGTCGTCTGCGACCGACGCCGCCCTGAGGACGACTCGCGTCAGGGGCGGTTGAGCAGCCATTCCCTCAACCTCCCGGCGGCCTCGAGTCGATCAGCGCCACCAAGGTCGTTCAGATCCCACACCTGCTGAGTTGGATCGGCAAGCGGGACCTCGACACCGCCCACCTCGGCAACGAGAAGGTGCGTCGGGAACACGGATACATCGTCGGGATTGCGGACGATCACGTTTGCGTCGTGGCGGCCCTGCGCGTCGACCAGACCGAGTTGGCCTAGGTCGAGGAGTTGACGGACGTAGAGGATCACGACGCTGGGACGTCGCCACGCGAGCACCAGGTCTGGACCGACATCGGCCGACACCGCGAGCGACTTCGCCTCGGTCTGCTGCGCGGCGCGCGCGGCGACCTCGTTCGGCGCGTCGAGGCTGTAGAGATGGCGTTCCGAACCTCCAGGCCCGCGGTACTCGGACAGGAAGCGGTCGAGCAGCGCCTCGCGATCGGGCGACCATCGCCCCCGCGGGGTGCGGGCGACGAGATCCAGCTCGAGCAGCTGCTGCAGGACCTGCGATGCGCGCGGTTGAGACACGCCCACCTGGTTTGCGAGCGCGGTGGCTCCAGGCTCCTCGTCGGTCCCGCGTGGGAACCCGATGAGCGCGCGGATGATCGCAAGGCTGCCCGACCCCTGCGGGAGTCGGCTGGCCTTGCCACGCGGTGGCGTGGCCGTGGTGCGCTGGCGAAACACTAAGTGGTCGGAGCGGAGGTCGAAGTTGCCGGTCGTGTCGGCCCAGGACCAGCCGACTTGCGTGAGCGCGATGCCGAGTGGCTCCGACACGAAGGGCACGACGAGCATCGGCGTCCCGACGTTGGCGAGTGACTCCCGAATGGGCTGTAGCTTGGGCAGCTCGTTCGGGTACGGCGCTCGCCGCTTCTCCTCCACGGCGAACCGGGCGCGCACCTTGCCGAGGCCCAGGTCCAAGATGGCATCGACTTGAAGGTGATGGACCCTCTGCTCGCGCTCGACCCGCCGCACGCTGGCACCTGCGGCCTGCAGAGCGGAGAGGACGTCCATAAGCACATGCCCAGTATAAGCACTGTGCTTATGTCTGGCAAATGGTGCATGCGACGATGGAGGGGAGGACGCGAATGACTTCGCAACCGCCTGCCGTGACCGACCTCAGTGCTTGGTAGACGAGCTCCTGGCACGATTGTCGGCTACAGGCGATGGAAGACCCTGCGAAAGTCGACGGCGAGCCGTGCTCCGGTGGTTTCGAAGCACCCATGCGCGACCCGGTTGCCGGACCGAGCGTGGCGCGTCTCGACCTGTCGTCGGCGACCGTCCACCTCGACCGTGACGACCAACCGGGTCCCGTCTTCACTCATGAACACGAGGTCGCCAGCAGGGATGGACCGCTGACGCACCCAGTTGCGCGCGTGAACCTGCGCATCTGTCCGTCGCGAGCAGCGAGCTCTGCGAGCGCGTCCGTGGCGCACTCGACGCGCTCGAACTCGACGCCGAACTCATCCCAGCCACACGTGGCCCTTGGGACCCGATTGGCACGATCGAGAGCGTGCCGGTGGTCATCGAGATCATGACCAACCCCACGGTCGGTGATGTCCTGGCGCTGGTCGCGCAATCGAGCGACGGCGCGCACAAGGCGCTCCTCGCTCGTCATCTCTGGTCGCCGGTGAGGGACGCCCTCCAGACCCACGGCATCAGCTGTTTCGACGGGAGCGGCCGCATTCGGCTGTGGAGCCGGCCGTTGTTCGTCGACTCGGACGTTCCAGGGTCCGTGGCTGTGTTGGGGGTCCGCCATCTCGGCGGCGCATCGACAGACCGTCGGCGCTCGACGTCGCCCTCGGTGTGCTCGACGGCACGGCCGCGACCGAGTCCGCGCCGCCGCCGAAGCAGTCGGGCGCGCCCCCGGGACGGTCTCCAAGCGACTCGCCGTCCTTCGGAGCGTGTATCGCGTCGACGTCGAAGGACAGCCGGTCGTGCCCGCGCTGTCGAGGCAGTCGTCGCCGCCTGGCACCCAACCCGGATGCCGCTGGACCCCACGTGCCGCCGCAGTGTTCGGGCGGGCAGGCGCGCCGCCCGAACCCGGGCGCGCGCGGCGAGGGTCCGGCGAGGCTCCGGCGACGCCAAGCCTGCTCCAAGGCTGCGCCGAGGATCGCGCGGCAAGGTGGCACCCGTGAACCAAGACGACCTCCTCACACGTGGCTCGGGCGTCAGTCGACGCCGTGCCCTCACACTCCTCGGAGCCGCCGGTGCCAGCGGCGCCGCCGCGGCCTGCGGCGGCGCCAAGACGTCCTCGAACGCGGACTCCGCGACGACCACCGCGCCCTCGACCTCGACCTCGACTGCGCAGGCCGGCGGCAGTGCTGGGACCGCGACGACCGCGACCTCGACGACCGCGCCGTCGGCGACCGTCGACTGCGTCCTCACCCCCGAAGCGACCGAAGGCCCCTACTACCTCGACATCGCCAAGGTGCGAAGCGACATCACCGAGGGCAAGGACGGCGCCCCGCTCACCTTGCGGATCACGGTGCTCGACGCCGCGACGTGCCAGCCGATCAAGGATGCCGCCGTCGACATCTGGCACTGCGACGCCGGCGGCATCTACTCGGGCTTCGGCAGCGCCAGCACGGGCGGGGGCCCGGGAGGCGGCGCGTCCGGCAGGACCGACAACCTCGTGTTCCTGCGAGGGACCCAACTCACCGATGCGGCCGGGCTCGTCACGTTCCAGACCATCTATCCAGGCTGGTACCGGGGTCGCGCCGTCCACGTCCACATGAAGGTGCACGTCGACAACTCGGTGAAGCACACGGGCCAGCTCTTCTTCGACGACGGCCTCACCGACACCGTGTACCAGCGTGCGCCCTACAACGCGAGGGGCGCCCGCGACCAGCGCAACACGGACGACGGCATCGTCGGGAGCGCCGGTGGCGCCAGCGCGATCGCCGCGGTCACCGGCAATGGCACCTACACCGGCAGGATCACCGTCGGGATCAAGCAGTGACGCATCCGTAGGACAGCCGCCGCGGCCCGGCCGCCGATACAGTCCAGCCCGGCGCACGTTCGATCCGGTCGACCGTAAGGTACGGACGTGACCGATCAACCAGGCAGTTGGGGCCGCCTTGTGGCCCGGTTCCACGGGGAGGTACCGGCCGGAGCGCTCGAGGCGTACCGCCGCGCGGGCGGCGAGGTGTACCAGCTCCTCGACGAGCTCGAACAGCGGCGGGCCAACCGGGAGCTGGCCGGGAAGGACTCATGGTCCTCGTCGCCTTCCGCGCAGGCGGCGCTGTTGTGCGGCTGGAACGCGTTCTCCCTCCAGCTTCTCGGCGACCAGCTCCTCCAGAGCGACTACGACGCCGATCCGCGCACGACCGGGTTCGTGCCGCCGGTGACGTCGCACCAGGCCCTCGCCTTCTACGGCCAGGTGCCGGGCTGGCTGGGGCGCGCCCGCCAGGCCTTGGCCAGCGAGTCCTTCCAGCTCGACGTCGCCGTGCCTTCGCCGCTGCCGCCGTGGGTCGCGGCCGAGCCGTGTCCTCGCCCGCACCTCGCCGCTATGAGAGGCGCGCTGGCGCAGCTCCGCCAGCATGCCGACGCCGCCGAAGCCGACTTCCACGTCGACCTCGGCACCGACGAGCGCAAGCGCGCCCACGACCGCATCCACGAGGTGCTGGCCGAGGCGCAGTCGGCGGCGTCCTACGCCGACCGCCTCTGGGCGCCCGAGGTGCCCCGTGGGATCCACGAGGAGATCGAGCGGCACGCCAAGCGGGCCGTCGAGGCCTACTACCTCCTCGGCCAGCTGTACGCCATGCCCGCCGTGGCCCTCCAGCGGCCCGAGCCCACCGGCATGCCCGGCGGCTCGGCTGGCCCGCCGCCCGGCCAACCCGGGTTCGACCCGTGGGTCCTGACCGACCCGGCCACCCGTGAGCAGTGGAAGCGGGACCGCTCGGCCCAGCAGGCCATCGGAACCCTGTGGGCCAACGACGACGATCCCCGCCGGACGCTCTCGTTGCAGGGCGAGGTCGACGCAGCCGTGGCCCGCGGCGACATCGCCTATGCGCTCGACCGGTCGGGCCGCCCGGTCGGCCACTACTTCTGCTGCCCGTGGTCGCCGATCTACGAGGTGCGCCGCCCGGTGGTGATCGGAGGCCGGCATCTCCGCCAGATGCAGCAGTTCACGCTCGACGTGTCCGCCGAGGACGTGCCCCGCGGTGGCCGCTTCCGCCGTGAGGTGTTGGTCGGGAACTTCAACCCGACCAACGAAGTGGACTACTGCATCCCCGGTCGGGACTGAAGGGACACGAGAGGCGGCGACGGCGGCGACGGCGCCCGCGGCGAGACGCTGGCCGGTCGCCGGCCGCGACCGGCGCTCCGCCCGGGTCGGCCCGCGCGGCGAGCACCGTGGCAACTGACCACCGGTCCGCCGAACAGCGGCGCGGTGCAGCCCGCGCGGTGCGGGTAGAGGCGGCCCCGTGACCTCACCCGCCCGCGTTCGCTCGTTGCTCCCCACCTCCGTCGAGACGGTCACCACCGAGGTGTTCCGGCGCGCCGCGCAGCTCCGCCGCGCTCGTGCGTTCCATCCCCGTGGCGTCGTGCTGGAAGGCACGCTTCGCGTACCCGACGACGGCGGACTCGAAGGCGCCGAGCTCTTCCAACCGGGTCGAGAGACACCGGTGCTGGTGCGGATCTCGCGGGGGGCCGGGCTTCCGACGAACCTGCCCGACATCCTCGGCGTTGCGGTGCGGGCGGTGGACGCCTACGGGCCGGGTGCGGCGCAGGACCTGCTGTTCGCGAGCGTGGCGCCGGTCCCGATCCTCAACCGCCTGCTGCTGCCGGCTCGCGACCACGGCCGGGCCACCTACTCCAGCGTGCTGTCGTACGAGGTGGGGGGTCGGCGCGTGCTGCTCGGTGCGCTGCCCCGTGTGCCCGCCGGGGTCGACCTGGTGAGTGGCGACGAGGTGGTGCGCGCCGCCCGGGCCGGCGACCTGTCCTTCGACCTCGTGGCTGCCGTGACGTTCGGTCCGTGGCGACCGATCGCCCACGTCGACCTGTCCGGGCCCGTGCCGGCCGGGGAAGGTGAGCGGCTGCGCTTCGGACCGTGGCACACCGGCGGCGGCCTCCGACCCGCGGGCCTGCTGAACCGGTTCCGCGACGCCGCCTACAAGGGCAGCTGGGACGGGCGCACGCCCGGCGGATCCTGAGGAGAGGCCCGCCGGACCCCGTCAGCGCGGCGGGGCCTCTCCGGCGCCGTCACCGGTGACCGGCTGCTGGCCGGCGTCGGTGTCGACATCGGGATCGACTTCGGCCGCGCGCCGGTTGAGCTCCTCGGCTTCGGTGCGGTGCTGTTGGGCCTGTGCCGCCTGCAGCTCGGCGGCGGCCGCCTCCCGGCGCGCCCGCGCGGCGCGCTCGTCGGCCTCTGCCTGCGTCGCCTGCGCCTGCAGGGCCCGCTCCTGGGCCTCCTGGCGATGCTCGCCGGCTTGCACCCGGGCCTGCTCGGCCCGCTGAGCCTCCTTGCGGCGCCGGGTGACTACCAAGGCGACGGCGATCGCGATGACCACGATCAGGGCGAGTATGGCGATGGCTGCTGCTTTCATGGATCGCTCCGTCTCGGCGGTGGCGGACCGCTCCATCCTTCCCCGTCCGGGCCGGTCGCCGTCGGACCGGTCAGCTCCCCGGCTCGCCGCCGGCCTGTTGCACCACGGCCAGCACCTCGTCGCCGTAACGGTCGAGGCGCACCGGACCCACCCCTCGGCACCGGGCCAGCTCCGCCGGTGAGGCGGGTCGCAGAGCCGCGATGCCGGCCAGGTCGTCGTCCTTGAACACGACATAGGCCGGGACCCGGTCGCGGGCGGCCACCTCCCGACGCCAGCTCTTCAGTGCCTCCAGCACCGGATCACCCTCGGCCACCCGCACTGCGGGCTCGGCCCGTCCGGAGGCGGCGGCACGCCCGGATGCGGCCGCGCGGTCGGGCACAGCGGCACGCCGCGACGCGGCCGCGCGTCCCGACGCGGCCGCGCGGTCGCCGGCCGCCGGCGCGCCAGCCGGCCGGTCCGGTCGCCGGCCCTCGAGCTCGGCGAGGAACGGCGACGGCCGGGTCGCGTCGCCGCGCACGACGACCCGGCGGCGCCCGCGGGTGATGGCGACGTGCAGCAACCGCCGCTCCTCCTCGACGTCCGGGGTGAGCCGGTGGGGCAGGAGGCCGTCGTCGACACCGGTCACCACGACGGCGTCCCACTCCCGGCCCTTCACCCGGTGGATCGTCGAGAGCTCGAGGCCGTGATCCTCGGCCGGCCGGCCGAGGATCTCCCGCAGCCACGGCTCGAACGTCGCCGCGTCGGGGTGCATCAGGGCGGCCTGCTCCAGGGCGAGCAGGTCGTCGGAATGGGTGGAACGGTCGGCGGCCCGGCGGCCCGAGTCGAGCACGTCCATCGCGCCGCCCAGCCCGATGTCCTCGCGGACGACACGCAACGCCTCGGCTGTGTCCGCCCGCCGGACCGCCTCGACCACCAGCGTCAGGTCGTCGGCGTAGGCCTCGAGCTTGGCCGCGTCGCCGCCGGTCAGGCGAGCCGCGAGCTGCCGGATGCCTGTGATGCTCGTGCGCCCGCGGCGGCGCAGCATGTCGCCGACGTTGCGGGCGATGCGCCGCGACGGTCGCCGCATCGTCTCGGAGAGGTCCGCGCTGGCGATGGCCCCAGGCGCGAGGCCGATGCGCAGGTAGGCGAGCGCGGTGCGCGTGCCCGTGCGGCCGAGGACCGAGGCGTCGACCGCGCGCCGGGCCGGGATGCCGCCCTCCGCGAACACCACCTGCAACGGCAGCAGTGCCGCCGACACCCGGGCCAGCACGGCCATCGAGGGAAAGGGTGTGCCTTCGTCGTGCCAGCCGGTGACGATCGCCGCGGCCCCCGCTGCGGCGGACAGCGGTTCGACCAGCTCCACGGTGAGCTCGCCCGCGATCGCTTCGCGACCCGGCGCGGCACGGATGCGCTTGCCGATGCGCCGCTCGTTGCAGGACAGCAGGTGCGACGCGGCCGTGACGACGGCAGGGGGGCAGCGGTAGTTGATCTCGAGCGCGTGGGAGGCGGCCCCCGGGAAGCAGCGGTCGAAGGCGAGCAGGAACTCCGGGGTGGCGCCGCCGAAGCCGTAGATGACCTGGTCGTCGTCGCCCACGCCGAAGACGTCGCCCGCGGGAGCGGCCAGAAGCCGGAGCATGAGGAGGTGCGCGGGCGTCAGGTCCTGGAACTCGTCGACGAGCAGGTGCCGGCAGCGCAGCTGAGCGCGGGCGCGCGCCGCGGGGTCGGCCAGCAGCACGGCCAGCGCTCCCGCGATCTGGCCGTCGAAGTCCACGCTGCGCTCGTCGGCGAGGATGCCCTCGAAGCGACCGAACGCCTCGGCGAGGCCGGGGGCATCGCACTCGAGCTCGGCCTCGGCGGGGTCTGCGAGCCCGAGCCGCACGGCGCGCAGGCCATCGAGGTACGGGAGCAGGCGGTCCGTGCCGGTCGAGCGGGGAAGGTCGAGGACCCGGTCGAGCACCCCCCGCACGTGCGTCTCCTCCACGACCCGGCACGGCTGCCGACCCGTGGGCGCCCTGAAGCCGCCGGTGCCGTTGAGGATGGCGAGCGCCAGCGCGTTCAACGTGCGGACATGGGCACCGAGGCCCTCGGTGCGCTCGGCCATCTCCGCCGCGGCCCGGTTGTTGTAGGCGACGGCGGTGACGGTGGCCGGCTCCCAGCCGCGGTCGGCGATGAGGTGGTGCAGGCGTTGCGTCAGCACCCGCGTCTTGCCCGATCCTGCCGGCGCGATGACCCGTGCCGGACCGACGCCGTGGCGCACCGCCGCGAGCTGGTCGGGTGCGAGCGGGGCCGACGGCTCGGCGTAGCGAGCCGGGCTCAGGCGACCGCACTCGACCGACTCGCGGTGCACCAGCACGGCGCCGTCGAGCACATCGGCGCCGAGGGGCTGGCGCGGACCGCCGTCCACCCACGCCGGCGTGCCGTCAGGCAGGAGGACGTCGGCCGGCCCTCCCTCGACCGCACCGAGGCGGGCCGCCTTCCGGGCCCACCACCAGACCGGCTCGGCGCCGCGACCGTCCCAAGTGTTGCCCCACACGAGGAACTGCAGCCGCTCGCGGGACAGCTCGAACCATGGGCCCAGCTGCCAGGCGGGGAGCGACACCCGCTCGGGGGCGCGCAGGTCGGCCGGGTCACAGGCCAGCACCACCACGACCGGTCGGCGCGCCAGCCAGTGCCGGTGCAGGGTGTCGACCGTGGTGCGGGGCTCGGCCAGCACGCCGTCGTCCACGACCGTCCTGGGCCAGCGACGGGCTGCAGTGGGAAGCTCGGCACCCGCTCGGACCACGAGACCCCGTCCCAGTGCAGTGGGTCCCGGGAACGGCATGCCCGGACGGTACCGACCGACAGCGCCGGCGCGGACCGGCCGGGCCTACGGTCCTTACCATGGATCTGCGCATCTTCACCGAGCCCCAGCAGGGGGCGGCCTACGACGATCTGCTCGCCGTCGCCATGCTGGCCGAGGTCCTCGGCTTCGACGCGTTCTTCCGCTCCGACCACTACCTGAAGATGGGTGACGTGGCCGGCGATCCCGGGCCCACCGACGCCTGGATCACGCTGGCGGGTCTGGCCCGCGAGACCGCTCGCATCCGGTTGGGCACGCTCGTCACCGCGGCCACCTTCCGGTTGCCGGGGCCCCTGGCCATCACCGTGGCCCAGGTCGACGCCATGAGCGGCGGTCGCGTCGAGCTCGGGCTGGGCACCGGTTGGTTCGACGACGAGCACCGTGCGTACGGGATCCCGTTCCCCGACGTCGGTGAACGCTTCGAGCGCTTCGAGGAGCAGCTCGAGATCGTGACCGGGCTGTGGTCGACCCCGCCGGGCGGGACGTTCTCGTTCGCCGGACGGCACTACCGGCTCGACCAGTCGCCGGCGCTGCCGAAGCCGGTCCAGTCACCGAGGCCGCCGATCGTCATCGGTGGGGGCGGCGCCAAGCGGACCCCCCGCCTCGTGGCCCGCTTCGCGGACGAGTTCAACACCCCGTTCATGGCTCTCGACGACTGCCGCGCGGCCAACGCCCGCGTCGATGAGGCGTGCGAGCGGACCGGGCGTGACCCCTCCACGGTGGTCCGTTCCGCCGCGCAGGTCGTGTGCTGCGGCGCCGACGAGGGCGAGGTCCGCCGTCGCGCCGCCGCCATCGGTCGCGAGCCGGACGAGCTGCGCCGAAACGGGGCCGCAGGCACGCCCCAGGAGGTCGTCGACCGCCTCGGCGCGTTCGCCGAGCTCGGGATCACCCGGGCCTACCTCCAGGTGCTCGACCTGTCGGACCTCGACCATCTCCGGCTGCTCGCGAGCGACGTGCTGGGCCGGGTCTAGTCACGCCCCCGGACGGCGGGTCGCAAGCCCGGCGCGGCGGCGCCCGTTCTAGGGCAGGGGACCGGTGGGGAGGGTCGGCGGGGCGCGACTGTCGTCCCCGCCGTCGTGGGGGCGCTCAGATCCCAGCGCGCGCCCGGAGCCGATGACCCTCCTCCACCGCCTTGTCGTGACCGTCGAGCCTCGCCTCGAGAGCGTCACCCTCTTGCGGCAGATGGTCACGTGCCTCCTCGATGCGAGTGAGGACCTCAGCGGCGTCGATCGCTTCGCGCTCGAGCTGCTCACCTCGGAGACGGTGGCCAACGCGGTGCGGCACGGGTCGGGGCCGGTCACGTTGGTGCTCGGCCTGGCACCCGACCGGCTCCGCGTCGGGGTGCACGACGCCGGGGAGGGCGACCCCGTCGTGCTCGACGCCCGCCCGGACGAACCTCTGCGCGGCCGCGGGATGATGCTCGTGGCCCAGGCCGCCGACAACTGGGGGATCGACCGGACCGGCGACGGCAAGACCGTCTGGTTCGAGCTCGAGGTGCCCGCGCACCAGACGCGCTGACCGGCTTGCCCGGCCGTGGTCGCCAGCGCGACCGAGCCCCCGGCCCGGGGTTCGTCGACTGCGGTGTGGTCAGGTTCGGTCGAGGATGTCGCGCAGCTCGTCGAGCGCGTGGCGCAGCAGGCGGGACACGAAGGACTGGCTCACGCCGAGCTCGTCCGCGATGTCGGCCTGGCTGCGCTGCTCGAAGAACCGTCGCCGGATGACGAGCTGCTCGCGCTCGGGGAGCCGGTCGAGCAGGCGGGTCACGGTGAGGCGCAGCTCCGAGTCGGCGAGGTTGCGGTCGAGCGTGCCGAGCACGGCCGGAACCCGGTCACCCTCGTCGTCCGGGGAAGGCGCGTCGAGGCTGGCGGCCCGCCGGGCCCGGCCCGCCTCCTGGGCTTCGAGCACGAGCTCGGTATCGACCTCGAGGTGATCGGCCAGCTCGCGCACCGTGGGAGGGCGGCCGAGCTCGTGGCCCAGCTCGTCTTCGAGCTTGCGCAGGCGCAGGTGCAGCTCCTGGACGGCGCGGGGCGGTCGCACCGACCACGAGTGGTCGCGCAGGTAGCGCTTCAGCTCGCCTTCGACCGTGCGCCGGCTGAAGGTCGCGAAGGTCGCGCCCATGTCGGGGTCGAACCGGTCGGTGGCACGCACCATGGCGAGCAGCCCCACCTGGCGGAGATCTTCCTCGGCGACCCCGGCTCGACCCGCGAAGCGACGGGCGATCTGGTCGGCGACGTAGCGATGCGCCTCCACGACCTCGTTGCGGAGGCGGCGGTCGCCAGTGCGCCGGTACTCGACCAGCTTGGCCGAAGCCTCGGCGTGCTCCACGTCAGCCGCGTGGTCGACGCAGCAGGCTGAACTCGCAGCCGCCGTCGGTCCGGGCGTAGTCGGCCCTGTCGGCCAGCAGCTCCAGCAGGCCGGACGCGATCTGGTCCAGCTCGCTCGGCGCGTCCGTGCGGTCGATGCGCCCGGTCACCCGCACGCCGTCGTCGTCGCGATGCAGGGTCAGGTGCAGCACCTCGGAGCCGGAGGCGCCGCTGATGGCCACCGCGCACAGCTCGTCCACGGCCGTCCTCAGGTCCTCCACGTCGCGCAGGCTGAGGTCGAGCTCGGCCGCGAAGGCCGCGGCGGTCATGCGGATGAGACGCAGGTAGCGGGCTTGGGCCGGGACGGCCAACGCCACCTCGTCGTTCGTGGAATCGGGCACTGGTGCCTCCGGGTCGGCCGACGACGGCGCAGCGTACCGATTGTGTGCGCAACGGCCCGAACCTGGCCCACGCGGCGACGGGGACCCGCCCGGCGCGCCGTGCGAGCATGCGTCCTCGTGGCCGACGGTCGGTTCGCCCCGAGCCCGACGGGCACCCTTCACCTCGGCAACCTGCGCACCGCCCTGCTGGCGTGGCTGTTCGCCCGCTCGGCGGGCGGCCGGTTCCTGCTCCGCTTCGAGGACCTCGACCAAGGTGCGGTCCGCGACGCGCACTACGCGTCCCAGCGGCGCGACCTCGCCGCCCTCGGTCTCGACTGGGACGCCGAGGTCCGCCAGTCCGCCGATCGCCGGCCCTATGCCGTGGCGGTCGACCGGCTGGTGGCCGAAGGGCGCACGTACCCGTGCTACTGCAGCCGGCGGGAGGTCCTCGAAGCGGCCTCGGCGCCCCATGGTGCGATGCCCGAAGGCGCGTACCCGGGCACCTGCCGGGACCTGACCGCCGGGGAGCGAGCGGCGCGGGAGGCGTCGGGCCGGCGGCCGGCGCTGCGCCTGCGGGCCGGCGCAGCCCGCGTCCGGGTGCACGATCGCCTGCACGGCGAGGTGGTCGGCGTGGTGGACGATCTCGTGCTGCGCCGCGCCGACGGCACGCCCGCCTACAACCTCGCGGTCGTCGTCGACGACGCCAGGCAGGGCATCGACGAGGTGGTCCGGGGCGACGATCTCCTGCCGTCCACGCCCCGGCAGTCGTACCTGGCGGCCGTGCTGGGGCTCGCCGCGCCCGGCTACGCCCACGTACCGCTGGTGCTCGGGCTCGACGGCGCGCGCCTGGCCCAGCGCCACGGGGCGGTCACGCTGGCCGATCGGGCGGCGCGGGGCGAGTCGGCCGCCGACGTGCTCGGTCTGCTCGCCACCTCGTTCGGCCTGGCTGCCGCCGGTGAAGCGGTCGACCCGCGCATCCTGCTCGATCGTTTCGATCCCCACCGGCTGCCCCGGGATCCGTGGGTCATGGAGGCCGGGGCGTGAGCGCTCGAACGGCCGGTCCGTGCTCGCGGCGGGGGTGGCGCGAACATCGCCAGCGTGGCGCTCGTCGTGATCCTCGCCGTGCTCGTCGTGTTGGTCATCGGGCTGGCGGCGCTGAGCGACCACCGCGACCGGTCGGCAGGCGTCGACCCGGACCACCGCGTGCGCACCCTGAAGAGCCGCCGCGCGCAGGTCCGCGAGCGGCGACGGCAGCGCATCGACCGCTTGGTGAGCGGGCGACGCCGCTCCGACGAGCCTCCCTCCTGAGCGCGGGACCGAAGGGACGCCCGGCCGTGGTCGGGCAAGGGTGCCGGATCGGGCTTGCGGGTCGCGGTGGCGCGGCCCGGGCGGTCAGCCGATGAGGAGCGAGACGACCTCGTCCTCGGCTTCGGGCGTGGTCAGCACCAGCACCTCGTCACCCGGCCGCAGCACCGTGTCGCCCCGGGGCACGATCACGTGGTCTTGGCGCAGGACGGCCACCACGGTCGAGTCCCGCGGGAAGCCGAGGTCGGCGATGGCCTTCTCCGCCGACGGCGAATCGTCGGACAGCGTCGCCTCCGACAGCCGCGCCCGGCCGCCCTCGAACGACAGCAGGCGCACGAGGCTGCCGACCGACACGGCCTCCTCGACCAGCGCGGTGAGCAGGTGGGGCGTCGAGACCGAGACGTCGACGCCCCACATCTCGGTGAACATCCACTCGTTGTCGGGGTGGTTCACGCGGGCCACCACCCTCGGCACGGCGAACTCCTGCTTGGCCAGCAGCGAGATCACGAGGTTGTCCTCGTCGTCCCCGGTGACCGCGGCGACGACGTCGGCCTGGGCGACGTCGGCCTTGGCCAGCTCGCTCACCTCGCACCCGTCGGCCAGGACCCAGCGCACCCCGGGCGGCTCCTTGCGCTCCAGGGCCGTGCTGACACGCCCGGGGTCGACCTCCACGATCGTGACCTCGTGCCCGCCCTTCGCGAGGTCGGCCGCGGTGAAGGTGCCGACGTTGCCGCCTCCGGCGATCACGACCTTCATGGGTGCCGCCTGGGAACGTGGTGGGTGAGGGATGGACGGGCGGATCTCAATGGTGTGCGTCCTCGCTGGGTCCGGAGCCGAGCCGGTCGTCGAAGTCGTCGACGGCGTCGCCGCTGAGCGCCACGTGCACGACGTCGCCGTCCTGAGCGATGAGATCGGGGGCCGGGAGGGCGGCCACTCCCAGGCGACTCACGGCCACGACCCGGGCGGTTCCGCGGTCTTCGAGGGTGGAGTAGGGGGTTCCCGCCCACGCCGCCGGCATGGTCCGCTCGACGAGACAGACCTTGGCGCTCGGGTCGATCCACTCGAGGGCGGGGCTGTCGGGGAGCACCCGCTGCAGCACCCGTTCGGTGGCCCATTGGGCCGTGGCGATGGTCGGGATGCCGAGTCGCTCGTAGATGCGGGCGCGCCGCGGGTCGTAGATGCGGGCCACGACCCGCTCGACCTCGAACAGCTCCTTGGCGACGCGGGCCACGAGGATGTTCGAGTTGTCGCCGTTGGTGACGGCGGCCAGCGCCCCGGCCTTGTCGATGCCGGCCTGGCGCAGCAGCTCGCGGTCGAACCCCACGCCCACGAGCGCCTTGCCCTTGAACCCCTCGTGGAGGCGACGGAAGGCCCGCGGCTGCTTGTCGATGACGGCCACCGAGTGCCCGGCCTCTTCCAGGGCGTGCGCGAGCCCGGCCCCGACCCGACCGCAACCCACGACGACGACGTGCACGCTGACCTCCTCGCCCCGCTGGCGACCGTGTCCCGCTGGGACGGCGTGCGCAACCTAGAGACGGGGCGAGACCCAGGCAAACCGGCGCAGGGTGCGCGGCCCCACCGGCGACCGTTTGGCACGCTGGGCGCCTCATGGAGCTGCCCCCGCCCACGCCGGCCCCGGGCCGGCTGACCCGCCGCCGCGTGCTCGGCGGGTTCGCCGCCGGTGCCGCGGGCGCGGCCGTCGCCGCCACCGGGTGCCGGAGCGGCGGGACGTCCGGGCGCACCGGTCCGAGGACGATCCGCTACGGAGACGACGACCGCCAGGTCGTCGATCTCTGGTTGCCCGCACCGGCGCCGGCAGGCGCAGCATCGACGTCCTCCTCGGGTACCGGGGCCGGCGCCGGCACGGCGCGGCCGCCGACGACCGCCGGCTCCGACGGCGCGGGCGCGAGCACGGGTCCGCCCGAGCCCACGGCGGGCACGACCCGGTCGGGACGGCGGGGGCGCACGGTGTTCGTGCTCGTGCATGGAGGGTTCTGGCGCTCGTCCTACACGCGATCGCAGATGGAGCCCCTCGCCCGCGCGCTGGTGGCGCGCGGCTTCGCGGCGTGGAACGTGGAGTACCGCCCCGTCGGCGACGGTGGCGGGTGGCCCCGCACGTTCGTCGACGTCGCGGCCGCGGTGGACCGGCTGCAGCGTGAGGCGCGTTCCGAGCGGCTCGACGTCGAGCGGGTCGTGTCCGTCGGCCACGGCTCCGGGGGGACCATGGCCCTGTGGAGCGCGGCGCGGCGCCGCCTGCCCGTCGGCCAGCCGGGAGCCGACCCGGCGGTGCTCCCGGCCGCGGTGGTCTCGCTGGCGGGGTTGAACAACCTCGCGTCCGCGGCGTTCGAGGGCCTCGGCGACGGCGCGGTCGAGACGCTCATGGGTCGCCTGCCCCGCGACGACGGCAAGGACGCCTACGCCCTCGCCGATCCCGCCGAGCTGTTGCCCCTCGGTGTGCCGCAGCTGCTCGTGCACGGCCAGAACGACCGCGTGGTGCCCTTGCGCCAGACCGTCGCCTACGCCAACCGGGCGGCCAAGGCGGGCGACGACGCCTCGACGCTCGTGGTCCCGGGAGCCGCCCACTTCGACGTGCTCGACCCTCGGCGCCGGGCCTGGGGCCAGATCCTCGACTGGGTCCAGGCGCGGCTCGGCTAGGCCGCCGGCTAGGCCGGGGTCGCTGCGGCGGGTGGACGGTGCGGGCGTACGGTGGCGTCGGTGACCGACGTGGCGACCGAGCATCTGGTCCCGGACCTCGTGGACGTCGCAGTACCCCTGGGCGGGAGGGTCCTGGTGTGCAGCGACCTTCACCTCGGTGAGCGGGCTGACGCGGCCACGGAGCACGTCGCGGCGTCGATCGCGCGGGCGATCGGGGAACGCCCCGGGCCGGGAGTCGTGATCCTCGACGGTGACTGCTTCGAGCTGCTCGGGGAGCGCCACCGCGACCCCGCACGCGCGCTGGCCGCCCACCCCCGGCTGTCCGCGGCGCTGCGTGACTTCGCCGCGGGGCCCAACCGGCGGGTCGTCGTGGTGGCCGGCAACCACGACGGCGCGCTCGCCTGGCAGACGTCGGCGGCGACGGCCCTGCGTCGCCAGATCGGTGCCGAGGTGGCGCTCGCCGTCGACCTGTGCTTCGACACGGGCGGTGGTCCGGTGCGCGTGCGCGTCGAGCACGGCCACCAGCTCGACCCGGCCAACTCGTTCGTCGACCCCCGCGACCCCGGCGAGACGCCGCTCGGCCATCACGTCGTCACCGATCTGCTCCCGCAGCTGCGCCGGCCCGATGCGCGCTGGATCGAAGGCATCGACCTGCTCGGTGACCCGAACGACACGCTGCCGGTGATCGCGTCGCGCCTGTGGTACCGGCGCATCGCCCGCTGGGTCGGCGCGCTCGTACTCCCGATCGTCGCCGGCGTCGCCATGCTCGTCGTGCGGGCGGCGGGCGGACCGGCCGGGCTGGCGAGCGTCGGGCGCACCACGCTGCTGGCCGGTGCGGTGCTCGTCGCGGCGGTGCTCGTCGGAGGCGCGTGGTGGGCCGCGGTCCTGTCGAGACCGCTCGGTGCGCTCCGGCCCGACCTGTCGGGGGGCGCCGCCCCGGGCAACGACGCCCCGCGCATGCGGGCGCGAAGGCTGGCCACCGAGGGTTACGTGGGCTACGTCTCGGGCCACACCCACGACCCGGAGCTGACCGATCTCGGCGGGGCGTTCTACGCCAACACCGGCTGCGGCGGTCACCTGCTGCACCGCCGACCCGGCCGGTTGGGGTTGCCGCCGGCGTTCTCGCGCGCCCGCATGGTGTCGTGGCTGGAGCTGGAAGCGGGCGCGCAGCTGCGGGTGTCGCTGCACGTCGGCTACCAGGAGGTGCCGAGCACGACGGTGCTGGAGCGGCTGTGCACCAAACCCGCCCCGCTGTCCGGGGCGCGGCCCGTCGCCGTCGCCCTCTGGCCCGACGGCGAGTCGTGGCCGCCGCGACCGGAGGTCTGGCGGCGCCGGCAACGGATCCGCCGCGCCGCGGCGGCCGTGCTGGCCGGGGCGGGCGTGCTCGACATCGTCTCGGCCGTCACGCCGCCGCTGCGCAGCCGCTTGCTGTACGTGGAGGACGTCGTGCCGCTGGCCGTGTCGCAGGCGGCGGCGGTGCTGACCGTGCTGTCCGGCATCGCGCTCGTGCTCCTGGCCCGAGGCGTGCGCCGCGGCCAACGGCACGCCTGGACGGTCGCCGTCGCCCTGCTCGTCGCCTCGGTCGCCCTCCACATCGTGAAGGGGTTCGACCTCGAAGAAGGCGTGGCCGCCGGGGTCATCGCGGCCTGGCTGGCCGCCGTCCACGACCACTTCGCGGTGCGCCCGGACCGGGTGGCGACCCGGCGGGGACTCGGCACGTTGCTCTTCGGTGCGCTGGCCGCGGTGGCCGCGGGGGTGGCGGCGACCGAGGCGTTCAGCGGGCACGTGCGCCGGCCGACGGTCCGCCTCGCCCTCCAGGCGGTCACGGAGCGGATGGTCGGGGTGCGCTCCACTGCGCTGCCGCTGCGCATCGACCGCTTCCTCGCCCCGACCCTACTGGCCACGTCGGTGGGGCTGGTGGTGGCTGCCGGGTGGCTGCTGTTCCAGCCGGTGCTGGCCCACCGCCTGCCCAACCGCCCGCCGGAGGCCGAGGAGCAGGCACGGCGCCTCGTCGCGGCCCATGGCGGCGACACGCTGTCGTACTTCGCGCTGCGGGCGGACAAGCTCTGGTTCTTCTTCGGCGACACGCTCGTGGCCTACGCCGTGCACCAGGGCGTCTGCCTCGTGTCGCCCGACCCGATCGGACCGGTCGCCGAGCGGTGGCAGGCATGGGCGGCCTTCCGACGTTTCGCCGACGACCACGGCTGGCCGGTCGCGGTGCTCGGCGCCTCCGAGGCCTGGCTGCCCGTCTACCGCGGGTCCGGCATGCACGATCTCTACGTCGGTGACGAGGCGGTCGTCGACGTGCGCCGGTTCTCGCTGGAGGGCGGCCGCAACAAGGGACTGCGCCAGGCCGTGAACCGCATCGCCAACAAGGGCTACTCGATCGAGTTCCACGACCCGGCCAAGCTGCCTTCCGACCTGGAGCGCGAGCTGCGGGCGTTGATGGGCGAGAGCCGGCGGGGGCAGGTCGAGCGGGGCTTTTCGATGACCCTGTCGCGCGTGTTCGACCCGGCCGACGAGGGCCTGCTCCTCGCCGTGTGCATCGGTCCGGATGGCCGGCCGGCCGCCTTCTGCCACTACGTGCCTGCGCCGGGGATCAGGGGATGGTCGCTCGACCTGATGCGGCGGTCGGAGGGGGACCATCCGAACGGTCTCACCGACTTCGTCGTGGTCCGAACCATCGAGCACCTGCGCGAGCAGGGCATGGTGGGCCTGGGGCTGAACTTCTCGGTGATGCGCTCGGTGCTGGCGGGCGAGCGGGGTGATCGCACGACGGTGCGCGTGCAGCGCTGGCTGCTGCGGCGCATGAGCGATTCCATGCAGATCGAGTCGCTGTGGCGGTTCAACGCCAAGTTCGATCCCGACTGGGTGCCGCGCTACGCGGTGTTCGACGCCCCCGAGCACCTCCTCGCCGCGGCTGTCGCGGTGGCTCAGGCCGAGTCGTTCTGGGAGCTGCCGGTCGTGGGGCGGTTCCTCAAGCCCAAGCAGCCCGAACCCGAACCCGAAGCCGAGACCGCCTGCCTCCCCGACGGCGGCGCGCTGGAGGCGCCATCCGGCGACCCGGTTCGGACCTCCCCCCTTCCGTAGGGCGTCCAGGCGGCGGCGTTCAGTCGGCGGCGGTGGGAAGGCGGCGCCCGAGGAAGTCGACGGTGATCGCCCACGACGCAGCCGTCGCATCCGGATCGTGGAACATCGGCGCCTCGGCGTTCTCCCAGGCGTGGCCGGCCGGCTGGAGATCGAGCTCGATGTCGTCGCGCCGGCTGTCGTTGACGGCCTGCTCGACCTTCTGCACCTGCTCGACCGGCAGGAACCGGTCCTCCGTGCCGAAGTGGAACAGGATCGGGCACGTCACCTGGTCCAGCGATCCGATCAGCTGGGGCACCATCGAGCCGTAGTACGACACGACCGCGTCCGGGCGACCTTCGATGCCGGCGGCGAACGCGAGGGTGCCGCCGAGGCAGTAGCCCATGGCGGCCACCCCGCCGTCGACCTCGGGCAGGCCGCGGAGGTGGTCGACGGCCGCGGCCGCGTCGAGCCCGGCGAGGGCCGGATCGAGCCGGCCGGCCGCCCCCATCGCCTCTCTCATCCCCTGCTCGTCGTGAGCGGCCTCGAATCCGGGCGCGAACCGCCAGAACATCTCGGGCGCCCCGACCACGTAGCCGAGTCCGCTCAGCTTCCTGGCCACCGACTCGATGAACGGGCCGACGCCGAAGATCTCCTGGAACAGGACGATGCCCGGGCCTCGCCCCGACTCCGGCAGCCAGAGGTGGATGGGCATGGCGCCGTCGCCGCGGGCGACGGCCTCGGTGCGGTCCGGGTTCGGCATGGCCAGATCTTGGTCCGGTGCCGGCGGATCAGGCGAACAGTGCCAGCCACTCCTCGGCGGTCTGCGGCCGGAACACGACGTTGCGCCGGCGGGTCTCGCCCATCGATGCCGACGGCTTCTCCGAGTAGAGGTGGCCCGGGTACAAGACGGCGTCGTCGGGCACCTGGGCGAGCCGCTGGGTCAGGCTCTCGTACATCTGGGCGGGATCGCTGCCCGGCAGGTCGGTCCGGCCGCAACCGTTGAGGAACAGGGTGTCGCCGGCGACGAGCCGGCCCTCGACGAGGAAGCACTGGCTGCCGGGCGTGTGGCCGGGCGTGTGGATCAGCGTGATCGGGATCTCGCCGACCATCACCGTGTCGCCGCTCGTGTGGGCGACGAGCTCGCCGGCGGAGACTCCCGTCGCGCGCTCCACCCACGGCGCCTCGTCGGCCTGCACGTGGATCGGCAGCGACTGGCGGTCGAGCACCTCACGGATCCCGGCGATCGGATGGCCCCCCAGGCTGCCGCCGACGTGGTCGGGGTGGTAGTGGGTGGCCAGCAGGCCCGTGAGGCGCATGCCGTCGCGCTCGAGCAGGTCGAAGACGTCGCCGATGCCGTAGGCGAGGTCGATGGCGACGGCCTCGCCGGTCGCGCGGTCCCCGACCAGGTAGATGAAGTTGACCATCTGCTGGGCGACCGGATCGTCCTCGGCGACGTCCAACCCGGTGAGCAGCTGGCGGAAGTACAGGCGGCCGTCCATGCGCGGCTCAGGCTAGGGGGTGGGCGGCGCCGGTCGGCTCTGGTGCTCCGTCCCCGGTGTCGACCGCGGGCGCACCGGGCGCGGCGCCGTCGACAGCGGGCGCAGTGGGCGCACCGGGCGCGGTGCCGTCGGTATGTGCCTCGGCGGGCGCGTCGGCGTCTGCGTGGCCGACCGGGCGCGCCGGACGGCCGTCGGTGTTCGGGCGTACCCGAGGACCGGCCGCGTTCGCCGTCGGTGCCGCGTCGCCGGTCTGGACCCGCCAGAGCGCGGCGTACAGGCCGCCCGTGCGGAGGAGCTCGTCGTGGGTGCCGGCCTCGGTCACCTGGCCGCGCTCGAGGACGTGGATGCGGTCGGCGTGGCGCACGGTCGACAGGCGATGGGCGATCACGATGACGGTCCGGTCGCGGCCCACCTTCTCGAGCGACCGCTGGATCGCGGCTTCGGTCTCGTTGTCGACCGCGGATGTTGCCTCGTCGAGCACGAGGATGCGCGGGTCGCGCAGGATGGCGCGCGCGATCGACAGGCGCTGGCGCTGGCCGCCCGACAGCTTCTGGCCGCGCTCGCCGACGATCGTGGCGTAGCCGTGCTGCAGCTCGGCGATGAACTCGTGCGCCTCGGCCAGGCGGGCCGCGGTCTCGATCTCGGCGTCGGTGGCGTCGGTGCGCCCGTAGGCCAGGTTCTCGCGCACCGTGCCCTGGAACAGGAACACGTCCTGGCCGACGTAGCCGAGGGTGCCGCGCAGGTCGGTGAAGGCGAGGTCCCGGATGTCGTGGCCGTCGACCGTGACGCGCCCGCTCGTGGGCTCGTAGAGCCGCAGCAGCAGCTTGACGATCGTGGACTTGCCCGCACCGGTGGCGCCGACGATGGCGTGGGTCTCGCCCGCGGGCACGTGGATCGAGAGGTCTCGGAGCACGGGGCGGCCGTCGGCGTAGGCGAAGTCGACGTGGTCGAAGGCGACCTCCCCGCGCACCGGCCGGGGCAGAGCGGAGTCTCCGGGGAGGATCGTCGGCTGGACGGCGAGGAGGTCGAGGATGCGCCGCGTCGACGCCATGGCCCGCTGGTACAGGTCGAGCGTCTCGCCGAGGCGCGTGAGGGGCCACAGCAGGCGCTGCGTCATGTACACGAGCACGGAGAACAGGCCGACCTCGAGGCTGCCGTTGATGGCAGCGCGGCCGCCGATCAGCAGTGTCAGCGTGAAGCCGGCGAGGATGGCGAGCCGGATGACGGGCACGAACGCCGACGAGAGCCTGATGGCCTCCCGGTTCGCGTACCGGTAGGCGTTGCTCGCTCCGGCGACCCGCTCCGTCTCGCGGTCCTCGGCGGTGAAGGCTCGGATGGTGGCGATGCCCGAGAGGTTGTTGGACAGCAGAGCGCCGAGATCGCCCGCGGCCTCGCGCACGGCCGTGTACCGGGGCTCGAGCCGGCGCTGGTAGCGCACCGAGCCGAACACGATCAACGGGATCGGGAGGAACGCGATCGTCCCGAGCAGCGGCGAGGACACGAAGAACACGACGCCCACGAACACGACGTTGACGAACGTGCGGATCAGGTCGATGGCGCCGATGTCGAGGAACCGCTCGAGCTGGTTCACGTCGTCGTTGAGGATGGTCAGCAGCCCGCCGGTGGTGCGGTCCTCGAACCAGGCGATCTCGAGGCGCTGCACGTGGCGGTAGGCGTCGAGGCGGGCCTCGTGCTCGATGGTCTGGGCGAGGTTGCGCCACAGGATCTGGGCGGCGTACTCGGTGGCCGACTCGGCCAGCCAGACGACCAGGTTGATGACGACGAGGATCGTGAGCTGCGTGGCCCGGTCGTCGACGTTGAAGACGGTCCCGACGAGCGAGCCCTTCGAGCGCACCACGACGTCGACGGCCGCGCCGATCAGCAGCTCGGGCATGACGTCGGCCAGCTTGTTCAGGACCGTGAACACCGTGGCCCACACCACCCGGGTCCGGTGGCCCTTGGCGTAGCGCCAGAGGCGGCGCAGCGGGCTGCCCCGCATGGGCAGTGGCGATGAGCCTTCGGCCAGCGCGGCGGCGATCAGCCGGTCAGCCTGGCCGTCTTGGTCAGCCTGGCCGTCTTGGTCCCCCCGGTCCGCCCGGTCGGCCCTGTTGGCCCGGTCCCCCTGATCCCCCCGGTCTCCCCGGTCTCCCCGGTCTCCCCGGTCTCCCCGGTCTCCCCGGTCTCCCCGGTCTCCCCGGTCTCCCCGGTCCGCCCGGTTTCGACCCCGACCTCGATCCCGGCTCAGGGAGCGTTGGCGGTCCGCGTCGTCGTCAGCGGCGGCGTCCTCGGCGTCCATCCGGCAACGCTACGGCGCGCCGGTGTGGTGCCGGTCGTCCATTGCCGGGCCGTCCGCTCAGCGCCGGGCGCGGTACCAGTCGCGCCACACGGCCGTGAACGCCGCGTCGTAGCGCTCGTAGTCGGCCCGCAGCTCGGCCCCCGGCCATCCCGGAGGGAGGAGGTCGCGGGGCAGCAGCGGGTCGGCCTGCATGTGGCGCAGCACGGCTGCCGACGCCACGAAGGCCGGGGCCAGCGACTCGCCGGCGTGGCGGTCGAGGTCCGGTTGCAGCTCGGCGAGGCGGCGCCGGAGCGCCTGGGCGCGTGCCGCCCAGCCGTCGAGGTCCCACAGGTCGGCGGCGAGGGTCGCAGGGTCGTCGCTCGGGCGGCTGGCGAACGACCGGCACTGGCCGGCGACGGCAGCCTCATCGGCCGGCTCGCCAGGAGCCAGGTTGGCCGGGCGCATCCACACGCCCTCGCGCAGCTCGGCCAGCCGGAGCCGTCCCGCCGCGGCGCGCAGCTCGGCTCGCGACGCGGCCGGGCGGGCTCGGGCGGTCACCACCTCGGTGCGCCAGGTGCCGTCCCACCGCCGCGTCGCTCCCGCCCGGGAGGCGTCCTGACGGTCCTGGCGGGCACGGAGGTGCCCGGCGAGGCGGTAGCCGTCACCGTCGGCTTCCAGCTCGCCGGCGGCGACCATGCGCGACAGCGCCACCCGCGTCGTGCCCTCGGCGATGCCGAACAGCTCACCGGAGCGGACCAGCGTGGCCGTGGCCAGCCGCGGTGGACGCATGCCGAGCAACGTGGAGGCGACGACGGAGCGGGCGGTCAGCGGACGCTCGCCGAGCCCGGCCGGTGGATCGGTCCGCGGCCGGCCACGCCCGCGGCCCTGGACGCCGCGTCCGCGTCCGTGCTCCCCGGTGCGGGCGGCGGCGGTCACGCCGTTCGCCCCATCCCGCCCGTGCCGATTCCCCCTTCGGGACCTGCGCTTCCGGGCCCGGCCCGGTGGTCGGCCACCCTGTCCGCCATCTCCTCGGCCACCGTGTCCGCCACCTCCTCGGCCACGGCTCGGCAGCCGTCGGGCCCGCTGATCACGACGGTGACGTCCCGACCGGAGCCCACGACCGCCACGGAGACCGCTTCCTTCGGGCAGATGTCGAGGCACTGCGTGCGGATCACGCGCACGACCCGCCGGTCGACCTGCGGCGCCAGCCGGTCGTCGATCGACCCGGCGACGTCCGCAGGGCTCAGCGTTCCCGCGCCCTCGCACTCCTGGCACACGAGCACTGCGGCGCCACGCCACGGCGTGCGCACGCGGCGGGCCTGCGGCGACCCGCGCAGCTTCCTCGGAGGCATGGCGGCCAGCCTAGGGGTATGACGGGTTGCCGACGACTGTCGACCAGGCGTAAGGTGCGTTCGTGGCCACGACGATGCTCCCCGACAGAGCGGCGTTGCCCGACGTGTTGCCGTCGGAGCGGCTCACGCGCTCGGCCATGCCGGTGCCGGCGGTGCGGGCGGAGCTGCGCCAGATCGCCACGGCGCGCAATGCGCTGACGGTCGCGGTGCTGTGGGCGGAGCTGGTGGCGCTGGCCGTCGTGGTCGTGTGGTCGACGCATCGGGTGGGTCCGGCCGCCCCGCTCGTCTGGCTGGCCGCAGTCGTGCTGCTCGGTTCGTTCCACGCCCGCTTCGCCATCCTCGGGCACGAGGCGGCGCACCGGTTGCTGTTCCCGTCGAAGCGGGTCAACGATGTCGTCGGCAAGTGGCTGCTGGCGTACCCCGGGTTCGTCGCCTTCGAGGGGTACCGCCGGGTCCACTTCGCCCACCACAAGGACGAGTTCGGGCCGAACGAGCCCGATCTCAACCTCTACAACGGCTACCCGATCACGAAGGCGTCGTTCTGGCGCAAGCTCCGCCGCGATGCGATCGGGGTGTCCGGCTGGAAGAACCTGAAGGGCCTGCTCGGGGCGCTGCGCAGCGAGTCGGCTCGACCCATCGCGCTGCGCATCGTCGCCGCCCAGGCCGCGATGCTGCTCGTCGCCACCGCCGCCGGCTACCCGGCGCTGTACCTGTTGTGGTTCGGCTCGTGGATGACGTCGTGGCGGGTGCTCAACCGGCTGCGGTCGATCGCCGAGCACGGCGGCATGACGCGCTCGGACGACCGGCGCCTCACCACCCATCACGTCCGCCAGACGTTGCCGGCCCGGTTCTGGATCGTTCCGTACAACACCGGTTGGCACCTCGCCCACCATGTCGACATGGGCGTGCCGTGGCGGAACCTGCCCCGGTTGCACGCCGAGCTCGTGGCCGCGGGCTGGGTGACGGCCGGCCTTGAGTACCCGACGTACCGGGCGCTGTGGCAGCGGCTGCGGTCTCGCGACGAAGCGACTGCCGGCGGCGGTGCCGGTGCCGGAGCCCGCGCCGGGGCGGCTGCGGCCTGACCGGCTCGGTCGGATCGGGCGCCGTCGTAGGCTCCGGCGCCTGGAGCGGTGGCAGAGTCCGGTTGATCGCAGTCGCCTTGAAAGCGACCGGCCCGCAAGGGCCCGGGGGTTCGAATCCCTCCCGCTCCGCTCGTCCGGCTTCGACGCTTTGCCGGCGGCCCCGTTCGAGGGTGCCGGCGTGGTTCGACCCACGGGGGTCTGGCGGGTGTTGGGCTAGCGTGACCGGGCACCCGGGAGAGGTGGCCGAGCCAGGTTGAAGGCGCTTCCCTGCTAAGGAAGTGAGGGGTACTGCCCCTCCGTGGGTTCAAATCCCACCCTCTCCGCCGAGCGACGGCCGCCCTGACGGGCGGTCGCATCGCGTCGAGGTCCGGTGGTCGCGGCGAGCCCCGCGAGCGGTGCCCTGGCCGGTGCCTGTGCCGGTCCCTCTGCCGGTCCCTCGGCCGGCTCACGGCGGCCGGTCATGTAACGGCGATCGGCTCGTCACCGAACCGTCGTTCCGGAGTCGTCACGGCTCGCGTCGGTCGCGGCCGGCAGATCTCAAGCAATTGCTGTCGTGACTCTTCTCACGAGCTCTGGGGGTTGCGGTTCGTCACGGAACCGTCATAGGGTGCCGGCCGCCAGCCGCCAAGAGGGTCGGTGCGCGCCGGACGTCTGAACGGGTTCAGATGGAGCTTGTCGTCCGGAGCCACACCCGACGGACCCGCACCGCTCACCAGAACCGAGCGCATCTACGGGTCCCACTCGCCTCCCTGCGGATCCCCGATCAAGGAGACCCCCCACCCGTGAAGCGCTTCCTGACGATCGCAAGCGTGCTCCTCGTCGTCTCTCTCGGCGCAGGAGGCTGCGCACAGGTCCGCTCGGCGGACCCGGTGCGCGATGCGATCCGCCAGAACTTCCCCGAGCAGTACGACAAGGCCGTGCGCGTCGCCTCGTGCGAGTCCGGCCTGAACCCGCGTGCGGTCAGCCCCGGTGGCGCTAACTGGGGGCTGTTCCAGATCAACTCGGTGCACAAGGGCCTCGTCGCATCGATGGGCTACAGCTGGGACAAGATCCTCGATCCGTACGTGAACGCCCGAGTCGCCCGCCAGATCTACAACTCCTCCGGCGGCTGGCGGCCTTGGAGCTGCGGCGGCGCCTGACGGGCGCGCCTCAACGGTCGGCTCTCGGGCGGCGGCTTCGGCCGCCGCCCGAGGCGCGCCCGGCGCCGCTGTGATCTGGACCCGTCGCGTGCCCGGCCGGTAGGGTCCCAGGCCTCTCCAGCGCTCGTAGCTCAATTGGAGAGAGCATCTGACTACGGATCAGAAGGTTGGGGGTTCGAGTCCCTCCGAGCGCGCAAGAAAGCCCTGGTCATGTCGCTGATCGGGGCTTGCTGAGGCTTGCAGGAACCGACATTGGCCATCTCTTGGCCATCCGGAGTCGCCCGACGGGCACCGACCCGGGAGGTTCCTGTGCAAGGCAATCTGCAGCAGCGAGGTCCGTCGAGCTGGCGCATCCGCGTGTTCGTCGGTCGCGATGAGGCCGGTAAGAAGCGCTACCTCGAGCGCACGGTGCGCGGCACCAAGCGCGAGGCCCAGCGGGTCATGGCCCGCCTCGTGACCGAGGTCGACGAGGGTCGACACGTGGCGGCCGCCTCGACCCGGTTCGGTGAGGTCCTCGACCGGTGGCTCGAGATCAAGGCCACCGTCGTCGAGCCGACTACGCTTGCCAGCTACCGCTGGATCGCCAAGACCTACGTCGCACCGGCGCTCGGGTCCCTTCCTCTGGACAAGATCCGGGCGCTCGACCTCGACCGGTTGTACGCGCGGTTGCGGGCGGGCGGCTCGGGTACGGGCGGGGAGTTGTCGCCCCGGACGGTCCGGCTGTGCCACACCGTCGTGAGCCAGACTCTCGACCAGGCGCGCCGGTGGGGGCTCGTCGCCCGCAACGTCGCCGCCGATGCGACGGTGCCGAAGTCGCGCAAGGGCGAGATCGTGCCGCCCTCGGTCGACACGCTCCGGCACCTGCTCGTGACGGCCGTCGCGGTCGATGCGGAGTTCGCGCTCTACCTACGCGTACTCGCTGCGACCGGGTGTCGCCGGTCGGAAGTGCTCGCGCTGCGGTGGACTGACGTCGAGCTCGCGACGGGCGAGCTGCGCATCCGCCGTGCCCTCGCCATCGTGGACAGCAAGGTGATCGAGAAGGACACGAAGACACACCAGGCGCGGCGCATCGCCATCGACCCGGCCACGCTGGCCGCGCTCGAGACGCACCGGCTGCAGCTCGAGGAGCGCGCGCAGCACCTCGGGATCGTGCTCGGGAGCGAGTCGCTCCTGTTCTCGTCAGACGACTACCGGCAGAAGCCGTGGCGGCCCGACGTCGTGACCAACCGGTTCATCCGGCTCTGCCGCAAGGCCGGCGTGTCGGGCGTGCGGCTGCACGACCTCCGCCACTTCGTCGCCACCAACCTCGGCGCAGCCGGCACCCCCATAGCGACGATCAGCGCGCGCCTGGGTCATCGTGACGTGGCCACGACCCTCAACGTCTACAGCCACAGCCTGCCCGCAGCGGATCGATCCGCGGCCACAGCTCTCGGAGAGCTTCTCGACTAGTCCGGGCCTGGTGGACGATTGGCAGCGCGTTCGGCGCGCTCGTTATGGCGCGGCCGAGTCGCCTCATAGGCGGCCCCGAGCCGTCGTTTCGTTGCGCTCGCGGCAGGAAGCAGTCGGCACCGGCTGTGACGGTGACCTGTCGCCGAGCCGGCGTTCGTACTACCCGCAGCACGTTCTGGGGCACCGTTCCGTCGGAGCAGATCGTTGCCGGTTCCGGTGGGATTCTGGGGGCGGTCAAGAGTGTAGGTGCGGGCGGCGAGAGCGTTCGCCTCACGGCGGGAACGCAGCTCCCTTGGATTGGAGGTCGTACCCCACCGAGTCAGGGATCGTCAACTTCCATCCGTCTCGTTCGAGCTCCTGGCGTGTGACCCGGAGCTCGCCCCCATCTTCGCCTTGGGCGCGGAATCGAAAGATCCACACATCGCCTTGGTCGATGATCTCCTGGAAGGTCGAGCTCGTGGCGCGGCGAGCTGTGCCGATCGCCATCCATCCGTCCCGGTCGGCATCCGTCACGTCGATGCCGATGTCATAGCGAGTCGGGTTCTCCACCGAGATGCGATCGACGAACGAGGGACCTTCGAGCAAGCCCATCAGTGGGACGGCGGCGGCGGCGAGAACGATCACCAGGACGACGCCCACCAGGTTGATTCGCCGATAGAAGGCGGCGGGCGTCCCGCCGTTGGGTCGGGTGGCTGTCGTCGTTCCAGTCATCGACGTCGCGCCTTTCGTGTGGCTTGGGACAGTCTCGCGGAGACTGCTGCAATTGAGGAGAGCCCGGTGTTGGTCGGCTCCGCCAACTCATCGATGGCGGCACCTCTTACACTCATCCGACGAGCTGACGGATGACATCGTCGAGGCGGTCGCGGCGGGCGGCGACCACGATGCGGTCACCGGCCTTACACGGCTGCGTTGCGTCGTCCTCGACGAGCTCTGGGGTCTCGTCGCGGATCACCGCGAGGATGGCCGCTTCGCTGTCTCGCAGGAGTGGGACGTCACGCGCGACGCGGCCGACCGCGGGAGAGCGTTCGTTCAGGGTGACGGTCTCGACACCCACTTCGGATGTCGAGGTGCGCTCGTCGTCGCTCGTGTCGATGGAGTACCGGGCGCCGGTGAGGATGGCGGCGACGGCGACCGCCTGGTCCTGGGTGAGGCTGGCCGCCACGTCGGGTTCGTCTCGGACGCCACTGAGGATGCTGATCTCGCGTCGGCCGTTGCCCTGGACGACGATGATCAGGCGACGGCCGTTGTCGAGTGACAGTTCGTAGCGGTGCCCGATGCCGGGCAGACGTAGCTCTCGTACTCGTACATCCATCTGTCGTGCCTCCTGTGCGTCGAGTGTCCAGTCGTTGTCGCGATCCCGGCCCGTGCTCACATCGTCAACCACCACGCGGCGCCGGCCGAAGCGACTGCGGCGGCCCCTGCGAGCGCGTCACCCGCGCGCCGCGACCGGGCGAGCCCGCACCGTTCGAGGAGGACCCTGGCCATGGCCAAACGCCGGCGTGCGCGGACCTTGTGCTCGGCGAGGCGGTCGCTCGTCTCGATCAGGCCGACGCTGCGCTGCAGGGGACCGAGGCGTCCGGCGGAGACGGCAGCGAGCCACACGGCCACCGCGGTGTCATCATCAGCGATGGGTGGTTGGTCGCTGGACGCCCGTCGGGCCAGCAACGCGGGGCCGGCTCGGTGCTCGTATTGCCAGTCGGTCCACACGGCCAACGCCGCTGCGTATCCAACGGTCATCGGGACGAGCCACCACCGCGAACCGGTAGCCGTGCCGGCGATCAACGCCGCACCCGCTGCCGCCACCAACAAGGCGATTGCCTTGGGGGATGCGCCACGCCTGGGCTGCACGCCCGGCACGGTCTCCGTGTGCAGGAGGTGGCTGGCCGTCGTCAAGCGGTCGATCGAGCGCGCCCACCGCCGCAGGTCGGGCTCGTCGTGTCCCAGCTGCACGGCCCGATCGAGACTCGCCGGCAGGCCCTTCGACAGGATCGCCAACTCCACTGGCGCAACCTCGGCCCACTCGGGCGCCGCGCCATCCGTCGGGAGGGCTTTCGCCGCGAGCAGAGCCGGCAGCCACCGTCTCTGCTCAGCGATGTGACGGCGCGCCAGGACCGCAGCTCCAGCAACGAGCGCGATGACAGGCAGCCAGATGTCGTTGCGCGCCGCGAGAACGGCACCGCCAGTGGCGAGGGGCGCGGCCATGGCGACGGGGCCGACTCTGATCACGACAGCTCGCTCGTTCCCGAGATGAGTGCCTGCGCGTCGGTCAGGTCTTGACCAGCAGCTAGCACGAGGACCGTGTCGCCCGAGCGAAGCACCGTCGACCCTTTGGGGACGACGAACTCGCCATTGCGGCTGATGAGCACGATGAGCGCGCCGTCCGGTAGGTGAAGGTCGACGATCTGATTGTCGGCGGCTGGAGATCCGTCAGCGACCACGATCTCGTGCAGGTCTGCTTCCCCGCCTCCGGAGTCGACCACGTCGAAGAGGTACGCGGGGCGTTGCTCGAGGGGCGCGTCGACGCGCAGCCACCGCGCCACGAGGGGGATGGTGGTGCCTTGGAGGAGCACCGACGTGAGGACGGTGAAGAACACCACGTTGAAGATCAGGTCGCCCCGAGGCACACCCTCCACCAGCGGGAAGGTCGCCAAGATGATCGGTACCGCGCCGCGCAGGCCGACCCAGGACACCATGGCGGTCTCGCGCAGGCCGAAGCGGGTCAACAGCAGCAGCGTTCCGGTGGCCAGTGGACGGGCCAGGAAGATGAGCACGAGCGAGACCAGCAGTGCCCGCCCGGCGACCGATACGACGTCGGAGGGAAAGACGAGCAGACCGAGCACGAGGAACATGGCGATCTGCATGAGCCAGGCGAGCCCGTCGGCAAAGCGGACCAGGCTCTTCTTGTGGAGGAACCGGGCGTTGCCCATGACCAGACCGGCCACGTAGACGGCGAGGAAGCCGCTACCGCCAAGCGTGGCGGTGACGCCGTAGATGAGCAGCACCAGCGCCATCAGCACCACCGGGTACAGGCCCTCGTACTCGAGCCGGACCCGGTTAATGGCCACCACCGCGCCCTTGGCCACCAGGAACCCGATCAGGCCGCCCACCGCCATCTGCGCGACGAAGATCGGCACCAGGTCGATCACCGCGGTGGTGTCGTCGGTGAGGAGCTCGAGGAACCCGAGGGTCAGGAACACCGCCATCGGGTCGTTGCTGCCCGACTCGAGCTCGAGCAGAGGCCGGAGCTGGCCCTTCAAGCCGACGCTGCGGGAACGAAGGACGGAGAACACCGCGGCGGCGTCGGTCGAGGAGATGATGGCGCCCAGCAACAACCCGGCGGTGAGCGACACGCCCAGGATCCACGCCGCGAACACCCCGGCAACCGCCGCGGTCATGAGCACGCCGAACGTGGCGAGCAGCACGCCGCGTCCCACGACGGGTCGAACCGTCGACCACTCGGTGTCCAGCCCGCCGGCGAAGAGGATCACGGCCAGCGCGACCACACCGACGGTCTGGGCGGCTTCGAAGTCGGCGAAGTCGATGCCGCCGACGCCTTCGCTTCCAGCCAGCATGCCGAGCATCAGGAACAGCAGCAGGGCGGGCACCCCCAGCCGGGCCGAGATCTTGCTCGCCACCACACCAAGCAGCACCAGGCCGGCCGCGGCTGCCATGACCCCGCCAGCGTCACCCACGGCCGGCATCCGATCGAAGCGGCAGAAGACGCCCAGTCACCGTCTTCTGCTCTTCTTCTTACGGGGACGCGGCACCGCCGGCCGTGTCCCCGTCGACACCTTCGGAGTCCGAGCGACCGCAGCGTCCGAGCGCACGACCACCGTGGGTTCCGCCTGGCTATCCGGTTCGAGTTCGGCGGGCGGCGAGGCGTCAGGTTTCAGAGCTGGTCGGCGCGCAGGCGGCGGTCCGGGGCGTTCGAGCGCGACGGCGAGCGGCGCCGCCGTGAACACCGATGAGTAGGTGCCGACGACGATGCCGATCAGCAGGGCCAGCGCGAAGTCCGTCAGCGTCTCGCCGCCCAGGACGTAGAGGGCGACGAGGATGAACAACGCGCCGAGGCCGGTGTTGACCGTCCTCGGGATGGTCTCGAGGCAGGCGTCGTTGGCGACCGTTACGAGCGGCTCGTTCGCTCTTGCCCGACGCTGCTCTCGGATGCGATCGAAGACCACGACCGAGTCATTGATCGAGTAGCCGATCACCGTGAGTAGAGCGGCGAGGAACACGCCGTCGAGTTCCTTGCCGAGCCAGGCGAAGATGCCGAGCAGGATTGTGACGTCGTGGAACATGGCAGCGACCGCCGCCGCGCCATACGTCCAGCGGAAACGGATCGCCAGGTACGTGAGCTGCGCGGCGAGCGCCACGCCGAGTGCGATGAACGCCTTCCGGCGTAGCTCGTCGCCGATGGTGGGCCCGACGAACTCGTCACGCACCTCGGTCACTTCACCGGCGGCCGTCTCGACCGCGCTGACGACGTCCTGTTCCTGCTCGGCGCTGAGCGCGCCAGTGCGAACCGCAACGTTGCCGTCACCGGATGTCTGCACCACGGCCCGAGGCAGCCCCCGATCCGCCAGCTCGGCCCGCACCACGTCGAGGTGCGCGGCGCGCTCGGTCTCGAACTCGAGCAGACGTCCCCCGGAGAACTCGATCCCGTAGGTGAGGCCGCGGCTCACGAGCCCACCGGCCGCCAACGCCAGCACCACCGCGGAGATCGTGAACCAGAGGCGACGCCGCCCGAGGATGTCGGGGCCGCGCTCGCTCAACCACGTCCGCAAGCGCTCGCCGACCTGCAAGCCGAGCGTTCGCGGTCTCTGCGCGAGACGGCGGGAGCGAAGCAGGAGCTCGACCAGCGTCCGCGTGACGACGAGAGCGGTGAACATCGACACCACCACGCCGATCGACAGCGTGATCCCGAAACCTCGGACCGCCCCCGACGCGTAGAAGAACAAGAGCACCGCGGCGAGCAGCGTGGTGGCGTTCGAATCGGCGATCGCCGACCACGCCTTGCGGAAACCCAAGTTGGCCGCGGATCGGACGCTGCGCCCGGCGGCATGTTCGTCCTTCGCTCGCTCGAACACCAACACGTTGGCATCGACAGCCATGCCGATCGCGAGGATGAAGCCAGCGATGCCGGGAAGTGTGAGCGTCGCGCCGATCGCGAGCAGCCCGGCGTAGGACAACAGCCCGTACACGAGCAGGGCGAGCGCAGCGAGCACGCCGAGGAGGCGGTAGTAGGCGATCATGTAGACGATCGTCAGGGCGGCGCCGATGATCGCCGCTTGGACGCTTGCCCGGATCGCCGCGTCGCCCAACGTCGGGCCCACCGTCCGTTGTTCCACGACCTCGACCGGCACCGGCAGCGACCCGGCACGGATCAACAACGCCAGATCCTTGGCTTCGCGCTCGCTGAACTGGCCGGTGATGACCGTGTCACCGCCGGTGATGCCCTGCCCGCACGCGACCTCTACGCCCACCTGCGGACTTGAGATCACGTCGCGATCCAGGACGATCGCCACCCGGCGGCGCGGGTCGCCGGGCGAAGCGCACGCTGCCTCGCCCGTCAGTTCAGCCCACTGTCGGCCGCCGTCGCCGCGGAACGTGACCTGCACCTGCCACTGCCCCCCGAGGCTGCCGCCCAAGGTTGCTCGCGCCGAGCTGACTGCCTCGCCCGTCACCGCCGGGGGCGCCAGGCGGAGCCGTTCCCCGTCCTCGCTCTCGAAGACGCCGTCGTCCGCCTCCGCGCCCGAGACGCCGTCAGAGGACTCGTCGACGACTGGGCCCTCCACGCCCACCACCTGGCGGAACTCGAGCTGCGCCGTCCGGCCCACCACCTCGACGGCCTCGTCGGGGTCGGTGACACCCGGCAACTCGATGATGATTCGCCGCTCCCCGGAGCGCTGCAGCGTCGGCTCCGCGACGCCAAGCGCGTCCACGCGCCGCCTGAGCACCTCCAAGGTGCGCGACGCGACATCACCGTCGACGGTCACCCGTTCGGTGTCCTGCGCCTCCAAGACGATCTGCGTTCCGCCCTTCAGATCCAGACCAAGGCGGACCGGCTTGGTGAACGCAAGCACAGTCGCGCCCGCGACTGCGACAAGGACAGCGAGGGCGCGCCATCGAGACGCACTCGACATGTGCTTCCTCTCAGCTAAGGCCGGCGGGCGACGCCGGCTCCCGAATCAGACGATCAGGAACTGAGAAGAGGGGGAGCCCGACCAGACCGAGGCGACCACCGCGACAACTGCGCGGACCCGACCAGCGCCAGCTCGGCGGCGCGGCGACGCCACAGCGCGGGAACGCCGACAAGTGCCGCCGCCACGGCGAACAAGACGAAGCGCTGCTTCAGCGCACGCTCGGACACGCTCGCGTCACGCCGATCCTCGCCTGTCAGGCGGAGGGCTGCACCATCGATCCGCGACGCACGCACGGCGAAAGCCCCATCGCCGACCTTCTCACCCGACGACAGCTCGTGCCGGCCCGCATCGACCGCCCCGGACAGCGTCAACGCCGCCAGCGCGACTCCGAGAACTACACCGAGGAGACGCAGGCGACGGAGCATGTCAACAACCAGGGTAATGCCCAACCCTGGACCGGATTCCGTCTCACCCCGTCGCCAGTTCTCCCGGCGTCTGGCCGCGCCCCAGCGGCGAGCTCGTCCGCTGGATCGAAGGTCCACCGAGGGCGGCGAGGGGCTCCAGCACCTGGGCGCGGCCCTGACCGTCACTGAGAGGGCGGCCACGGCGACAGCGCTGCAGCCGTCGTCTCACCGCGCCCGATCGACGGGGGTGGGCGCGGCCAGACGAGCGCCCGTGTCCCAAACGCGCGGCCACATCGGAAGTGAGCATGACCCGAGGTGCCGGTAGAGGCCAGCAACTCCCGCGAGCACGAGGCGCCGCAAGCGCGCTTGACGGCGTCCTGATTCGGCGTTGTTCCGAGCTCGGAACAACGCCGATTGTTCCGAGGTCGTGATTGTTCCGAGGTGGTCGTCGTTCGGTCGGTGGAGCGGGCGGACAGGCAGTGGCGAGGTCGGAACAATCAGAGGCTGTCGAGGAAGGCGAGGAGCGGGTCGGGCGGCTGATAGCGGCCGGCCGCGGTGCCGGGTGGCGTGACGCGGTCGATGGCCCTCTCCTTCTGGTTCATGTCGGCATGCAGGTAGATGTGGGCGGTGGCGAGCTGCTCGTGTCCGAGCCAGAGCGCGATGACGGCGATATCGGTGCCGGCGTGGAGGAGGCGCATGGCCGCGGTGTGCCGGAGGGTGTGCATGGTGACGTGCTTGCCGCGGAACGATCGGCAGCTGAGGCGGGCGGCGTCGAGATGGCCGGCGAGGCGGTCTTCGATGGCGTCGTGGCTGAGCCGCGTTCCCGTCCGGGTCGGGAACAACGGATCGCTGGGCTGACCGCCGCGCTCTGCCAGCCATTCTCGTAGCACCGCGACGGTGAGCTGAGTGAGGGGCGTGGCTCGTTCCTTGCGGCCTTTGCCCATGCAGCGCACGTGGGCGCCGCGTTCGAGCACGACGTCGTCGCGGGAGAGGCCGATGAGCTCGGAGATGCGCAGCCCGGTCTGGACAGCGAGGACGAGCATGGCGTGATCGCGCCGGCCGGCCCAGGTGTCGCGGTCGGGTGCGGCGAGGAGGGCGTCGACCTCGACGTCGGTGAGCCAGGTGACGGCTCGCCGGTCGTGTCGCTTGGTGGGGATGGCGAGCACGCGCTGGATGGTGGCGGCGTGTTCGGGGTGGCTGAGCGCGGCGTAGCCGAACAGGGAGTGGATGGCGGCGAGCCGCCAGTTGCGTGTGCGGACCGCGTTGTGCCGGTCAGCCTCGAGGTGGTCCAAGAACGCGCTGATCAGCGGCGCGTCGAGATCGGCGATGTCGAGCGCCGATGGGGTCTTGCCCGTCGTGGTGGTCGCGAAGCGGACCAGCAGTCGGAACGTGGTTCGGTAGCCGGCGATCGTGTGCGGCGAGGCTCGGCGTTGCGCAATGAGCCGGTCGGTGAAGAAGGCCTGTAGCACTGGGGCGAGCGCGGTCATGGCTGGCCGTCCTCGGGCTCGAGTCGCGCTGCGGCGAGCTGCATGAGCTCGGGGACAGCGGACAAGTACCAGTAGGTGTTGGCCGGCTCGACGTGGCCGAGGTAGGTGGACAGCACCGGCAGCACAGCGGAGATGTCCGCGCCGTCGCGGTGGGCGTCGATGAGCGTGCGAACAGCGAACGCATGGCGCAAGTCGTGGACGCGGGGGTGGACGGTGTCGGTGCGCAACCCGATCGACGCGGTGATGCCGCGGAAGACGGCGTCGGTCTCGCCTCGACGCAGAGCCCGCCCGGTGACCGAGACGAAGAACCGATCGACGCTTGGCGCTCGGCAGAGCCGGTCGCGTGTCGCGGCGTAGTCGCGCAGTTCGGTGGTGACCGACGGGTGCAGGGGGACGAGGCGCATGCGGTCGAACTTGGCGTGGCGGACCGTGATCAAGCCCTCGACCAGGTCGACATCGGCGCGGGTCAACGCCATCGCCTCGCCGCTGCGCATCCCGGTCGCAGCCAACAGCCCGAGCAGCGCCGTCTGGGTTGCGGCCCGCAGCGGTGGCCGGAGCCGGCGCGCCGCGGCCAGTACCTCGACGATTTCGCGCGGCGTGTAGATGTAGGGCGTCGGCCGCCGACGCGGCACCGACAGCAGCCCGGCGGGTGGGATCTGATGGGCCGGATCGAGGGCGTGTAGGTAACGGGCGAAGCCGCGCACCGCGCTGAGCCGGAAGTCAATGGTGATCGGCTTGATCCTTTGCGGCAGGCGCGCCCACGCGACCGCCAGCTCGACGGTGATCGCCCCGGCGCCGCTGGCGTCGACGAACGCCACGAAGCCGGGCAGAGATTCGCCGTGGCGTCCGAGCTGGAACCCCAGCGCACGACGCAACCGCAGGTAGTCATCGAGATGATCTCCGAGCGCGCTCATGACGTCGCCGCCGACGGCCAGCGACGGGCGATGACGCGGAGCCGATCGACATCGACCCGCGCGTAGATGGCGGTGGTGCCGAGCGAGCGGTGGCGCAGCACCTGGCCGATCTCTGGCAGCGACGCGCCTGCCCGCAACATGTCGGTGGCCGCGGTATGGCGCAGCCGACGGGGCCGCACCACGCCCAGCTCGGCGCGGCGCGCTGCAGCCGCGACGAGGGAGCTCACCCCGACACGGGTCAAACCAACGAGCGGCGGCTGCACACGCAGGAACACCTCCCGCGTCGTGGCCGAACGAGGGCGGCCACGCAACAAGTAGGCGGCGATCGCCTCGCCGACATCCACCGGGAGCGGCAGCTGATCGACGCGGTCGCCCTTGCCGTGCACCGTGAGCTGCCCGGCTCGCCAGTCGAGGTCGTCGAGGCGCAGCGTCGCGACCTCATTCGCCCGCAGCCCGAGCCGCAGGATCAACAAGATCACCGCGTAGTCGCGTCGACCAATGGAACGTCGCCGATCGCACGCTCGCAGCAACGCCTTCTCCTGCGCGGGTGTGATGCCTTGGGGCAACAACGATCGGCGCCGACCCGACACCGGCAACGCCGCCCCCGACAGGTCGCGCTCGACCAGCCCGGTGACAAAGCAGTAGCGGAGGAACGAGCGCAGCGCGCACCCAAAGCGCCGCACCGACGCCGGCGACCACCCGCCGACCTGACCGAGCACCGCGTGCGACACCTCCGCCGGGCTCAGCTCGCTCAGACCACCGTTCCCGAGCTCGGCGAGGAACCTGCGCACGTCGGCCACATACAGCTCGACGGTGAACATCGACACGCCCCGCTCGCGGCGCAGGTAGCCGGCGAACCCCTCCAACATCCGATCCGTCTCGCTCGCGCTCAAACTGGACATGGCACTGCCTCCTTCGCTCGACATCGAAGAAGGAAGCGTGACCCCCAGCCGTCGGATTGTTCCGACCTACGCGCGCCAGATCGCCCATCGATCAGGCAGATCCGCGCTCACCTCGGAACAATCACGACCTCGGAACAATCGGCGTTCCGGGTCAACGGCATCTGAGTGACATGGCACGCCAGGACGATCGGCGAGGGCGACCGCACCTGTCGAAGTCTTACTCCCGTGCGCAGAGCGCGCGGGGCTAGCGCGGAACCGGTGCGACCGCGTCGCAATCGGCGCGATGACGGTCAATGAGCTCGTTGAGGAGCTTCGCGATCTCTCGGAGCCGGGCGTTGCAGTCGAACTCCCACAGCTTGTTGCCGTGGAGATGCCGACTACCGACGCTGCAGGAGGACGCCTTCTCCGAGGCCGCGATGCCAAGCCCCTGGGTGTCCGCGATCTCGACCAGCCGGCTGTCGACAACACGTAACGAGGTCGGCGCTCCGAACAGCGTCTCGAGCAAGTCAGCCACGGCTTCGCCCGTGCTGGCGAGCTGTCGGTCCAAACACGGCGGTGGCGGGAGGAAGAAATAGACGATCGGAACCTCGAACACCTTCGCCAGCAGGTACAGGTCGTGGGCGTTGAACAGGCGCCGACGCCCGCCGTCGTACGCCTTCTCCATCTGAGAGATGGATGCCTGCGGTAAGCGACGGCCGGTGAAGTCCGCCAGGCGATCGGCGACCTGATCTTGCGTCAGTCTGCGTGTCAGGCGGATCGACTTGATGTTGTACGCGACGATGGCGTTGAGATCGAGCGGCGGCGGCTTGTCGAGGTCGCTCGTCGACGTCGAATCCGCGCCTCCAAGCGCGTCGCGGCTCGCTTCGGTGAGCATCGCTAGTCGAGATCCGAGACCGCGGCGAAGGGATCGAAGGCGAGGAAGACATCGAGGAGCATGTCCGCGGGCACGCGCTCGGGGTCCGCGTCGTCGCCGTTGGGCTGCCAGAGATCGAGCGCGCGGTCATGCACGAGGAGCTCGAGTCCGCCCCGCACGGCAATCTCGGGAAGATCGGTCAACCGTTGCAGCTCCTCGATCGACGTCTTCGCCAGATCGTCCTCCGGGAGAACCTGGAGCAGCTGCAGCGCGTGCGGCTCTTGCAGCTTGAACCACCGCCGCCGGTTCTCCTGGTCGCGGAACTCCTGCGACACCGGCAGCGCGTCCTCCGGCATCGGCGGCCACGCCACCGTGCGCCATCGCAAACCGTCCTCGCTCACGATGAAGATGCCCAGTTCGGCCATCGTCGTCGCCAGCTCGCGCACCGTCGATGGCAGCACCATCCCCGCCAGCGAGAACGCCGCCAGGCATTCGCGTCGCGCCTGTTCACCGGCGTCGACCTCGATCTCGTCTGGGAGATCGAGCGGATGCGTCCATCGGACCGCGCAGTCCAAGCCGTCGGTGAGGTACTCGAACCACGCGTAGCCGAGCTCCTCGACCAGCGCGTCGAGCGAGCCGTCGAGGTCGCGGTCTGTGGCCGTCGCGACCAGCATGTGCAGTGCGGTGGCCTGCTGGGGCAGGACGTACTGCCACCCCGAGCACATCCAGGTGCCGTCGAGCACGACATCTCCACCACGATCATTCATTTGACGCTCCTTCCGTTCAGAGTCGGTTGGACTCAGGCGGGCCGCGGAGCGTGTGCGGTGGCAAGCCAGTCCTCCCAGCTCATCCCGACCAGCGCAAGCACCGGCCGGACCGGGACCCGCAGGCGACGGCCCATCCGGATGACCGGCAGCTCGCCGCGCTGGATCTGCTCGTAGGCGAGCCAGCGGGAGATGCCGAGCAGATCGGCGGTCTCGTTCACGCTCATGGTCACGCGGGGCTGGCTGGTCGGGCTCACCGGGCACACCTCCGGCACCTGCAAGCCCTCGCGAAGCCCGATCGGCGACATGCCGGATTACACCGAGCAGACCGAGTCGCGCTGTGTGTACGGTTTGGGCCACACACTGCAACGACCCACAACAGAGAACCGAGGCGCCGGGAGTCCGTAGTACTGTCGACAGAGCCGTTCGTCGGTTCGTAGCGGATCGCTGAGCCCGCTGCGCCTCGACCGCCGCCGGACGATTCGCTCGGCCGCACGTACCCCACGCGCTGCGACGCATGGAGGAACGCGGTGGCTGACGGCCGCTTCGCATCCCGAACTCAGACGATTTCGGGCCTCCCCATGTCGCCGCGCGGCGCCCTTGGAGGCTTGCAGTGGTCATGACTCGTCGAACGCCCGCGTTTGTCCGGCTCCTCGTGTTGCTCGCGGTGGCGGTTCTCGCCGCGTCGTGCTCGGACGACGGCAACGACGGCGCGGTCGCGAGCGACTCCACGACGACGACGACGGTTCGCCGGTCGACCACAACCACGACGGCTGATCCGACCGAGGCCGCCGAGGCCGAAGTCGAAGCCGCCTACGTCACGTCGAGCCGCGCCTTCATCGACGCGGCCGCGATCCCCGATCCGAACTTCCCAGCCCTCGCTGCTACCCACACCGGCCCGATGCTGGAGCAGCGCCGTGAGGTGCTTCTCGGGCTGCAGACGGACGGACGCGTGATCCGGTATCCGCCGAACTCGCAGTACCGCATCGAGGTGACGGACGTCGAGATAGACGACGATGTCGCCCGATTCGTGGTCTGCGTCGTCGACGACGGTGAGACCGTGGTCGCCTCGTCGGGCGAGGTGATCGCCCACGGCCTCTTCACTGTGCAGGCGCGGGCTGCGATGCGGCGTGTCGACTCACCGCCGAGGCCGAGCTGTGCGAAGCGGCCTTGGCCCGGCGCGTCGACACCCGGGGCGACCGGTTCCACGCCACCATCGCCGGGACACCGCACGACTCGCGCGCCGACGCCGGCGCCCACCTCCGGCAGCTCCTCACGACCGAACGCGAGGTCGCTGGATCGTTCGCCGGCTTCGACCTGCATGCCCGCGCCGACCGCCACGCCGGGCTGGTGACCATCACCCTCGAGCCCAGCCCCATCACCGTCGAGCTGGACATCGCCGAGCTGGCCGAGATCGACCCGAGCCGCCTCATGCAGCGGCTCGAGCACCGCTTGGCCCGCCTCGAGCGCGACCTCGACGACGCCCGCAGTGGAGCCGATGTCGCACGCGGCGAAGCCGAGCGCGCCGGAGCCCGACTCGACCGGCCGTTCGAGCACGCCGACCGGCTGGCGAAGCTCACGGAGCGTCAGGCCGAGCTCGAACGGCTACTGGCCCCGGAACTGCCCGCGGAACCACCCGTGGCCGAGCCGCCGTCGGTCGCCGACCGTCTCGCCGCCGTCCGGGCGGAGCCGGCGGTGCGGGCACGGTGAGGCTTGGCGACTACACTGTAGTCATGACGCACCCGATGTCGGTGAGGTTCCGCGAGAGCCGGGTGGCGGCACGGCTGAAGGCCGAAGCCGAGGCCAGCGCCCGGTCGGCGTCGGCGTTGGCCGAGGAGCTGATCGACGAAGGACTTCGGATGCGCCGCCATCCGCTCGTGGTGTTCCGAGCCGGGCCGGCCGGTCGCCGGGCGGGGCTCGTCGGCGGCCCGGACGTGTGGGAAGTCGTGGCTGGCGTGGTCGGAGGCGACGTGGCACCGGCGAAGCGGGTGCAGCGTGCTGTCGACCTCTTCGGGCTGCGGCCCGAGCAGGTCGAAGCCGCCCTCGGCTACTACGCCGAGTTCACCGAGGAGATCGACGCCCAGATCACGGCGAACCGTGCCGCTGCCGACGAGGCGGAGGAGCTGTGGCGGCGGCAGCGCGATCTTCTCGCTCGGTGAAGCTGCTGCTCGACGTGCACCACTCCCCGCAGGCAGCACGTCGCCTTGGAGAGCTCGGCCACGACGTGGCCGCCGCGGCGGACGATCCGGCGTTGGCGGGGCTCGATGACGAGGAGCTTCTGCGCGCCGCCACGCGTGACCGCCGGACCGTCGTGACGGAGAACGCCCGTGACTTCGACCGGATCGTCCGCGACTGGAGCGCCCTCGGCGAGCACCACAACGGCGTGATCTTCACGTCGCCGCGCCGCTTCCACCGCGGCAGCAAGGCCTATCCGGCCAACCTGGTTCGCGCACTCGCCGCCCTCCTGGATGACGCGCCGGCCGGCACACGCGACTGGGTGCACTGGCTCGACTGACCGCGCCTCAGCGGACCCGGGCCCGGGCGACGGACCTCGGCTCGTGCAGCTTCCCGGCACGCGCCGCGAGCAGGTCCCACTGGCGTCGCCCGAGCGGGTCCTCGGGTCGATCGCCGAGCAGGGAACGAAGCCCGCGACGAGGCGCGTCGTCATCGACCGGCTGGGCAGAGCGCGCCCGGAGCTCGGCGACCTCGGCGTACAGGCGAGCCAGGCCGCCCACCGGGATGCCGGCGGCGAAGCCGCCGGCGGCGCCCACCTCGCGCAGGTGCTGCCGCAGCCAGGTTGGTGGGGCGGACAGCAGCGCCCGGTGCTCGGCGGTGAGGGTGTCATCGCCACGGGCATGGTCCCGCAACGCTCGCGTCGCGACGCCGGCCCACACGTCGCCGACCAGCCACAGCGCCTCCGACCGCTCTGCCCCCTGCGCTTCGCTGCCCGGCGACCCGAGCACGCGACCGGTGATCGATACGCCGGGGATCGGTGCCGGTTCCCATCGCGCCCGGTAGGCGGCAACGGCGCCGACGGCCGCGTCCCAGCGCGCCGCCCGCCACGGCACCTCCGGCCGGGACGGCAGGAGAGCGCTGGTCCACGGCGGCGGCTCCGCGACCGCCAGCCGCGCGGCTGCGTTGCCAGTGACCTGCTGGGCGCGGCGGGCGACGGCGAGCGCCCGCTTGTCCTCTCTATCTATGGCGTCGCCCAGGCGGCGCACCTCGGCCGCGGTTCGTCCCCCGCGCATCTCGGCGATGGCCAAGGCCATCGGGTCGATCTCCAGCGCGCTGCGGTCCTCGTCGGGGCGTCCGACCGCGGCGAGGACCTCGGCGATGACGTCGTCCTCGGGAGGCCGCGGCAGGTGCCCCTCACCGCTCAGCGAGTCCGACGGTGCCGCGACGAAGAGGTGGTTGTCATGGCGGCCGCGGGTGAGGTTGACGTACAGCTCACGCCGCCGCGCTCCCGCGGTGACCGCGCTGGTCGAGGCCGGCAGCGTGGCGCCCTGGACGGCATAGCTCGTGAGCGCGTACCCGTAGTCGAGCCCCATCCCGGCGCGACCCCGCCGGTCGGCGTGCTCTTCGACGAACCAGCGGGGGATGTCGACGCGGCCGAGGACCTCGAACTCGACGGTGAGGGTGTCCTCGCCGACCGCGACGACGCGCCCTCGGGAGCCGTTGCGCACGTAGGCGCGCGAGTCTCCGGGCGGGTGGAGGTCGCGTGCGGGGCGGCGGGCGACGACCTCGTCACCGACGCAGAACTCGCGTCCGTCGTTGGTCCACAACCCCGTCCCCTCGACGTCGCCTTCGCTCTGCAGCACCCGGTGGGCGACGGCGTTGAGGATGCGGCGGGTCCGGTTGCGGCGATCGATCATCGGGTGCGCCTCGCCGGCGTGGCGGGCCTCGAGCCACCGAGTGACCATCGCCGCGTACAGGCCGTCCGCGTCGCGCACCTCGGTCAGCTGCCCGGCGGTGCGCAGCGCGGCGATCGCCTCGGCGACCCGGCCGGCGCGGACCGCGTCGACGACGTAGCGGTCGACGGCGGTCGTCTGCCGCCGGTTCTCCTTCAGCACCGGCACCGCGTCCGGTCGGCGGCGGCAGAGCGCGGCGAACATGCCGCCTGCGGCGACCGCGCCGTGCTGGGCAGGGTCGCCGACGAGCCGCACGGCGGCACCGGTGGACGCTGCGTGGCCGAGGAGGTCGGCCATGTCGCGTGTGCCGAGCGTCGACGCCTCGTCGACGAGCACCACCGTTCTGTCGTCGAGACGCTCGTGGCCGGCGCCGAGTGCGGTGAGCCACCAGGCGACCGTCTCGGCGTGGACGCCGGTGGCCTCGCCGAGCAGCCGAGCGGCCTCGCCCTTCACCGCGGCGCCCACGACCCGATAGCCGAGCGCCTGCCACGCCTGTCCGGCGACGGCGAGGCTGTGGGTCTTGCCGCTTCCAGGTCGGCCGACCGCGCACTGCACGCCCATCCCCGACGTGCACAGGTGCCGGACGAAGGTCTGTTGCTCCTCGGACAGCTCCGCCCAACCCGGCGCGTCCTCGAGCGCAGCCCCTGGCACGACGGCGACACGGGCAGCGAGCCTGGCGTCGAAGGCGCGGCGCACCCGATCCTCGAGCCGCGCGTGCGTGACCGTCGTGAAGGTCGGCTCACCGCCGGTCGCGTCGACACGGACGCCGTCGCTTCGGGTGATGGAGTCGCGTGCGCGCCGGCCCCGCCCGTCCAGCTCGATCACCCGCTCGGAGGCGAGGAATCGATCGGCGAGGCGGACGACCTCCTCCGGTGGCAGCACGACGAGCTCGTCGCCGATCGTCCATCGGCAGATCGCCTCGATCACCTCGCCCCGAGCGAAGGTTGGCGACTCGGCGACGACCGCGTCGTCGAGCCACGCGGCGAGGGCCTCCTCCTGCTCGTCAGCAACCCGGGCGTGCACGTGCGCGTGGCGTCGTCCGAAGCATCCGGCGAGCGCGCGCCGGCCGAGCCCGGTGTCGCGGGCGCGCCGAACCCAGCCGGCGCGTAGCTCCTCGACCGGGGTGCGGGCCTTCGCGGCGCGGGTGGCGAGCACCACCTTGTCGGTGTCGCCAGGGCCGAGCGGTCGGCCGAGCGCCTCGGACAGCTCGGCGAGCGCAGCATCGACCTCGTCGCGGCGGGTGGAGAACTCGCGGATGGTCGCGTCGGGCACGCCGTCGGCTTCCCACACCCCGCGTGCCGAGCGGCGCCAGCGCACACCGAGCTCGGTCGACAACCGCCACCGCATGGCGGCGGTGGCGAGCGCCGCGGCAGCTGGCGCGTGCCGGTACAGCGCGCGACCGTCGAGGGCGCGTCGCTCGCCGAACTCGTCGACTACCGCGTTGGCGACGACGTTGTGCCGGTGAGGGAACGGGTCGAGCGCTCGCGAGGTCGCGTGGAGGAACGAGGCCACGACGAGTCCCTCGGTGCCGACCCGCCGACCGAGCCGACGGCCGACCGCGGCGTGGTCCTCGAGGAAGGCGAGCGCGGTGCGGTTCGCCTCGTCGATCGCGTCGAGGACCTGGCGCTGCCGGGCACCGCGGCTCAACAACGCCAGCACTGCGATCGACTTCTCCGTCGACAGCGTCAAGTCGTAGCCGACCCGGACCACCGGACGCTGTCGCCGCTCCGCAAAGGCGGCGACCTCGCTCCTGGTGATCTCATAGGCCGCAGTCGGCGCATCGCTGGCGCGCGTCGCGACGATCCACGCGCGACCGGGTCGCAGCCCTGACGCCTCCAGTGCCTCGATGGAGGTGCGGTGGTCCTCCCAGTACTTGCAGCAACCGCGCACGTACTGCCTGCTGACGCCAAGCAGCCGCGCCGCCTGCGTCACCGACAGCACTTCCTCAGGGTCGCCGTCGCCGAGCACCGCGGCAGCGTCGACCGCTACCGATCGCGCCGCGAGGCGGTCGAGCTCGGCCTCGGCGACCCATCGCTCGCCCGTCTCATCCGTGAGCGCACGGACCCACGGCGCGCTCTCGCTGTCGTCGGCGACGTCGCGGCCGTCACCCTCCTCGACCAGTGCGTCCAGTTCGCTGCGCGGCAGCCCGAGCGCCTTGGCCGCGTCGTCGAGCCCGTACAGCCATGACCCGTCATCGGCTCGCCGCGTTGCCTGACCGACGGCGAGATGCTCCCGGTCGGCCGAGCCCTGGGCGCGCAGCAGCCGCTCGCCCGTCACCGGGTGGCGGCCCTCGAGCACCCGCGCGAACGCGCTGTGCTCCACCACCCCGCCGAGACCGAGCGTGGCAGCGCCGGTGCCCAACCACGTCCCCGGTCCCTCGATCGAGTCGGCGTAGTAGCCGGTCGTCCGGTCGACATCCGGTGTCGGCGGCTCCACCTGCGGCGGATCGGTGACGCCTGGCGGGCGCAGCTGCTGGGCGACGCCGGCCAGGTACTCGACGACCGCCTTGGCCACCTGCCCGGCGGACAGGCGCCCCGACCCGATCGGCGTGACGTTCAGGCGCACGGCGCGCACCGACCGGCCCGCAGGTTTCCCGAAGGGAAACCTGCAAGCGTGTATCTGAGGGTGGGGGCGCTCGCGGCGACGAGGGTGGGGTCGAAAACGTGAGTGGTGCGGGCGGCGGTGGAGTCGGGAACGTGAGCGCGGATCGAGCGCGTGTGGAGGTTGTTCGCGTTCATCGGGCGACGATCCGGGGCTCGATGGCGGCGGGGGTGCCGAAGGCGCGCAGGCGGGCGGCGACCGGCGACTCCTGACGGGCCACACCCGGCGCCGACGCCCGCTCGACGCCGGCGGGTTCGATGGTGCGCCCCTCGGCCCGGGCGACGAGGCCGTCGAGGTGCTCGGTGAGCAGCTGGCGGTGGGTGGCCTGGACCGGTTCGGGGAGCCGGGCGACGCGGTGGCGCTCGAGCGCCGGCAGCTTCGGGTGGATGCCAAGGCGATCCTCGCCTCGCCAGGCGGCCATGCGGAACCGCACGAGGCGCTCCATCGTGCGGCGCAGGGGAGCGTTGTGGCCGATGTCGTCGGCGTCGGGGCGGACGCCGAGGCCGAGCGACCGGGACAAATCGACGACGTCGACTCGAAGGCCTTCGGGGTGCTCGGCGAACAGCTCGCCGGCGCGGCGCAGCAACAGCACGGAGCTCGGGCCGAGGACCGAGCAGTAGACGCGCTCGACGTAGGGATGGTCGAGCGGAAACCCGACTCGTTCCAGGGTCGGGTCGAACAGCGGGGACAGCTCGACGGAAGCGGGCACGGCAGACCTCCTGAGGTCAGGGCCGCGCCGGCGCGGTGCACCCGGCGCGGCCGGGTGGACCCTTCTGCAAGCCCCCGCCGGGCCCGTTCGGCGACACAGATCCGGAAACGTGAGCGCGAACGTGAGTGGCGCCACTCACGTTCGTGAGCGCGACCCGAAGAAATCCCTGGTCAAGGGGGAAAACGTGAGTGACCGCGTGAGCGCGCGCGTGAGTGGTCTCCCGGACGGTGGCGGTGTCCCGATCCGCCTCTCTGAGGAGCCGCCCCGTGAGCCGTTCCGTCTTCGACGCCCTGGACCGCACCTGGGCCAGGGTTGCCAGCAGCCCCGACGCCGCCGTCGCCCTCGAGCGCTGGCGCACCGACCCGGCGCTCGACGCACCCGATCTCGACACGCTCGTCGACCGTGTCTGGTCCGCCGGCAAGGCCGATGCCGACCGGGCCCATGCAGCGCTCGCCGCCCGGGCGCCGTCCGACCCCGTGGCCGCCCGGGTCCTGCTCCAGGTCCTGCGTCCCGGGTTGCGGAGCCTCGGCCGGCGGCTGGCACTGGGAGGCGCCTTCGAGGACGTCGACCACGACCTCCTGGCGCTCGCCTGGGAACGGATCCGCACGTACCGGGTGGACCGCCGGCCAACAGCGGTCGCTGCCAACATCCTCCTGGACGTCCGCAAGCACTACGTGCGGACGGTGGTGGAACCGGACCGGATCCGCCTCGAGCACATCCCCGCCGAGATGTGGCCGAGCGCCCCGTCGGCCGAGCACGAGGCGCTCGACGCCTTCGGTCCCAGCCTCCGTCGAGCCCATGAGCGTCTCGCCACCGCCGTCGACCGAGGGAAGATCACGGCGACGAGCGCGGCCGTCGTGTGGCGGACCCGGGTCCAGCAGCACGACGACGCGGAGGTCGCAGCTGAGCTCGGCGTCGACGTGCGCACCCTCCAGCGCCGCCGCCAGCGCGCGGAGCGACAGCTGGCCAAAGCGAGCTGACCGAACGCGGTGGTAGACGTGGTGCGTGGGTCGCTACGAGGAACTCGTCGTCGCCTCGGTCGAACGCCTTGCGACCGAAGGCTGGGTCGTCGGCCCGCCGCTCGAAGCAGAGGAGTGGCGCCGGCGGATCAAGGCCGCCGCCCGACAAGAGGGATGGAAGCTCGCCACTGGAGTCGGCACGAGCGGCTATCCGTGGGCGGCTCGCACCGATCTCGACGACGAGCGGGGCACACCGTGGCACCGTCTAGGCATGCTGCCCCGGAGCTTCTTCGAGATGTACGGGCCAGAGGGGTTGACCAAGCTCCTGTAGGAAGCGCGTTCACCAGGCCGAAGGGTGGTTGCCCGTTACGGTCTCCCGGTGCCCTTCGAGCCGGCCGCGTTTCCCCTCCAGGACCACCTCGGCATGGTGGTCGTGTCGACCGAGCGCGGGCTGGGGACGGCTGCGCTCGAGGTCACGCCGGCACTGCACAACCCGAATGGCGTCGTCCACGGCGCGGTGCTCTTCGCCATGGTCGACACGGCGATGGGCGCAGCCACGATGAGCAGCCTCGACCCAGGGCTCGCGTGCGCGTCGATCGAGGTTCATCTCCGCTTCCTGCGCCCCGCAACGGCTGGCCGTCTCTCAGCCGAGACCAACGTCGTCAAGGGCGGGCGCCGAGTGGTGCAGCTCGAGGGCCGGGTGCGCGATGAATCGGGCGAGCTCGTCGCGATCGCATCGGGCTCCTTCGCCGTTATCCCAGCCGTGGACTGACTAGGCGAGGCGTGTCGCCTGGCGGCCCGGCACATGGCCACACGGGCGGCACAACTCACGCGGCGATGGCGTGAGCGCGCCGCGTCTGGTCATGCAGCGGCCGGTTGCCAGTCCGGCGGGATGATGACGACGGGCGTGTTGGCCCGGTGGGTGACGGTGTAGGTGGTCGCGCCGAGGAGTCGGTCGGCAAGGTTCCCGCGGCCGTGTGCGCCGAGCACGACGAGGTCGGCATGCTCACGGTGTGCCGTGTTGAGGATCCCGGCGGCTGTGGTCTCGTCCTCGACGACGAGGGTGCGCACCGTCGCCCCGATCTCTCGGGCTGCGTCCGTCCACGGTCCGGCCAGGTCTCGTTCGAGGTCGCGGCGCCAGGTGGTCATGGTGGCGGGTGACAGGTCGGTGGCGAACTCGTGTGTGTAGGTGAGGACGTGCACGGCGACAAGCTGGGCGTCGGACTCGCGGCTGCGGGCGGCGGCCCAGGTGAGGGCGCGTTGCGCGGCGGTCGAGTTGTCCGTGCCGACGAGGATGGTGCGGAGGGGAACGGCGTCGTTCATGGCGTGATCTCCTGTTCGGCGGGTTCGGTCGGGCGCCGTCCGTTGCGTCGGAGGCGGGTGGCGCCGGCTTGGACGCGCTCGAGGTCGAGCTGGCGGCGCCGGACTTTGAGCAGGTCGGTGCGGGTGCAGATGCCGACGAGGCGGTTGCTGTCGTCGACGACCGGGACGTGCTCGACGTGCTCGTCGATCATCACTCGAAGGGCGGTCTGGGTTGGGTCGCTGGCTCGGACGGTGACGACCTGGCGGGCGGCGTGGTCGAGGAGCCGGTGCTCGTCGGGGGAGTCGTCGCGCAGGATGTCGCCTCGGGCGATGATGCCGACGATGCCGCGGTCGCCGTCGACGATCGGGTAGGCGCCGTGGCCGCCGTCGGCGAAGCGCGCACGGGCGGTGCCCACGGTTGCACCCTCGGGGAGCGTTTCCACGTCCACGGTCATGATGTCGACGACTCGTGCGTGCGTGAAGGGGTCGATGCCGTAGTGACGGCCGATGCGCAGGCCGCGGCGGCGGAGCTTCTCGGTCATGAGGCTGTCCTCGTTGACGGCCGAGTACACGAGGTCGGCGATGACGGTGGCGAGCATGAGGGGCAGGATCACCTCGTAGTCACGGGTGAGCTCGAACACGAACACGATGGCGGTGAACGTGGCCTGGGTGGCGGCGCCGAAGGTGGCGGCCATGGCGACAACTGCGTAGCCGCCGAGAGCGACGTCGGGACCGGGCAGCACCTCGTTCAAGGCTGAGCCGACGACGGTGCCGAAGGAGGCGCTGATCAGCAGGATCGGTGCGAGGGTGCCCCCGGACGTGCCCGAGCCGAGGGCGAGCCACCAGGCGACGAGCTTGCCGGCGGCGAGCGCGGCGACGGTGCCGACCGCGAGACGGGCGTCGAGGACGTCACCAATGGCGTCGTAGCCGACGCCGAGGACTCGGGGGACGAACAGGCCGACGGTGGCGAAGCCGATCGCCCCGATCGCCGGATGCCAGAACTCGCCGACCGGGAGGCGCCGGTAGAGGTCCTCGACGAGGAACAGCCCTCGGCTGATGACGATCGCCAGCACGCCACAGGCGAGGCCGAGGAGCACGAAGGCGGGCAGGACGTCGAGCCCGGCATAGTCGTGGACGGGCACCCGGAAGAGGGGACCGTCATCGAAGAGCGCGGAGTGCATGCCGCCGGCGATCGAGGTGGCGACGACTAGGGGGATGAAGGCGCGCACGGAGAACTCGAACAGCAACAGCTCGATGGCGAGCACCACGGCGGCCAGCGGCGCGCCGAAGGTGGCGGACATGCCGGCCGCCGCGCCGGCGGCCAGCAGGATCTTGCGCTCCGAGGGCGTAACCGGGATGACCTGACCGAGCAGGGACCCGATCGCGCCGCCCGTGACGATGATCGGGCCTTCGGCGCCGAAGGGCGCGCCGGTGCCGATGGCGATCGCCGCGGAGATCGGCTTGGCGATGGCGGTGCGCGGAGCGATGCGGCTCTGCTTGGTGAGGATCGCCTCCATGGCCTCGGGGATGCCGTGACCGCGGATGACCGGCGCCCACTTCGCCAAGGCGCTGATCAGAAGTGCGCCGGTCGCGGCCGCCGCAAACAGCGGCAAGCCCGGGTCGAGCTCGGCCAGCGAGCGGCCCTCGGTCGTGAGCTCGTGGAACAACGCGACGGTCGTCAGCAGCTCGATGAGATGCACAAGGACCCATGCGGCACCGCCGCCGGCGACACCGAGGAGGGCGGCGATCCCGGCGAGCAGGACGAGTCGCTTGGTCGGGGTCCGCACAATCATCGTGACACGATACTATCGTGGGACGATATGGCACGGCGAAGTCGATTGACGGATGCGGACTTCGAGCGCCTGCTGATGTTCCGCGACGGGCTACGACGGTTCCTGCGTTGGAGCGAGGACCAGGCCAAGGCGGTCGGGTTGACGGGCACCCAGCACCAGTTGCTGCTCGCCGTCCGCGGTCACCGTGGGCCGCCGTCGATCGGCGAGGTGGCCCAGCACCTGTTGCTCCGACACCACAGCGTCGTCGAGCTCGTGGATCGAGCCGTCGCCGCAGGTCTGGTCGAGCGGATCCACGACGTCGACGACCAGCGCGTCGTCCGCGTCCGGCTGAGCGACTCCGGCGTTCGCAAGGTGGAGGCACTCGCTGGCGCGCACCTCGAGGAGCTGTCGCGCCTTCGGTCGCAGTTAGCGGGCCTCTGGGACGATCTGCCGGAACCGGCGGTCTGAGATCGAGTCACGCGACCGTGGGCGGTAGCGGATGGTCGGCTTCGAGAGAGGCCGTCGGGTAGTCGAGGCGAACCACGGGGGCGAGGCTCGCCGGCAGGTGGCTGGCGCAGTACGAGCCGGCGTATCTCGTCGTGTAGGCGAGGATGAGGGTGGTCGCCGCAAGTTGCACGGCGCCGAGCGCGACGAAGACGGCCTCGCCGATGGCGACGGCGTGGCTGGTGACGAGGATCGACGCGGTGAGCCAGAGGCTGAAGGCGAGTCGGCTGAGGCCCGCGGAGCAGCGCTCGTGGATCAGGTGCCAGATCTGTGGGATGTAGGCGAGACCGGCCAGCGCTGCGCCGACGAAGCCGGCCAGCTCGGTCGCTCTCGCCATGGCGTCAGCGCGTGTCCGCGGAGGGTTCCGCCGGCCTGGTGGCGCCACCGTCGCGAAGGGCGGTGAGCTCGGCGCGCAGCCGTCGCCGTTCCTGCCACCGTTCGGTGTCGTCGCGCAGGACCGCTGCGATCGCGGTGGGCGTGCCGCGGCTGCGGTCGTGCATCAGCGACACCGTGAACGCGATCGAGAGGCTGCGCCCGTCGCGGTGCAGCGCTGGCACCTCGAGCAGCCGGTCGCCGTAGCTGGTGTGGCCGGTGGCCATGGTCTGGCGGTAGCCCGCCCAGTGCCGGGCGCGGAGGCGCTCGGGGATGATGAGGTCGAGGCTGCGGCCGAGCGCTTCCTCGGCCGGCCAGCCGAAGAGCCGGGTGGCGGCGTCGTTCCAGAACGTGATGGTGCCCTCGGCGTCGGCGATCACGACGGCGTCGGCCAGCTGCCGGAGGAGCTCGGCGAGCGCCTCGTCGGTGTGCTGCGGCGGTTCGTCGAGTAGGTGGGCGAAGCAGGGGGCCTCGCCCCCCTCCTCGGGGGGCGTCATCGGGCGCCGGCCTTGCCGCGCAGGGTGAGCGTCCCGCTCGCGTCTTCGTCGTCGTCGGGGGCGAGTCGGATGCGGAGCTTGCAGCCGGCCTTGCGGGGGTCGTACGCGACGAGCTCGGCGACCATCGCGGTGGGGTCGGTGAGCCCTTCGGCGATGCCGAGGTGCAGGGCGCAGATCGTCTCGCGGTCGGCGAGGGCCGTGGTGGCGAACGGGCAGCTGTGCAGGACGATCTCGGCGCCGCCCCGCAGGGCCCGGACCTCGGGCTCGAAGCCCTGGCGGGCCATGGCGGCGCTGACGTCGGCGACGACGTCACCGGATGGCGACGGCACGCGGAACAGACCCGCGGCGCGGCGGCCGACCTCTTCGGGGTCGAGTCCGGTGCGGATGATCTCGACGAGCAGCCGGCTGAGTCGCTCGTAGGGGCCGGTAGTTCCCCACTGGCCCTCGACGGCGGGGTTGACCTCGTAGACGAGGCGGGGCCGGCCGCGCCCGGCGGCGGGGGCCGTGGTCTCGACCACGAGGCCGGCGGAGACGAGCTTGGCCAGGTGTTGGCGGATGGCGTTGTGGTTGAAGGGGAACTGGTCGTTGAGCTCGGCGATGCCGACGGCGCGGCCGGCCTGGGCGATGTGGCGGAAGATGGCGTGGCGCGTCGGGTCGCCGAGCGCCTTGGCCTGTTCCTGGAGCGTGGTGGGGTTCATGGCGTGCTCCGTCCAGTGTGCCCGGCCGCGCCGTCGGTCATCGGGGTGGCCGGTTCATCGGTTCGGTTGTGGCGTGAGGCGGAGGTAGGGCTTGAGGGTGGTGAAGCCCTTGGGGAACCGCGTGGTGGCCTCCTCGTCGGAGATTGCAGGCGAGATGATCACGTCGTCGCCGTCGTTCCAGTTCACCGGTGTCGACACGGCGTGGGTGGCCGAGAGCTGGAGGGCGTCGAGGACCCGCACGATCTCGTCGACGTTGCGGCCGATTGCCGCGGGATAGGTGAGCGTGAGCTTCACCTTCTTGTCGGGCCCGATCACGAAGACCGTGCGGACGGTCGCCGTCTCGAGCGCCTTCGGGTGGATCATCCCGTAGAGCTGGGCGACGGTGCGGTCCTCGTCGCCGACGAGCGGGAAGTTGAGGCCGGTCCCCTGGGTCTCGGCGATGTCGTCGGACCAGCCCCGGTGGGAGTCGACCGAGTCGACGCTGACGCCGACGATCTTGGTGTTGCGGTCGTCGAACTCCTTCTTGCGCCGGGCGAACTCGCCGAGCTCGGTGGTGCACACCGGCGTGAAGTCGGCCGGGTGGGAGAACAGGATCCCCCAGCTGTCGCCGAGGTACTCGTGGAGGCTGACGGGTCCTTCGGTCGTCTCCGCGGTGAAGTCCGGTGCGGTGTCACCGAGCTGCAGTGCCATGGGTCTCTCCTTGTCCGTGGTGGGTCGAACGGGCCGACTGGGCGTCGAGGTGACGGGCAAGGGGCACGGTGCCGCCCATCATGAAGCCGAAGCCGCCGCCGCCCCAGATGCCGACGAAGGCACCGAGGCCGAGGGAGGCGCCGAAGCCGAGCCCGCCGAGGGTTCCGGCGACGGTGATCACGACGGTGGCGGCGACGAAGCCGACCAGGTACCCGATCATGGCGGTGCGCCCGACGTTCGGCATCGCCGCCTCGGAAGAGGCCCCGGCGCCGGCCGTGCCGTGCACCAGCTGCAGCGCCGGCTTCGGTTCGAGGACGGAAGGTTCGGGTTCGTGGATGCGGGCGGTCTCTGCCATCGAGGTCCCTTCTACAGTCGATTACTCTAGTAGATAGTAGAAATAAACGGTGATGGCAAGTGGAACGCGGATCTGGACGGTCGGGCACGGCACGGCGTCGGCGGACGACTTCGTGGAGTTGCTGATAGCCGCCGGCATCGGGACCGTGGTCGACGTGCGGCGCTATCCGGGTAGTCGCCGGCATCCGCACTTCGGGGGCGACGCGATGGCGGCGTGGCTGGCGGCTGCCGGGCTCGACTACCGGTGGATGGAGGCCCTGGGTGGTCGCCGACGCGTGCGCACCGAGTCGCCGAACGTCGCCTTGCGCAACCTGCAGTTCCGTGCCTACGCCGACCACATGTCGTCCTCGGAGTTCACCGCTGCGGTCGACGAGCTGCTCCACGTCGCCGGTGGGTCGCCGTCGGCGGTGATGTGCTCGGAGTCGGTGTGGTGGAGGTGCCACCGTCGGCTCCTCGCCGACCATCTGGTCCTCGTCGCAGGGGTCGAGGTCGCGCACGTCTTCCACGACGGCCGGATCGCGGCCCATCCGGTCACGCCGAGCGCGCGACGGGTGGCCCGCGGCGTCGTCTACGACGCGGTGTGACGGTCAGGCCGTCGCCGTTCCCCTGGCTTCGGCGAGCCGGCGGGCGACGTCGACCCAGTTGACGACGTTCCACACGGCGTCGAAGAACTCGGTCTTCCGGTTCTCGTACTGCAGGTAGTAGGCGTGCTCCCAGGCGTCGATGGCGAGGAGGGGGACGGTGCCCTGCCCGTGGTTGCCCTGGTGGTCGTGCACCTGTTGCACCACGAGCCGGCCGGCGACCGGTTCCCACGACGCCAGCGCCCAGCCGGAGCCCTGGATCGTCGCCGCCGCCTCGGTCATCTGCTGGCGGAACGCCGGGAATCCGCCGAAGGTCTCGTCGAGCACGTCGGCGAGGGGACCCTCGGGCACACCGCCGCCGTCGGGGCTCAGGTTCGTCCAGAACAGCGAGTGGAGCACGTGACCCGAGACGTGGAAGGCGAGGTTCTTCTCGAGCATGGCGATGGTGGAGAAGTCGCCCTTCTCGCGGATGTCGGAGAGCTTGTCGAGCGCGGTGTTGGCGCCCTTGACGTACGCGGCGTGGTGCTTGTCGTGGTGCAGCGCCATGATGCGGGCGCTGATGTGCGGTTCCAGCGCGCCCGGGTCGTAGGGCAGGTCGGGGAGCGTGTACACGGTGTCGGTCACGGTCGGGTCCTCTCGGTGGTCGGGGTCGGGGCGAGCGCGACGGGTTGCCAGTCGGTGTCGAGCAGCCGGCGGGTCAACGAGGCGCCGACGCGGGCGGCATGGCGCTTGGCGTTCTCGGCGACGGGGCCCTGCCAGGTGGCGTCGATGCTGCGCGCCCACAGCTCGTACCAGCGGTCGAAGTGCTCGACGCGGAAGGCGTCGAGGTCGTGCACGTGGCGGTGGGCGGCGACGATGGCGCCGTGGTAGCCGGGCTCGCCGAGCAGGATGCGGCACCAGTAGTCGATGAGCCTCGGGATGTGGACGGTCCAGTCGGTCTCGGCGACCTCGGCGAACACCGGTGCCAGCACGTCGTCGAAGACGATCTCCCGGTAGAAGCCGACGACGAGGTCGTGCACGTCGCCCCGGCTGGTGATGTCGACCGTCGACGACGTGGCATGGGCCGGCATCAGCTGACCTGGAGGGTGGCTTCCATGCCCGCCTCGCGGTGGCCGGGCACGTCGCAGTAGAGGGTGTAGGTCCCCGCTTCGAGCTCGACGCTGCCCTGGTCCTCGTCGCCGTTGCCGGTCACCTCGAGCTTGAAGCCGTCGACGTCCTCGATGAGCAGGGTGTGGGCGATGCTGCCCTCGTTGACGTAGTGGAGCTGGACGTCGCCGGCGGTCGTGTCGTACTCGCTCTCGCCGAGCTCGATGTCGCGGGCGACGACCTCGACGCCACCGTTGCCGCGGTCCTCGGGTGCGGCGCCGCCGCCGTCGTCGTCACCGCCGCAGCTCCCGAGGGCGATGACCACGACGGCGGCAACGGGCAGGAGCACGAGGGGACGACGCACCGGGGACCTCCAACGATTAGTTCTAGTGGATACTCGAAATACTAGGTTGACTGCCGCGGGAAGGCCAGTCGAAGGAGGTGTCGGGTGAGCGTGAACGCGTGGAGCCTGGTGCGGTTCGTCCACGTCGTCGCGGCGATGGGCTGGGTCGGTGGTCAGCTCCTGCTCAGCGCGGTGGTGCTGCCCGTGCTCCGCTCACAGCTCCCCCCAGCCGAGCGGGTGCCGTTGGTTCGGCAGACGGCGCTTCGCGCTCGTCGCGAACGTCGGCCTGTTGCCGGCGCTCGTGGCCACGGGCATCGCGCTCGCCTGGCACCGGGGTGTGACCTTCGGCAGCTTCGACGACCCGGGCTACGGGCGACTGCTGGGGATCAAGCTCGTGCTCGTGGTCGTCTCGATCGCCCTGGCAGCGGCGCACGGCACGATCGCCATGGCCAGACCCCAGCTGGCGCGCCCGCTCGCCATCGCCGGGCTGGTCTCGTCGCTCGCCATCGTCGTCTTCGCGACGGCGCTCGTGCCGTAGGTCCCGTCAGATGACCACGACGGGGCAGGGGGCGTGGTGGAGCAACTGGCGGCTCACCGATCCGAGGAGGGTCCCGCTCACGCGGCCGAGGCCGCGGGTGCCGGCCACGACGAGCCCGGCGCCGGCGGCCCGCTCGATCAGCGCGCGGGCGGGGCTGTCGTGGACGAAGTGCGGGCGGGCCCGCACGTCGGCGAGAGCCGGATCGGACAGGGCGGCGTCGAGGACGGCGCGGCCGGTGTCCTCCAGGGCCGAATAGTCGGGCAGGACCGCCACCGCCGGCGGTGCGGCCATCATCGGCAGCCGCCAGGCGTGGACGACGTCGAGGTCGGCGTCGCGGATGCGAGCCTCGGCGGCGGCCCATCGCAGCGCGGTGAGGGACCGGGCCGAGCCGTCGATGCCGACGACCACTCGTCCGCCTCGCACGGGCGCGCTGGTGCGCACGACGGCGACGGGCCGGGTGGCGAGCTGCGCGACCCGTTCGCTCACCGACCCGAGGAGCAGTCCTTCGAAGCCGCCGGTGCCCCGGGCGCCGAGGACGAGGAGGTCGGCGGCGTCACTGGCCTCGAGCAGCGCCCGGGCCGGCAGGTCGCAGACCACGCGTTGCTCGACGACGGCGTCGGCGCCGAGCGCCTCGGTGACCCACGCGGCGAGCGCGGCGCGAGCGCCGGCTTCGTTGTAGTCGTTGTCGAAGCGGTCGGCGTGGTCGGGGTGGTGCTGGTCGAGGAAGCTCCACGCCAGCACGACCTCCAAGGTCGAGCCGTGGAGCTCGGCTTCGTCCGCGGCCCAGCGCATGGCCGTGGTGGCATGCGCGGAGCCGTCGGTGCCGACGACGATCCTCGTCATGGTTCGGTCATCTCCTTGGTCATCGGCGGCCGGCGACGCGCGCCCATGCCGAGCGCAGGGCGGCGATCAGCTCGTCGACGAGCAGCCACCACAGCGGGACGGGCACGGGAACGGGGACGGTTGCGGTGCGTCGCCGGCGGGCGACGACGAGCGCGGCGACGAACAGCGGCATGGTCGATCCTCTCTCGTGGGTCATCCTGTCAGGCGGCAACCGGCGCGGGCCGGGGGCTGCGTCCGGTGGCGGCTCGCGCCGCTCGGCGGAGCCAGCCGGGCTCGGGTGCGGCACCGGTGGCTGCGGGCTCGAGCCGTTCCCATGCCGCCAGGAGGCGGCGCAGCTCGCGGAGCTCCTCGCGCAGGAGCACCGGGTCCTCGACGAGGTCGCGTTGCCAGCCGACCTCCTCGAAGAGGTTGCGCAGGACGGTGTGGGGTCGCACGGCGACGTTGCCGGGCAGGTTGCGCAGGCTCCGCAGCGCCCCGACGAGGTGTCGCTGGGCGATGTCGGCGCGTGCGGCGTCCTCGAGCAGCTTGGCGGTCCAGTCGGGTGTGAGGATCCAGCCGCAGCGCGGGCAGGTGCCGCGCCGATGGTCGCGCACCTCGAACAGGTGGAAGTCGTCGCCGCAGCGTCGGCAGCGGGCTTCGATGGGTGTCACGGGCACGGCACTTCGCCTCTCTCCTCCTGGGCGTGGCGCTGGCGGTCGGTGCCCGCCCACCAGGTGGGCGGGTCACTGGCGGGGAACGAGTCACGCCCGGCGTCATCGACACGGCGGTCGACGTCGTCGCCGGTGGCGACGCGGATGTCGAAGTTGGTCATCGGTCAGCCCGCCTGCGCGGCGAGCATCCAGCGGTACTTGTCGAGGCCTTCGACGACGGCGACCAGCGCGTCGTGGGCCACGGGATCGGCGTCGGTGAGATCGCCCAGGGCGACGTTGGTGGCCGCGGCGACACGGTCGATCACCGCGGTCAGCTCGGCGATGGCCTCCCGATCGCCGAGGCGCCCGGCCGGGAACTGCCCGTCGCTGGCGGCGACGGTGCGGGCCCGGGCGTCGACGGCAAACCCGAGGGCGACGGCGCGCTCGGCGACCCGGTCGGCCCAGGCGCGGGCGTCGGCGGCGATCCGGTCGGTGAGCTCGTGGAGGGCGAGGAAGCGCGCTCCGGTCACGTTCCAGTGGGCCTGCTTGGCGTCGAGCGACAGCGCGACGAGCTCGGGGAGCACCTTCTGGAGGGCGGCGGCGGCGGTGAAGGCGGCGGTGTCGGGGGCGGCCTCGAGGGTGGAGGGCATCGGGACTCCTTGGTCTGGGTTCTCTCGATGCCCAGTGTCCCCGCTGCGCCCGGCCGGGCCGATGGGGACTGTGGACGATGCGCACCGGTCGGCGGTGTGGGGTTGTCACACCGTCGGGTCGTCGCTCCAGGGGACGTCGTAGTGGCGGGCCACGTGGATGGCCACCTCGCACTCGAGGGCGCGGGCCGGGTCGTCGAGGACGGGGCCGAGGATCGCCTCGACCCGTTCGAGGCGGTTCTTCAGCGTGTTGTAGTGCACGTGCATGCGGCGGGCGGCTTCGGCCATGTTGCGGGTCTCGAGCCACATGGCGAGCGTGTCGACCAGCTCCGCTCCGTGGTCGCGGTCGTGGTCGTGGAGGGCGCCGATGGCGTGGCGGACGAAGTCGGCGAGCTCCTCCTGGGGGACCGAGGAGAGCAGCCGTTCGAGGCCGAGCTCGTCGAACACCTCGGTGACGTGGCGCCCCTTGGCCCAGCGGCCCACGTCGACGGCGCGGCTGGCCTCGACGAAGCTGTCGGCGAGCTCGCTGGCATCGGCGACGCGACGGCCGACGCCGATGCTGACCGTGACGGTGCGGAGCCGCTCGTCGAGCTCGTGGCGCAACCCCTCGGCGATGCGGCGCCGCTCGCCGGGATCGTCGCCCTCCGGTGCGACGAGCGCGGCGATGGTCGCGCTGCGCCGCCACACGATCGCGTCGCGGCCGAGCGTGGCGCGGGCGGCGGCCGCGATGGTGGCCAGCGCCGCCGCCAGCACGCGTGGCTCGGTCGGGGGGTCGACCGAGGCGAGCAACACGGCGCGGGGCCGACCGAGGTCCCAGCCGAAGCTGGCGGCGCGCTCGGCGATCTCGACCACCCCGGTGGCGTGGCCGGAGATGAGCTCTTCGAGGCTGATCGCCGCGAACCGCTCCTCGGCTTCGGCCACCGCGGCGGCCTGCGCCTGGCGCATGGCGACGGCCATGGCCGCCCGTTCCAACGCCATCGTGGCGTCTTCGCGCAGGTCTCGACCGGCGCACAGCGCCACGATCGCCCCGTAGTCCTGGTCGCCGGCCCGGATGGGATGGCTGACGCGCCCGGCTCCATGCTCGTCGCGCACGAGCGCGGCGTCGGGCGCGTCGGACGGCACCACGACGATCGGGTCACCGTCGGGGTCAACGACCGCAACCGTGCAGCCGAGCAGGTCGTGCAGTGCGGCTGCGATCTCGGCCGGCCCACCGCCGGCGAGGACGATCCGGCCGAAGCGCTGGTGGACCTCGAGCATCCGCTCCAGCCGCTGGCGTTGCGCGTCGAGGAGGGCGTCGAGGATGGCCGAGGTGACGTCGGCCAGCGCCGCATCCGCGGGAAACGTGATCACCGGCAGCCCGAGGCGGTCGGCGGCGTCGACCAGCGAGGCGGGGACGGTGGCTGTGTCGTCGAGGCGCAGCGCCAGGGCCGCCACCTGGGCGGCGTCGAGCCGGGCGACGACCTGCTCCCACGGCTCAGCGGTCGCTGCGACGGCGGCGGCGGTGGTGACCACGAGGTCGCCGGCGGCGACACGACGCAGGTGCTCGGGCGTCGCGGCGAGCCGGGCCCGGGTGACGGGACGGTTCAGCCCGTCAGCGCCGGCGACGACTCGGGCGTCGTCGAGCGGGATCGCCCGCACGACGGCCCGGACGTCGAAGGATCGCCACATGGCCCCACTCTTGTCCGGGTTGCGCGTCGGCGCCCATGCAGGTGACGGCGACGATCAGGATGCGAGGTCGGCGAGGCGTCCCAGCGCGCCCAGCCCCCGTGACACGTAGCCGTCGGGCAGCACCAGCATCGGCACCACGCGCCGGTCGAAGCGCAGCCACTCGTCCCGCCATGCCGCGGCCCGTTCGACGGCGTCGGTGGCCTCGCCGGCGCCGAGCTCGGCGAGCACCGTTCGGTCGCCGATGTCGCGCCCGTCGAACCACAGCGCTTCGAACACCCGCCGCCTGAGCGCATGCGAGCGGTCCGGCGGGGAGGAAGCGAAGGCGGCCACCGACGCGGCGCTGTTGGGGTGGACGGGCGGCCGGCTGATGGGGAACACCTCCCCGGGACGCAGGAGACCGCGCACCTCGGCGACTTCGCGGTCGAGCATCGTCGCGAGGTCACCGTCGACCGGTTCGCTCGGCGCCGGGATGGACGGGTCGTGCTCGACGGCCCGCCACTCGACCGCGGCGACGCCGCGCTCGACGAGGGCGTCGGCGCGGGCGCTCGCCAGGCAGCTGTACGGGCAGTTGAAGTCGCCGTAGACGACGAGCTCCATGGTGGACCTCCTTGTTGGCGAACGCCATGGGCACGTCACCGGTGCGCCCCGAGCCGTTGCACGAGATGGTCGCGGAGAACCCGGGCGCCGGAGTGCTCGACGTCGCGGGTTGCCGTCACCAGGGCGACGGGTCGGGTGGCGGCGATGGCGAGCAGGCGAGTGACGACGTCGGATGCGGGCGATCGGGCCAGCTCGGCGCGGTAGCGCCGGCTGAACTCGGCGAACCTGGCGGGGTCGTGTCCGTACCAGCGGCGTAGGCCAGTGGACGGTGCCAGGTCGGCGCACCATTCGTCGAGCGCGGCCGCGTCCCTGGTGACGCCTCGCGGCCAGAGCCTGTCCACCAGGACCCGGTGGGCGCCCGGCTCGCGAGACTCGTCGTAGACACGCACGACCGCGACGGGCGACGAGTGATCGATCGGGCTCACTCGCCGGGTATCGCTTCCCACCACTGGCACCACCAGTCGGCTCCGACGAGGATCCGCAGCTGGGGGTGCCAGCAGTACGACAGGTCGTCGTCGGGGTTGAGGTAGTAGAGGCAGTTCCGGCACCGCTCACTTCCCTGGTACGGGTGGCCCCGCAGGACGGCGCGCTCGGCCAGGTCGCGGAGCCGGAGCCAGTTCTGCTCGTCGATCGGCTTGGGCTCGGGGATCGGTAGCTCCGCTTCGGCCATCGTCACCCTCCAGCGGTCGAGCTCATCGCCCGCGCCGACGCCGACCGCGCCGCTCGCTGCCGGCCCATCCCCACGGCCCGTCCGGCCGGGTCGCCTGCACCAGCGCGCCCTCGACGAGACGCAGGGCATGCGTGGCGTCGAAGTCGTCGCTGCGGCGCGAGAGGCGGCGTTGGAACTCGCCCCGCACCGCCTCCAGCGGCTCGCGCCGGGCGCCGGCCAGGTCGAGGAGGTCGGCGATGGCGCGCTCGCGGTCCTCGGGTGTGTGGGCCGGCGCCAGCGCACGGTCCGCGAGCGCGCGGTGCAGCGCGGCGACGCCGTCCTGGTGTACGGGCGCGGGCACGGACACGGTCTTCTCCTCTCACTGGCCGCGTGCCGAGCGCGGTTCGCGGCGGTGCGATCGACCGTACCGACGGCGCGCGGGCGTGACCCTGTCGACAACCGACATCGGGACCGCGTCAACCACGTCGAGTTCGGCCAATGCCCCCGGCCGAGGCCGTCCGTACCGTGCCACCCAGAGGGTTGACCCGTCCGAGGGAGGGTCTCGATGAGCGACCTGTTCGCCTGTCGGGACCCGTTGCCTGATCCCACGTCGAGGAGGCGAGATGCGGGCATTCGTGGACTCACTGCTGCACACCGGTGCAGCTCCGGTCGTGACGGTGACCGCCGCGCTCGACCGGACCCGCGCCGGTGCCGGCGAGGACCGGATCCGGGTGCGGAACCTGCTGGCCGATGCGCGCGCCCAGATCGACGCGTTGGCGGATCGAGCCGTCGCGCAACGACTCGCCGACCGTCTCGACGATGCCGTGGCGAGCGTCGACCTTCGTGGCGGGGCCCAGGGCGTCGTCGTCGTGGTCACGCCGGAGTCGACCGAGGTCCGCGCGCTGCCGTTCCCGGTGCGTGACGGCGTCTCGGTGGGTCCCACGCCAGCGACCCGGTTCCTCGTGCAGGGCCTGCGGCGAAGCCCCCGCTACCGGGTGCTGGTGGTCTCGGACCGTGCCACCCGGCTGTTCGAGGCGGTTCGCGACGAGCTCGTCGAGGTGCTCGACCACGGCGCGGATCGTGCCCCGCGACCGGCGCGCCGTCGCCGGTCGGTTCGCCCTGCCACCGGGCCGCGACGACAAGGAGCAACGGCGGCGCTTCTACCGAGAGGTCGACCAGGCGCTGACCGCTGCCGGCCGAGGTGACGAGCTCCCAATCGTCCTCGTCGGTGTGCGCCGCTCGACCCAGCTGTTCCGCGAGGTCAGCGACAACGCCCGCCTCGTCGTCGGCACCGTCGGCGGCGCCCACGACCGAACCTCGCCTGGCGAGCTCGGCAAGGCCGCGTGGCAGGTCATGCGCGTCCGACTCAAGGCGCGGCGGACCGCGGTCGTCGTCGAGCTGTCGGCGGCGGCAGCAACCGGGTCGGCGGTCACCGGCATCGACGAGGTCTGGCAGCTCGGCCGGGAGAGGCGTGGCCGGCTCCTCGTCGTCGAGGAGGACTACCGCGCCGACCGGGCACGCGAGGTCGACGGGCGCCTCGTCTGGACCGACGACGCCAGCCCCGACGTCTTCGACGACCCCGTCGACGAGATCGTCGAGCACGTGGTGCGCGCCGGCGGGAACGTCGAGTTCGTCGCCCCCGACGCGCTCGCCGAGCTCGGCCACATCGGCTTGATCCTGCGCTGACCCCGCCCAACGGAAAGGAACGGCATGACCACCGCATCGACTCCCCTGGCGCGCCAACGGCACTTCGCCCCCTCGCAGCTCACTGGCGCCCAGCTGGCCACGTTGCGCGCCCTGCTCAGCGAGGCCCTGGCCGACCACCAGACCCACTTCGAGCAGAGCGACGCGCTCGCCACCTCCCTCACGGCGGACACCGACGACGACGCCGGACGCGACCGGGAGATGGCACGCCTGAACGCGGACCGCGCCCGTGACGCGATGGCCGACGTCAGCCACGCCCTGGGCCGCTTCGACGACGGAACCTACGGCTCGTGCGAGACGTGCGGACGGCCGATCCCGTTCGAGCGGCTCGAAGCGATCCCCCAGGCGCGGCACTGCGTCGCCTGCCCCCGCCCCGGCGGTTTCATCCGCTGAGGGCGCGCGGTGCCGCGCCCGGGTCAGGTCGCGGCGGGCAAGCCCAGGCGTCTCCCGCCGACGCCGGGCCTGCCCGCCGCTCCAGGTCCCGTCCAGGAAGGCAAGGAGATCGACGTGACGACACGACCACGCCGAGGTGCGCTCGGTGACCCGCGGCCCACCCGCCGGGCGGTCTCCTGCGGCCGTCCGCCGGGCGGCGGCATCGGCTGCGATCCTGCGGTTCTCGCGGCGAGCCGGGCTCGCCATCCCTCCGCGGCCGGCGGTCCGCCGCCCGTCGAGCGGGACGCGTGTGTCGGTTGCGGCTACGCCTCGGCCGCCCCGGCTACCGCGGCACGGTCGGTCGCCGACCTGGTGGCCCTCGCTCGCCGCCTGCTGGCGCCGGGCGGGGCGGCCCGGAACGCCGACGGCCTCGACCGCCCGCCGCCGGCGGGATGCGCTCGGTTCGAGCGGGTCGCTCGGCTCCGCGACGAGCTGCACGCCACTGCCAATCGCGTCGAGCGCGTCCGGCTCGTCGACGATCCGATGATCGACGCCGTCCGAGTGCGCGCCGCCCGGGCGGCGAGCGCGGTGCTGTCGCCGGGTCAGGTCCTCCACCAGCTCGATCTCGTCTCGGACCGGCTCGTCGAGGTGCTCGGCGCGTTGACGCCAGGTGAGTGGCGACGTGTCGCCCGCCTGGGCGAGGGCGTCATCACACTGGACGGGTTGATCGACGACGTCCTCCACGGGGCTCGCCATGACCTCCTCGACCTGATGGAGGTGGAGGGCGGCGCGCCGCCGGCGTGATGCGGGCGCACCAGGACCTCAGGTGCCTGCGCGTCGGGCGTGCGGGTGGCGGCGGAAGAGCGCAGCCTCGAGCTTGGCTTGACGGCGCACCGCGAGCTCGATCTCCGCGGCGCGAACGACGCAGTTGCAGTCGTCGCGTCCATCGCCATCGGCGGGGGCGAACAGCACGTCGGTGAGGAGTCGGAGCAGCCGCCGCTGACCGTCGAGGGCGACCGCGGCGGCAGGGTCAGGGAGCGCATCGAGCTGGGCGCGTTCGGCGTGAACGTGGTCCATGACCGCCGTTCGTAGCCGGGTCAGGTGGGCGTGGAGCCCCTCGGTGTCGTCGCGCTCGACCGCGTCGCGGACGCAGCGGGCGATGGCCAGCAGATCGAGGTGTCCGGACGTGCTGCTCACCGCCGGCGGGCGAAGCCGAGCTGGTCGAGCGCGACGGGCGAGAGCCGCTCGGGAGTCCACGGCGGGTCCCACACGACCTGCACGTGCAGGTCCGCGTCGGGGACCGCCGCGCGTACGGCGGCTTCGGCCTCCGCTGGGAGCTGTTCGGAGACCGGGCAGCCGGGGGTGGTGAGGGTCATGTCGATCTCGATCGTGTCGCCGTCGACGCGCACGTCGTAGACGAGCCCGAGGGAGACGACGTCGAGCCCGAGCTCGGGGTCCCAGACGTTGCCGAGGGCGACGAGGACCCGCTGGCGGCGCGACTCGGCCTGCCAGTCGACGGTGGGCGTGGTGATCACTGGTGGGCGACCTCGCCCATGCGGGTGAACAGCGCGGCGGCGGCGTCGGTGTCGAGGTTGGCGTCGAGCACCGGCAGCAGCACCTCTTCCTCCTTGCGGAAGTGGAGCTGGAGGATCGCGGAGAGCCCGACGAGCTGGTGGGCGACGTCGCGGGCGAGCTCGGCGTCGGGCCAGCGCTGCTCGACCGCGGCGGCGGCCTCCGCGAGCCGGTCGATGCGGGCGACGATCTCGACGTGGTCGGCGCGCATCGTCGCGGTCGCCCCCGGCGCGGCCATGGCCTCCTCGACCGCCGGGTAGAGGACGGCTTCCTCGGCGGTGGCGTGGGGCACGAGGTGGCCGCGCAGGAACCCGACGAGGTCGCCCAGCGTGGCGACCGCCGTGTTGCGGTCCCACCCTGCGGTTTCGTTGGCGGCGGTGTCGAGGGCGAGCAGGTGGGGCAGCAGGTCGCGGTGCTCGGACCGCAGCGGTTCGGTGGGTCGGTGCTCGGTCATGAGGTCCTCCCGGAGGTGACGAGGTCGGTCGGTGCGGGAACCGCGGGTGTGGCGCTGGGATGGGGTCGTGCCGCTCGGCGGGGCCCGGCGGCGAGGTTGACGGTGGCGAGCGCCCCGGTCACCGAGACGAGCGCGCCGCCGCCGGCGAGCACCGCGGGGGATGCGGCGAGGATGCCTGTGAGGGTGGCGGCGAACCCGACGGTGGCGGTGGCGAGCGTGGCACGGGCGACACCGTGGTGGAACAGGTCGCCGAACAGCAGGGGGCGGCCGGCCGGACCGGTGGTGACCCCGCGGGCGCGCAGGGCGGTGTAGCCGACGAAGGGGACGATCTTGTGGGCGTGACCCACCACGGCGAGGCCGAGCCAGGCCACCAGGGCGGCGACCTCGGCGGCGACCAGGCGGGACCGGTCGCCGGGATCGACGTCGGCGAGGCCGGCGGCCGCCGCCAGAGCGATGCCGACGACGAGAAACCCGGCCGAGGCGAACAGGAACCCGTGGAGCAGCTCGAGCGGACGCCGGCGATGACGGACCGCGCCGGCAAGGGAGGCGAGATGGCACCCGAGCCCGGCGGCAGCGCTCACCCCGCCAGCCCAGGCCAGCGCGGGGACGGCGAAGAGCAGGCCGGCGGCGAGAACCGGCGTCCCCGCCGCGAGCAGACCCACCGCCCACGCACCCGCCCGTGCCCGGGGCCGGTGGGCGAGCAGGAACATGGGCCACAGCTTCTCGGCCACCGCCACGTAGGTGAGGCCCAGCCAGCCGAGCAGGCCCAGGTTGGCGTGGGCGAGGACCCGGTGGGGGAGGAGCGGGAACCAGCCGGTCTGGCGGTCGAAGGCGTAGACGACACCGAACGCGACGGTGAGCACGAGGAACCCGACCGAGAGTCGCAGCCCGGCGAGCGGGACGCCGCCGCCGCGGGCGGCGAGCGGGGCCGACAGGTTCCACGCCGCCAGTGACACGGTGCACGAGCCGATCACCCCGCCGGCGGCGACCAGCGCCTCGGGCCCGTGGGCGAACCCCGACGGGAGCAGCCACGCGGTGGCGACCATGCCCAGCAGGGTCAGCCGGGCGGCGAGCACCGAGCGCAGCGGCCGACGGCCGACGACCGGCGCGAACTGGTGGACGGCGCCGAGCACCGCAGTGGTCAGGAACGCCAGCATCCCGACATGCACGGCCGACACCGCCCCCGAGTGCGTCGGCGACTCGACGAGCCGATCGGCCGCGAACCACACGGCCAGCCCGAACGCCCACAGGCCGACACCGGCGGCGGCGAGGAACCCGAGCGGCACCGAGGCCGGCGGGACCGTTCCCGCCCCGCCGGGCATGAACGGCGCGGCGCTCACCGGCATCGACTTGGTTCGCTCGCTCGGGACCGCCACTGGACGTCTCCCCGCTATTCTTCTAGGCTCGACTAGAAGAATAGCACCGACGACGGACGGCGCTCCAGGTGCAGGAGGTCACAGATGCAGACGCTGGACGTGCGGCCGATGCCCCCCAAGGTCCGCCACGAGACGATCTTCGAGCGGATCGACCAGCTCGCCACCGGCGAGACGCTCCGCCTGGTGAACGACCACGATCCGTTGCCGTTGCGCTACCAGCTCGACGCGACCCGCCCCCACCAGTTCCGCTGGGAGTACGTGGAGCAGGGCCCCGAGGAGTGGGCGGTCGACGTCACCAGCCGAGCCCGGGTGGTCGACGCCCGCCCGACACTGGCCGCCGGCGGCGAGCCCTTCGCCGAGATCATGGACGCAGCGAGCCAGGTCAGCGACGGCGAGGTCCTCGTCGTCTACGCCCCGTTCGAGCCCGTGCCCCTCGAGGGAGTGCTCGGCGAGCAGGGCTTCACCCACGTCGCCGACCAGCTCGACAGCGGCGACTGGCGCGTCACCTTCGCGCGGCACTGACCGGAAACCGAACCATGCCTGCCGAAACCCACCAACGAAGCGAGGCAGTCGACGTCGGCGCCGTGCTCGACCTCCTCACCTGTGTCGTCGGCCTCGATGCCCCTCGAGCGGCGGACGCGCCACTCGCTGCGCTCGAACTCGACGACGACCTCTCGATCCTACACCTGTGGGACGCGGTCGTCGAGGAGTACGGCGAACGCAGCGTGGGTGACCTCGAGCTCGACGGAACGCGGCCGACCACGCTCGGCGAGCTCGCCGATCTGTTCACCCGCGAGCTCTCGTCGTGACCGCCCACGGCAAGACGGTCACGACCGAGATCTCCCTCGCGGGTGCGAACTGCCCGTGGTGCTTCAACGACACGCTCGACGTGCTGCGCCGTGAACCCGGTGTCGTCTCCGTGGTCGCGTCGATCGCCGGGCAGTGCATGCGCGTCGAGCACCACGACGTGGCGATCGACCGGCTCCTTGCTGTCGTCCGGACCAGCCTCCACGCCGACGACACGACCTCCACCGAGCACGTCATGGTCGCCCTCGATCCCCACGTCGCCGACCTGCACTGCACCCACCGCGGCGCCACACCGGATCGGACGCCTGATGTGTGACCACTGCGGGTGCCGAGCGTTCCCGCCGATCGCCGAGCTGACCGCCGACCACGAGACGATCCTCGACCTCGCGTGGGCGCTAGCCGAGGCACCACGGTCCGAGGACCGGCCCGACCGCGACGTGCGACGCGACCTGCTCGCCCTCCTCGACCGGCACGTGGCCAAGGAGGAGACCGGCCTGTACCCGGCGCTCGTCGCGACCGGCGCCGTCTCGGCCGGCGAGGTGCGCGACCTCGAAGCCGACCACCGCGACCTGCGTCGCTCCCTCACCGATGGTGGCTTCGATCGACGGGACTTCTACGCCCTCGCCGCGCACATCGAGGACGAGGAGATGGAGCTGTTCCCCGCGGCGATGCTCGGCTTCGACGACGAGGAGTGGGGAGCGACGAGCGACGCCCACCGCGCCGTCGACGCCGCCACGGCGGCCGCGGCGGTGACGTGACGCCCGCGCCGAGCCGGCGACGGGGCGACACTGGTGCACAGGTGACGGAGCGACCCACGAGCCGTTGGCGGGCGACGGCGACCGGCGGCGGGCGGGGTGCCGCCGACCGGGTCCGGCTGTCGCACGCCCAGGCGCGCACGACGCTGCGCCTGGCGCTCGTCTTCATCGCCACCGCCGCACTGGCGGGCGCGGCGGGCTCGGCCCGGTGGCTGCCGCTGCACCTCTTCCTGGCGGGCGGGGTGATGCTCGCCATCAGCGGCGTGTCGCTCATGCTGACCGTGACCTGGTCGGCCGCGCCGGCCCCGGCCGACCGGTGGGCGGCGGCGCAGCGCTGGCTCGTCGCCGGCGGTGCTGCAGGCATCGCCGTCGGCCGCCATGCCGAGCTCGGCGACGGCGTGATCGGCGTCGCCGCAACCGCCTACCTCGCGGGTCTCGTCCTCCTCGGCGCGTTGTTGCTGGTCACGGTTCGCCGCGCGGTGGAACGGCGCTTCGACCCCGCCGTGGCCGCCTACCTGGCCGCGCTCGCCTTCGGGACCACGGGGGTGGTGCTCGGCGCGTGGATGGCGATCGGCTCCCCGTCGATCTCGATGCGTTCGGCGCACGTGACGATCAACCTCCTGGGCCTGGTCGGGCTCGTCGTGGGCGGCACGCTGCCGTTCTTCGCGTCCACCGTCGGCCGCACCCGGATGGCCCCGCACGCCAGCGCGCGCCGGCTGGTCCTGTCGCTGTCCTGGCAGACGGTGACGCTGCTGCTGGCCGGGCTCGCCCTGTCGGCCGACGCCGCCGCCCTCGCAGGCATCGGGCTCGGCGGCTACGCGCTCGGTGTGCTGGCCGTGCTCGGGTCGCTGCCCCGCCCGACCCGGCGCCAGCTGCAGTGGGCAGGGCCCCGCCTCCTCGCCCTGTGGGCCGGCGGGCTGTGGTGGGCGACCGCGGTCGCGGCGACCGCAGTCGACGCTGCCGCCGACCGGCTCGTGTTCGGCGACCGCTGGCTGGTCGTGCTCGTCGTGGCCGGCTACGCCCAGATCCTGTGGGGATCGCTCGCCTACCTGCTGCCCATGCTGCGCGGCGGCGGCCACGAGCGTCTCGCCGAGGGCGTCGCGACGACTCGGTCGTGGCCCGGGCTCGCGGCGGCCAACGTCGCCGGGCTCGGCGCGGCGACGGGACGGCCCCCGATCTTCACCGCGGTGGCGATCGCGGCGTGGGTGCTCGACAGTGCATGGCGCGCCGCGCGCGTGGGCACCGCCCGCGCCGCTCGCCCGACCGAGGAGCCGACATGACCACCTTCCTGCTGCCGACGACACCCATCACCTCGCTCGACGAGTATCTCGCCACCGACGTGGGCGGTGTCGGCGTGGCCACCGCGCAGCGCCTCGGACCGAGAGCCACCATCGACACCATCGCTGCCGCCGGGCTCCGGGGCCGGGGCGGCGGCGGCTTCCCGACCGGTCGGAAGTGGGCCGGCATCGCCGACCAGACGGACACTCGCCGCTATCTCGTGTGCAACGGCGCCGAGGGCGAGCCCGGCACGTTCAAGGACCGGGCGCTGCTGCGCGCCAACCCTTACCAGGTCGTCGAAGGCCTGATCGTCGCCGCCTTCGCCATCGGTGCCGAGGAGGCGTTCATCTGCCTGAAGGCCAGCTTCGAACGCGAGATCGCGGCGGTGACTCGCGCCGTGCAGGAGCTCCAGGCGGCCGGCGTCTGCACCGACTGCACCGTCAACATCGTCGCCGGCCCCGACGAGTACCTCTTCGGCGAGGAGAAGGCGATGCTCGAGGTCATCGAGGGCAAGCCGCCGCTGCCGCGCTGGTTCCCACCGTACGAGCACGGCCTGTTCGCCGCCTCACCGCAGGAGGGATGGGAAGCCGGTCCCCACGGGACGCACCGGCGCAGCAACGAACCGAACCCCACCCTCGTGAACAACGTCGAGACGTTGGCCAACGTGCCGCACATCCTCGCCCGCGGCGCCGACTGGTTCCGCTCGACCGGAACCGCCGACTCGCCCGGCACCGTCGTGGCCACCGTCGTCGGCGACGTCGTGGCCCCCGACGTCGGCGAGGTCGAGCTCGGCACCCCCCTCGGCGCGGTGATCGACGCCGTCGGCAGCGGCGTCGCCCCGGGCCGCACCGTCAAGGCCGTGTTCTCCGGCGTCGCCAACCCGGTCGTCACCGCCGCCCAGCTCGACACCCCGGTCAGCTACGAAGGCTTCGCCGCCATCGGCAGCGGCATGGGTGCGGCCGGGTTCATCGTGCACGACGACACCGCCTGCATGGTCGACGCCGCCTACCGGTTCTCTCGCTTCCTGTACGTCGAGTCCTGCGGCCAGTGCCCGCCCTGCAAGATGGGCTCGGGCGAGATCACCGAGCGCCTCGAGCGCATCGAGACCGGCGCCGGCGACGACCGCGACCTCGGCATCATCGCCCACTGGCTCGAACGGGTCACCGACGGCAACCGCTGCTACCTCGCCGTCGAGGAACAGCGCGTCGTCAGCAGCGTGCTGCGCGCCTTCCCCGACGAGTTCGCCGAGCACATCGAGCAGCACCGCTGCCCCCGGCCGACGCGGCGCCCCATGCCCAAGCTGCTCGACCTGGCCGACGGCACCGCCACCTACGACGACGCGTTCTGGCGCAAGCGCCCCGACTGGACCTACGAAACGGACTGACCCGGCGCCTCTCGGCCATCTAGTTCCTCTAGTATCGACTAGAGAAACCGAGGTGAGTGGTCATGGCGAGTCCTCCGCGTTCCCGTTCCGTCCGAACCCCTCCCGACCCGTACCGGTACCTCGGTCAGCTCCCCGAACCCGACGGCTCCGAGGTGGAGGAGTGGGCCGACTCGGTGGACGCGCTCGTCGAGGTGGGCGGTGCCGACCGTGCCCAGCGTGTGCTGTTGCACGTGCTGGGCCGGGCGCGGTCGCTGGGCCTCGACGTGCCCGGCCCGGGCGTCACCGACTACCTCAACACGATCCCGGCCGCCGACGAGCCCCCCTATCCGGGCGACGAGGCGGTGGAACGACGCCTCCGCCACTACATCCGCTGGAACGCCGCGGTGATGGTCGCCCGGGCCAACCGCCGCAGCGACGGTCTCGGCGGCCACCTCGCCACCTACGCCTCGGCCGCCACGCTCTACGAGGTCGGTTTCAACCACTTCTTCCGCGGCAAGGACGACGGTCCCGGCGATCAGGTGTTCATCCAAGGGCACGCATCCCCCGGCATCTACGCCCGCGCCTTCCTCGAGGGTCGGCTCCACGAGACGGACCTCGACGGGTTCCGCCGGGAGGTCGCCGGCGGACTGCCCAGCTACCCCCATCCCCGGCGCAGCGACTTCTGGGAGTTCCCGACGGTATCGATGGGCCTCGGGCTCATCAACGCCGCCTACCAGGCCCGCTTCAACCGCTACCTCCACGACCGCGGCATCGTCGACACCAACGACGCCACCGTGTGGTGCTTCGCCGGGGACGGCGAGATGGACGAACCCGAGAGCCTGGCGGCGATCGCGCTGGCCGGCCGGGAGAAGCTCGACAACCTCGTCTTCGTCGTCAACTGCAACCTCCAGCGTCTCGACGGGCCGGTGCGCGGCAACGGCAAGGTCATCCAGGAGCTCGAGGGCCTCTTCCGTGGCGCCGGCTGGAACGTCGTCAAGGTCGTCTGGGGCCGGGAGTGGGACGACCTCCTCGCCCGCGACGTCGGCGGCGACCTCGTCGCGCGAATGAACGCGACCGTCGACGGCGAGTACCAGAAGCTCCGGGTCGAGTCTGGCTCCTACATCCGCGACCACTTCTTCGGCCCCGAGCCGGCGCTGCGCGAGCTCGTCGCCCATCTCAGCGATGACGACCTGCGCCGGCTGCGTCGCGGCGGCCACGACCCTCGCAAGGTGCACGCCGCCTACCGCGCCGCGCTCGACCACCGCGGCGCCCCGACGGTGATCCTGGCCAAGACCGTCAAGGGCTGGGCGCTGGGCCGGGACTTCGAGGCCCGCAACGCCACCCACCAGATGAAGAAGATGAGCGAGGCCGAGCTCAGGACCTTCCGCGACCGGCTCGAGCTGCCGATCTCGGACGCGGCGCTCGCCAGCGACCTGCCGCCCTACGTCCATCCCGGCTTCGACTCCGACGAGTACGAGTACCTCATGGCCTGCCGACGCCGGCTGGGCGGCGCGCTCCCACGGCGGCTGGTGCACGTACGACCCGTGACGCCGCGCACGGATCCGTACAGCGAGCTGCTCACCGGCTCGGGCGAGAAGGTGGCGGTGTCGACCACCTCGGCGTTCACCCGCCTGCTCCGCAACCTGATGCGGGACCCCGAGGTCGGGCGCTGCGTGGTGCCCATCATCCCCGACGAGGCCCGCACCTTCGGCATCGACGCCCTGTTCCGCCAGTTCGGCATCTACGCACCGACCGGTCAGCGCTACGAGCCGGTCGACGCCGACCTGCTCCTCAGCTACCACGAGGCGACTGACGGCCAGGTGCTGGAGGAGGGGATCACCGAGGCGGGTTCGATGGCGTCGCTGATCGCGGCGTCGACCGCGTACGCGACGTGGGGCCAGCCGATGATCCCGTTCTTCGTCTTCTACTCGATGTTCGGCCTGCACCGTGCCGGTGACCTGCTGTGGGCGATGGGTGACATGCGCGGCAGAGGGTTCATGCTCGCCGCCACTGCCGGGCGCACGACCCTGCAGGGAGAGGGGCTGCAGCACTGCGACGGCCACAGCCTGGCCTGGGCGTCGGTCGTCCCGCACTGCCGCGCCTACGACCCGGCCTTCGCCTACGAGCTCGCAGCCATCGTCCGCGACGGCATGCAGCGCATGTACGGCGACGACCCCGAGGACCTCGTCTACTACCTCACCGTCTACAACGAGGCCTACCCGATGCCGCCGATGCCCGACGGCGTCGAAGACGGCATCATCCGCGGGCTGTACCGCTTCCGAACCGCACCGGCGGGGACGACCCACGCCGCCCAGATCGTCGCCAGCGGCTCCGCCATGCTCGCCGCGCTCGAAGCGCAGCGCATGCTGGCCGACGACCACGACGTCGGCGCCGACGTCTGGAGCGCCACGAGCTTCCAGCAGCTCCGCAACGACGCCCTCGACGTCGAACGGTGGAACCGGCTGCACCCGACCGAATCGCCGCGACGCTCGTACCTCGAGACGGTCTTCGCGGGGGTGGACGGTCCGGTTGTCGCGGTCACCGACTTCGTCAAGGCGGTACCCGACCAGATCGCGCGCTGGATGCCGCAGCCCTTCGAGGTGCTCGGAACAGACGGCTTCGGCCTGTCCGACACCCGCGCCGAGCTTCGGCGTCACTTCGAAGTCGACGCCCCCCACATCGTGGTGGCCGCGCTGCATGGACTCGCCCAGCGGGGCGACCTCAAGGCCGAGACGGTCGCCGATGCCGTCGCTCTCTACGGCATCGACGCCGACGCCGCTGATCCACGACAGGTGTGACGCCCCCGGGCCATCCGTGAAACGGCGCCGTCAGCGCGCCACGGTGACCGCCTCGCCGACGAGCTGCTGGCTGTGCACTCGGGCGACGTTGTCGGCGAGCTGGTGGGCCCGCTCGGCGTTCGGCCCGACCCAGCCGAGGTCGAGAGTCTCGTGGAACAGCGAGAGCCACCGTTCGAAGTGTGCGGGCGTGAACGCCCGCTTGTCGTGCACCTGCGCGTGGGCGCGGAAGGGGTTGCCCACGTAGCCGGGGAGGTCGAGCAGCGCCCGGCACCAGAACGCCGTGAGCTTGGGGAGGTGCTCGGACCAGTCGACCCGGGCGACGTCGTTGAACATCGGGCCGAGCAGGTCGTCCATGGCGACGTCGGCGTAGAAGCGGCGAACCATCTCGGCGATCTCCTCGGGGTTGTCGAGGTCGCGGGTCGGCGCCGGGCGCTGGGCGTCGCGCACGGTGGTGCTCCTTCCGGTCACGGGACTATAGTTCTAGTCAATGCTAGAACTAATGGCGAGCCGGTCCACCAGGGAGAGCACATGAGCGACGTCGTCGACATCCTCGTCGAGCGGGAGTACGCCTACGGCTTCCATGCCGACCTGGAGACCGAGCTCGCGCCCAAGGGCCTCGACGAGGACGTCGTCCGGCTCATCTCGGCCAAGAAGCAGGAGCCGGCGTGGCTTCTCGAGTGGCGCCTCGCCGCCTTCCGTCACTTCCTCACGCTCGAGGAGCCCACCTGGCCGAACGTGCACCACCCGCCGATCGACTACCAGGACATGCACTACTGGGCCGCCCCCAAGCCCAAGGGGCCGGCACCCAAGAGCCTCGACGAGGTCGACCCCCAGATCCGGGCCGAGTTCGACAAGCTCGGCATCTCCCTCGCCGAGCAGGAGCGGCTCTCGGGGGTGGCGGTCGACGCGGTCATGGACTCGATCTCGGTGGCGACGACGTTCAAGGCCAAGCTGGCCGAGGCCGGGGTGATCTTCTGCTCGTTCTCCGAAGCCGTCCGGGAGCATCCCGAGCTCGTGCGTCGCTACCTCGGCTCGGTCGTGCCGTTCCGCGACAACTTCTTCGCCGCCCTCAACTCGGCGGTGTTCTCCGACGGCTCGTTCTGCTTCATCCCGGCCGGCGTGCAGTGCCCGATGGAGCTGTCGACCTACTTCCGCATCAACGCGGCGGAGACCGGCCAGTTCGAGCGGACCCTGATCGTCGCCGAGGAAGGCGCCAGCGTCAGCTACCTCGAGGGCTGCACCGCCCCCAAGCGCGACGAGAACCAGCTCCATGCCGCGGTCGTGGAGCTCGTCGCCCTCGACGACGCGTCGATCAAGTACTCGACGGTGCAGAACTGGTACCCCGGCGACGCCGACGGCAAGGGCGGCATCTTCAACTTCGTGACCAAGCGAGGCCGTGCCGGGAACCGGGCGACGATCTCCTGGACCCAGGTCGAGACCGGTTCGGCCATCACCTGGAAGTACCCGAGCGTGATCCTGCAGGGCGACGACTCGGTCGGCGAGTTCTACTCCGTCGCCGTCACCACCCACCATCAGCAGGCCGACACCGGCACGAAGATGATCCACATCGGCCGCAACACGACGAGCACGATCCTCTCCAAGGGAATCTCCGCCGGCCACGCCCAGAACACCTACCGCGGCCTGGTGAAGGTTCTGCGATCGGCGACCGGAGCCCGCAACCACACCCGGTGCGACTCCCTGCTCATCGGGCCCGACTGCGGCGCCCACACCTTCCCCTACATCGAGGTGAAGAACGACACCGCCCAGGTCGAGCACGAGGCGTCGACGTCGAAGGTCAGCGACGACCAGCTCTTCTACTGCCGACAGCGTGGCCTCACCGAAGAAGACGCCACCTCGATGATCGTCAACGGCTTCTGCCGGGAGGTCTTCGACGAGCTCCCGATGGAGTACGCCGTCGAGGCCCAAGCCCTCATGCGGCTCACCCTCGAAGGGGCGGTGGGCTGATGCTGCACATCGAGCGCCTCACCGCCTCCGTCGGCGACAAGACCATCCTCGACGGCCTCGACCTCGACATCGCCGCCGGCGAGATCCACGCCGTCATGGGTCCCAACGGCGCCGGCAAGAGCACCCTCTCCAACGTCCTTGCCGGGCGGGACGGCTACACGACCACCGGCACGGTGACCTTCGAAGGCGGCGACCTGCTCGCCCTCACCCCCGAGGAGCGGGCCGCGAAGGGCCTGTTCCTCGCCTTCCAGCACCCGGTCGAGATACCGGGCGTCGGCAACATGTACTTCCTCCACACCGCCCTCAACGCCATCCGCCTCGTCCGCGGCCAACCCGAGATCGGTGCCGTCGACTTCCTCGCCCTGGCCAAGGAGCACATGGCCCGCCTCGACATGGACCCGGCGTTCCTCAGCCGCTCCGTGAACGAAGGGTTCTCCGGCGGCGAGAAGAAGCGCAACGAGATCCTGCAGCTCTCCCTGCTCGAACCCCGACTCGCCATCCTCGACGAGACCGACTCGGGCCTCGACATCGACGCGCTGCGCGTCGTCGGCGAGGGCGTGGAACGCCTCCGGCACCCCGAGCGGTCGATGCTGATCATCACCCACCACCCCCGCCTGCTCGAGTTCGTGCGCCCCGACCGGGTGCACGTGCTCCAGGCCGGCAGGATCGTCCGCACCGGCGACCACCACCTGGCCCGCGAACTGGAAGCGGTCGGCTACGGCGCCGCCGCCGCACGATGACCGCCACACCGGCGGGCCTGCTCGATCGGCTGGTCCCGCCGTCACCGCCGAGCCCGCGGGCGGAGCGAGGACGGGACTGGCTCGCCGCCCACGGCCTGCCCACCACCCGCGACGAGGCATGGCGCTACACCCCCGTCGACGACATCGTCGGCGCCCTCGAGGCCGCGGCACCAGCCCCAGCCTCGACCAGCCAGGTCAGCCGGTCCGTCGTCGACGCCCTCGCCGGCGACCACGGCGGTCCCCGCCTCGTGTTCGTCAACGGCGTCTTCGAGCCGCGAGCCTCCGACGCCGGAGGCGCGGTGGACGGTCTGTGGCTCGGCAACCGTGACGGCATGCGAGCCCGACCCCCGTCGCCTCGCGCCGCCGAGGACCAGCCCGCCGACGGCTTCCAAGCCCTCAACTGGGCCGCCGGCCGCGATGTCGCCGCGGTTCTCGTCGAGCCGGGCGCGCAGCTCGACCAGCCCGTCCACGTCGTCCACATCGCCGCGCCCGGCGAGGACACGACGGCCAACCATCCCCGCACCGTCGTGCTCGCCGGGCCCGGAAGCCGCGTCCACCTGATCGAGTCCTACGTCGGGCTGCCGGGCCCGTCGGTCACGAACGCGTCCACCCGCATCGTCGCCGGCGCCGGCTCGACCGTGACCCACCACCGCGTCCAGGACGAAGCCGCGGCCGCGATCCACGTCGGACGCACCGCCATCGACCAGGGCGCCCGCTCGACGCTGCGAGCGACGTCGATCATGACCGGCGGACACATCGCCCGGAGCGCCCTCGCCATCGGCTTCGACGGCACCGACGCCTGCGCCGACATCGACGGGCTCTACCTGCCCCTCGGCCACCAACACCACGACAACGTCGTCACCGTCGACCACCGCGCCTCGCACTGCGCGAGCACCCAGCGCTTCACCGGGATCGTCGACGACCACGGCCGCGGGTCCTTCAGCGGCCACGTCCTGGTCCGACACGGTACGACCGGCACCGACGCCCACCAGTCGAACCGCAACCTCGTCCTCGCCCCGACCGCCCAGGCCGACACCCGACCCTGGCTCGAGATCCTCGCCGACGACGTCCGTTGCACCCACGGCGCCACCGTGGGACGCCTCGACGACGACGCCCTCTTCTACCTGCGCAGCCGAGGCATCCCGCTCGAGCAGGGCCGAGCCATGCTCGTCGCCGGGTTCGCCGCCGAGATCATCGACGCGATCACCCCGGCGACCTTGCGCGACCGGGTCGCCGCCGCCTTCGCCGCCGGAAGGGGTGGTTGACCGATGGCCTGGTCACCGATCGCCCTCCTGCGTGACTGCATGGCAACCACCGTCCCCGCCGGGGAGCTCGTCCTGCTGTCCGAAGGCGGCGAGGTCGAGATCGTCCAGCAGCTCGGCGCCAGCATCACCGTGCGCACCGAGCTCGGAACGCTCCTGCGACTCGACGCCGCCGACGGCGACGCCGTCGGCTTCGTGGTGCCCGACGGCGAGGACGAGGCGGTCGACGACGACCGCCCGTTCGACATGAGCCGCGTCCTCGACGCGCTTGGCCAGGTCTACGACCCCGAGATCCCCGTCAGCATTGTGGAGCTCGGGCTCGTCTACCGCTGCGAGGAGCTCCCCGGCCCGCTCGACACCCGCCGCATCGAGATCGACATGTCCATGACCGCGCCGGGTTGCGGGATGGGCGACGTCCTGCGCGCCGACGCCGCCCGCGCCGTCTTCGCCGTGCCCGGCGTCGACGACGTCGAGGTCAACCTCGTCTGGGACCCGCCGTGGACCATCCACCGCATGTCGGAGGCGGCACGACTCCAGCTCGGACTGCTCTGACACATGATCGGGGGCACATCCCTCGCCGAAGTGGACGACGACGGGTGTGAGCAACGGCCACCCAACGGCGGAGGCGAGTGTCGGGTTCGGCCAGTGCGGCGGCGGCACCGAAGCAAGACAATCGAGGCATGCGCCCTCCGCCTGAGGAGCCAAGCGCCCAGCATGCCCGGCACGAGGGATGACCAGCGTGGAGGAGGGATTGTGAAAACCCCCGGAGACACACAGAGGAGATCACCGTGACCGTACGGCTCGGGATCAATGGCTTCGGACGGATCGGCCGATCCCTCGCGCGGATCCTCGTCGACGGCGATACGCGCGGGGTCGACGTTGTGGCGGTGAATGAGCCGAACGCCGACCCAGAGACGCTCGCCTTCCTGCTTGAGCACGACTCTGTGGCCGGCGGGCTCGGCGACCGGGTCGAGGCGTCCGGAGACGTGCTTCGGGTCGGTCCGCACAAGATCGCCGTCACCAGCTCGGCTGAGCCAAGGAGCATTCCCTGGGCCGATCACGGTGTGGACGTCGTGGTCGAGGCGAGCGGCCACTTCCGCTCGCGCGCCGAAGCGGCGGCGCACCTCGACGCCGGCGCGCGCAAGGTCGTCGTCTCTGCCCCTGGCCTCGACATGGACCTCACCGTGTGCATGGGCGTCAACGATGGCGCGTACGTGCCCGCCAACCACGCTGTTGTGTCGAATGCCTCGTGCACCACGAACTGCCTGGCGCCGATGGCTCGCGTCCTCGACGATCGCTTCGGGGTCCAGCAAGGGTTCATGACGACGGTGCACGCCTACACGACTGATCAGGCGTTGCTCGACCAGCCGCGCTCCGGGCGCAGGGGGACGGCGGACTTGCGGCGGATGCGGGCCGCCGGAGTATCGATTGTTCCAACCTCGACTGGGGCCAGCCGCGCCGTCGGTGACGTGCTCCCCCGGCTCGCCGGACGCCTCGACGGCATCGCGCTTCGGGTGCCGGTTCCCAACGGCTCGATCGTGGACTTCGTCGCCACCCTCGATCGTGACGTGACCACCGACGAGGTCAATCAGGCGTTCCAGGACGCCGTCCATGACAAGAGCTACCGGGGAGTGATCGAGTACACCGAGAAGCCGCTCGTGTCGCACGACATCCTCGGCAACGCCGCATCCTGCGTCTTCTCGGCGCGCGACACTATGGCCAGCGGACGAGTCGTCAAGGTTCTCGGCTGGTACGACAACGAGTTTGGGTATGCCAACCGGCTCGTCGACCTCGCCGAGCTGATGGCGGTCTGAGCGGGACCTGTCCGCTGACGTCGCGCCGTTGCTCACGCCGCCTTGATGCGCACACAGCAGTAGCCCGGCTCGGGTGCCAGCCTGGCGTTGAGGCGATCGGCCGGGCCCATCCCTTCGAGGAGTCCTGCGAGGAAGTCGAGGTTCATGCCGCATACGAGGCTGCGGTGTTCCTCGGCGAGGCGGTGGAAGGGGCAGTTGACGAGCGCGATCTCGCCACGCTTGCCCAGCGTCGGCTCGTAGCCGTGGCGGGCCAACAGGTCGAGGACAGCGCGCCGCCGCTCCTCCCGCGTCTTGAGCTCACCCGTCGCGTCGGCCGCCTCCTTGCCGATGACCCGTCCCGCGGCGCGGGCGCTGGCGCTCAGGCAGTCAGCGATCGGCGCGCCGGTCCGTTCCGCCTCGGCGATCGCAGTCGCCAGCAGCGACCCCGCGAGGTCGTAGCGGCGCTCGGGGACCGACGCCGACACCTCGCGTGTGCCTCGCCGGTAGAGCTTGGCCGGCCGTCCCGCCCCGGGACCGGTGCGGCCCGTCATTCGTTCGAAGGTGATCTCGACGACACCGGCCTCCACGAGCTTGTCGAGGTGGAAGGCCGCGACCGACCGCGGGATGCTCAGCGCTTCGGACGCCTCGTCGCGGGTGACCCACCCGTCGCGCTCAGACAGCAGCCGATACAGGTCACGTCGTACCGGCTGGTCCAGAGCGGCGATGCCGCTGATGCGCCGCTCGAGGTCCTCCGCAGGTTCCATGCGCGCCAGTCTAAAACAGATTCGCCTTGACGAAACAACACTCCACCTCTAACGTCAAGATCAACGACTTATAGAGGAGGTTCGATGTCCACCGTCACCACCGACCGAGCCGTCGTCCCCGGCGTCACCGCCCACCGGCTCGACAACCCCGCCTTCCAGGCCTTCACGCTGCTGCGCATCGGGTTTACGGTCGCCCCGATCCTGTTCGGGCTCGACAAGTTCCTCGACTGGCTCGTCGACTGGCGCATCTACCTCGCACCCGAGATCAACGACCTCGTCCCCGGCAACGCCCACCAGGCTCTGCTCGCCATCGGGGTCGTAGAGATCGTCGCCGGCATCGTCGTCGCGGTGCGACCGAAGTTCGGCGGCTTCCTCGTCGCCGCCTGGCTGGCCGGGATCATCACCAACCTGCTGCTACAGGCCGACTTCTACGACATCGCCCTGCGCGACTTCGGGCTCCTGCTCGCCGCTCTGACCCTGGCCCGCCTGGCCACCGCGTTCGACCGCCCGACGCGGGCATAGCGGGCTCCGGCCATGGTCACGGCGTTCGTGTTGTCGGGCGGGGGGAGCCTCGGAGCGGTCCAGGTGGGCATGCTCCAGGCCCTCAACGCCCGAGGGGTCGAACCCGACCTGCTGATCGGAACTTCGGCCGGCGCCCTCAACGCCGGCTTCGTCGCCGGGCGCGGTACCAGCACCGCGGCGCTCGACGAGCTCGCCGCCATCTGGGCCGGGCTCCGCCGGCGCGATGTGTTCCCGCTGCAACCTGCGCGCCTCGGCGCCGCCGCGATGGGCCGGGCCCCGTCGCTGTGTCCCAATGGGTCGCTGCGTCGCCTGGTCGCCGAGCACGTCGCCTTCGACCGCCTCGAGCACGCCGCCATCCCGCTGCACGTGGTCACCACCGACGTGCGCAGCGGTGAGGAGGTCGTCCTCTCTGCCGGTGACCCGGTCGACGCGATCGTGGCCAGCGCCGCCATCCCGGCCGTGTTCCCCTCAGTGCGCATCGACGGCCGAGACCTGATCGACGGCGGGGTCGCCGACAATGCCGCGGTCTCCCAGGCGGTCGCGCTCGGCGCCAACGTGGTCTACGTGCTGCCCACCGGCTACGCGTGCGCGCTCGATGACGCACCGTCGAGTCCTCTGTCGAGCGCGCTGCAAGCCCTCACATTGCTCATCGAGCAGCGGCTGATCCTCGAGGTCGCGCACTTCGCCGAGCGCACCGACATCCGCGTCCTTCCGCCGCTGTGCCCGCTCTCGGTCAGCTCCACCGACTTCCGCCACGGCGCGCTGCTCGCCGAACGGGCCCGCGCCGCCACCGAGCGTTGGCTCGACGAGGGCGGGCCCCGTCTTGCGCACCCCGAGCGGTTCCTGTCGCTGCACCGCCACTCCATCAACCTGAACCCCTGCCACGGAGGCCAAGCCGCGTGACCGTCGCCGACCTCACCGCCGACGCGCACCGGCCGCATCTCGAGATGATCCGGGGCGGTGCCGACATCGACCTCGGCCGTGCCGAGCGCGCCGTCGCCGAGCTTCTCAGCGCGCTCGGCCAGGACATCAGCGACGAGCACACCCGCGACACCCCACGCCGCGTCGCCGCCGCCTACGCCGAGATGCTCACACCCCGGGCGTTCAACCTGACGACCTTCCCCAACGACGAGGGCTACGACGAGCTCGTCCTGGCGCGAGACATCCCCTTCCACTCGCTCTGCCAGCACCACATGCTCCCGTTCAAGGGCGTCGCCCATGTGGGCTACCTCCCGGGCGAGCGAATCCTCGGTCTGTCGAAGCTCGCCCGGGTCGTCGAGCTGTTCGCCCGCGGCCTGCAGGTGCAGGAGCGGCTGACCAAGCAGGTCGCCGACTGGTTGCAGGACCAGCTCGACCCCAAGGGCGTCGGCGTCGTGATGGAGGCCGAACACCTCTGCATGTCCCTGCGCGGCGTACGAGCCGAGGGGTCCCGCACCGTCACCTCCGCCCTCCACGGGCTGCTCCGCGCCGACCACCGGTCCCGCGCCGAGTTCTTCTCCCTCACCGGCGTGCGGCCGTGACACCACGCGACTGCCTCGCCTCGAACAGGAGCAACGAGCAATGACCTCCACACCCACACTGGCGATCATCGGCGCCAGCCTCACCGGCGCCAAGGCGGCCGAGGCCGCTCGCGAAGCCGGCTTCGACGGCCGCATCGTGCTCATCGGCGAGGAACCGGGCCAACCGTACGAGCGGCCCCCGCTGTCCAAGGCCGTCCTCCGCGGCGAGAAGGACGCCGACACCGCGCGCGTCCACCCGGAGGGGTTCTACGACGAGCGTCGCATCGAGCTCGTCAACGACCGCGCCGACACCCTCGACCCGGCCTCCCGCACCATCCGCCTCGCCGGCGGCGAGAACATCGGCTTCGACACCGCTGTCCTCGCCACCGGCGCGGCCCCCCGACGCCTCGACATCCCCGGCGCCGACCTCGCCGGTGTCCACTACCTCCGCACCATCGACGACTCGCTGCGACTGCGCGACGCCATCCGCGCCGCCACCCGCGTCGTGGTGATCGGCGCCGGCTGGATCGGCTCCGAGGTCGCAGCGTCGGCCAGACAGATGGGCGCCGAGGTCGTGCTCGTCGACCCTGCCCCCGTCCCCCTGCAGCGCGTCCTCGGCGACGACATCGGCGCCGTGTTCGCCCGCCTCCACACCGACAACGGCGTGCACCTCCGGCTGGGCACCGGTGTCGCCGAGCTGCGCGGCACCAAGACCGTCGAAGCAGTCGTCCTCGGCGACGGCCGCGTCGAGGCCGCTGACGTCGTCATCGTCGGAGTCGGCGTCACGCCTCGCACCGAGCTCGCGGACACGGCAGGACTCGCCATCGACAACGGGATCGTCGTCGACGAGCACCTCGCCACCGCTGCGCCCGGGATCTACGCCGCCGGGGATGTGGCCAACGCGTTCCACCCGCACTACGGGAAGCGCTTGCGCGTCGAGCACTGGGCCAATGCGCTCAACCAGGGAACCACTGCCGGCCGCAACGCCGCCGGCAACAGCGACGCGTACACGCGGCTGCCGTACTTCTTCTCCGACCAGTACGACCTCGGTATGGAGTACGTCGGCCACGGCGACGGCACCGACGCCGTCGTCGTGCGCGGCGATCGCGACACACGCGAGTTCATCGCTTTCTGGCACCGAGACGGCATCGTCACCGCCGCCATGAACGTCAACGTCTGGGACGTCGGCGACGACCTCAAGGCGATCATCGAAGCCCGGACCGCGGTCGACCCCGTACGCCTCGCTGACGCCGATGTCCCTCTCGGAGACCTGGTCCGATGACGAAGCTGCGCCGGCTGCACGACGAGCAGGGCCAGAGCCCCTGGCTCGACAACCTGACCCGTGACCACCTGCGCAGCGGGCACCTCGAACGGCTCGTGAATCGCGGGGTACGCGGGGTGACCGCCAACCCGACCATCCTGGCCAATGCCATCGCCGGATCCGACGCCTACGACGACCAGTTCGCCGAGCTCGTCGGCGGCGGCGCGACCGTCGAGGACGCCTACTGGGAGCTCGTGATCGCCGACGTCGTCGAGGCACTCGACCTGCTCGCGCCGCTGCACGAGGCGAGCAACGGCGGCGATGGGTTCGTCTCTCTCGAGGTCGCACCCGCGCTCGCCCACGACGCCGACGCCAGCGCCGCCGCGGCGGCGGACCTGCACCAGTGCATCGACCGGCCCAACCTGCTCGTGAAGATCCCCGCCACCAGCGAGGGCATCGATGCCATCCGTCAAGCGACCAGCGCCGGTAACAACATCAACGTCACCCTCATCTTCTCCCTCGACCGCTACGACCAGGTCATCGACGCCTACCTCACCGGCCTCGAGACCTTCGCCGCCAGCGGCGGCGACGTCTCCACGGTTCACAGCGTCGCCTCGTTCTTCGTCAGCCGGGTCGACACCGAAGTCGACCGCCGCCTTCCCGCCACCGCCACGGGGCACGCGGTCAAGGGCACGGTCGCGGTGGCCCAGGCCCGCCGCGCCTACGCCATGTTCCGCGACGCCTTCCGAGGCCCTCGTTGGGACGCGCTTGCCGCACGGGGAGCCACGGTGCAGCGTCCGTTGTGGGCCTCGACCTCGACGAAGGACCCGACCCTGCCCGACACCCTGTACGTCGACCAGCTCATCGGGCCCGACACCGTCAACACGCTGCCCGAGCCGACGATCGACGCCTTCGAGGACCACGGCACCGTGGCCCGCACGATCGACGAGAGCGCCGTCGGCGCAGCCGCAATCCTCACCCGCGCCGCTGACCTCGGCGTCGACCTCGCCGACGTCGGCAGCACCCTGGAAGACCAAGGCGTTGCAGCCTTCACCCGGTCCTTCGCCGAGGTGCTGGCCAGCCTTCAAGCCAAGGTCGTCGCCAATGCCTGACCCCGTCGTCTGGTTCAACCCGTCGTGCTCCAAGTGCCGGACCGCGCAGGGCATCCTCACGGACCATGGCATCGACGCGACGTACCTCGACTACCTCCACGATCCGCCAGCCGTCGAGGAGCTGCAGCGCGTTCTGGAGATGCTCGGCGCCACCGATCCCCGCGCCATCGCCCGTACCGGCGAGCCGCTCTGGCGGGAGCTACAGCTCGACGATGCCACCGGCGACGAGATCGTCGCCGCTCTGGCGGCACATCCCAGCCTGATCGAACGGCCGATCGTCATCGTCGGAGATCGGGCCGTCGTCGCTCGCCCACCCGAGCGCGTGCTCGAGGTGATCGGCGACGCGCAGCGCGGCTGAGCAGACTGGCTGGCGATCCACCATGACACTGCCGCCCACCCCCTTCACCCGCATCGTCGACTGCCGGCTCCCGCTCCAACAGGCGGGCATGGGTGGCGTCACCACCCCCGCGTTGGCGGCAGCGGTCGCCGCCGAAGGCGGACTCGGCATGGTCGCGGCCGCCGGTCTCACCTCCGACCAGGTCTGTGCTCAGGTCGCTGCGGCGCTCGAACTCGCCGGCAATGACGCAAGGGTCGGCGTGAACTTCCTCGTGCCGTTCCTCGACGACCAGGCGCTCGAAGCCGCCAGCCAGGTCGCCGCCCTCGTCGAGTGCTTCTACGGCGATCCTGACGCGGCGATCGTCGAGCGTGTCCACGGCGGCGGCGCGCTTGCCGCATGGCAGGTCGGCTCGCGGGACGAAGCCCGTGCCGCCGTCGACGCCGGCTGCGATGTGATCGTCGCGCAGGGCGTCGAGGCCGGCGGTCACGTCCGCGGTACGAGCCCGCTCCTGCCGCTTCTAGAAGAGGTCCGTGGCGCGACACGGGTTCCTCTGGTCGCGGCCGGCGGCGTCGGGACCGGCGCGGCGATGGCGGAAGTGCTGCTCGCGGGTGCCGACGCGGTGCGGGTCGGCACGCGCTTCGTCGCCACGAGCGAAGCCGACGTCCATCCCGCGTACCGTGATGCGCTGCTCGCTTCCGGCGCCGGTGACACGGTGCTCGCCGAGGCGTTCTCGATGGGCTGGCCGCACGCGCCGCACCGCGTTCTCCGCCAGTGCGTCGACGCGTCCACGCTCGAGCCAGCGATGCGTTCACCGCTGCCGCCCACCCGCGCCTTCGACGGCGAGGTGGCTTCCGCGGCGCTGTACGCGGGGGAGTCGGTCGGCGCCGTGACCGGCGTCCTTCCCGCCGCGGCGGTGGTGCGCGAGCTGATCCGCGACGCTGAAGCGGTACTGCAACGAGCAGCGGTCGGCCGCCGGGAGCACGGCGGGTGATCCGCACAATCGACGGGTTCCACCAGGACGACGAGGGCGACTGGGTCGCGGAGCTCTCCTGCCTACACAACCAGCACGTCCGCCACCAGCCTCCGCTTCAGGAACGGCCCTGGGTGGCATCGGAGGCCGGACGAGCCGCGCACCTCGGTGCCCAGCTCGACTGCCCGCTGTGCGACCGGTTGGAGCTGCCAGCAGCGCTCGAGCTCGTGCGCACGGCCGGACCCTTCGACGCGGACAGGCTGCCGGCCGCCCTGCGACGCGCTCACTTCGTCGCCGACCGGACCTGGGGCCTGCTCCGGGTGCTCGAAGGCGAGGTCGTGTTCGCCATCGAGACGACCCCGACCCTCAGTGCGCGCCTCGATGCGGGCGACGAGCAGCCCATCCCGCCGGCCTTGGCCCACCTCCTGCGCGTCGACGCACCGGTGCGGCTCACGATCGACTTCCTGGTCAGGTCGGCGCTGCCCTCGTCGTAGCCGCGTTGAGCGCCGCAGCGGCCTGCAGCAGCGAGGCGTGGGTCAGCGCCTGCGGGAAGTTCCCCAGGTGCTCGCCCGTGCGGGGTTCCATCTCCTCGGCGAACAACCCGAGCGGCCCGCCGAGCGCCACCAACTCGTCGAACATCGCGCTGGCCTCGGCACGACGGCCGATGGCGGCGAGCGCCTGGACCAACCAGAACGAGCACGGCAGGAACGCGCCCTCCCGCCCCGGCAGCCCGTCGTCGCCCAGGTATCGGTACACGAGCGGTCCGCCCGCGCCGAGTCGGCTCCGGATGGCATCGACGGTGCCCACGACCCGGCGCGAGTCGTGCGCTTCGATGCCCAGGACCGGCAGCAAGAGCACGGCGGCGTCGAGGTCGCCCGACCCGTAGGCGGCGGTGTAGGCGCCGAGGTCGTCGTCGAACCCGTTGGCCTGCACGTCGGCCGCGACTCGGTCGCGTGCCGCGCGCCACGCGGTCGCCCGCTTCGCGGCGCGCCCGCCGCGCAGGTGCGCGATGCGGGCGGCGCGGTCGAGCGCCAGCCAGGCCATGAGCTTGGAGTGCACGTGGTGGCGGGGCTCGTCACGCCGCTCCCAGATCCCGGCGTCTGGCTGTTCCCAGGTGGCGGCGACGTGGTCGGCGAAGCCGCGCATCGTCCGCCAGGTCTCGCCGTCGAGGTGGTGGCCGGCGTCGGTGAGCAGACAGGCGGCGTCGAGGACCCAGCCGTAGCCGTCGAGTTGGTGCTGGCCGGCGGCGCCGTTGCCGACGCGAACTGGCCGGCTGTTGGCGTAGCCGGGCCAGCCGTGCAGCTCCCGCTCGGCGGGGCCCGGCCGGCCGTGGAGGGTGAACAGCGCCGGAAGGCGTGGTCTCGCGAGCCGGCTGGCGTGCAGCAGCCACGCGTGGAATGCCTGCGCCTCGCGGTGCTTGCCGGCGGCGAGGAACGCGGCGATGCCGATGGAGGCGTCGCGGGGCCAGGCGTAGCGGTAGTCCCAGTTCCGTTCTCCTCCGAGCAGCTCGGGCAGCGACGTCGTCGGCGCGGCGACGGGCGCGCCAGAGGGCGAGTAGGTCAGCAGCTGCAGCGTGAGCAGGCTCCGCACCACCGCGGTGCGGTGGTCCGGCGCGGTTGCGATGCCGTCGGCCCATCGGCGCCACCCGCGCTCGTCGCGCTCGGCCTCAGCACGGGCGACCGGGGGTGGCACGAACACGAGCGGTGATCGGTCGGTCACGCCGACGACGATGGTCAGCGGCCGCGCCGGCTCGACGGCGAAGACGACCACCTCGTCGACGACGAGCGGGACGGGCGCGTCGGAGAGGACCGCCAAACCGAGGCCGTCGTGCTCGATAACCAACACGCCAGGCCGCCGCCTCACCCGCACTGGCGCGACCCGATGCTCGCCGAAGCGAGGTGACAGCCGAACCACCACCTCGACCGGTCGGCCGCGGCTGGTGAGTCGACGCACCAGCGTGGTCGTGGGCAGGAGCCGGCCGGAAACCTCGGCGATCATCGAGTCGGCCAGCGTGAGCTCGCCACCGTCGACCGACCACGTCGTCTCCAGCGTCGCGGTGGCGTCGCGATAGCGGCGACGCTCGAGCACCGCCGGCTCGGCCGGTCCCGCCTCGAAGCTGCCGGCGTCGTCGCCTCCGACCAGCCGGCCGAACACCGGAGGCGAGTCGAAGCGCGGGAGGCACCACCAGTCGATGGCGCCGTCGGGCGCGACGAGCGCGGCGGTCCGCGTGTCACCGATCAGGCCGTACTCGCCGATCGGGACCCGACGGGTCTCGCTCATGTCGGGTGCAACGCGAGGCCGAGCACGGCGCCGTACACGACGTGCGCGGCGATGGTGACCAGGGGTGTCGCGATCCCGTAGTTGACGGCGAACGGGCCGGGGGGCTCGAGAACCGCGGTCGAGTCGGGACCGGCGCGGTCGCTCGCCATGCGCGGGTGGACGGCGGGGAGCAATGGCACCAAGACGGTGAGCGCGACCACCGCGTGAACGAGACCGAACAGCGCTCCCAGCCACCACCCCGTTCGGTCAAGGGTTGTGAACCCCGCGCCGTAGAAGGCGGCGAATACTTGGCCGAAGACGAGGTGCACGGCGAACCCGACGAACCGGGCCCGATCGGGGTCGGCGGCGAGTGCAGAACCGAGGAGCAGGGGCAGGTCGAGCCGAGTGCGCCCGGCGAGCTGGACCAAGATCAGCACGGCGGTGAGCATCGTCGTGGCGACCAGCCCGAACACCGCCCAACCTCCCCAGTCCATCACGCTCCCCTTGTGCGACGGTCAACCATGGTCGTGGCCGTCGTCGTCGTGGCCGTCGTCAACGGGCTGGTGTCCAGCGGGAGGCTCGTGGTGGCCGTGGTCATGGTCCGCCAGCACAGCAGGCACGGCGCCAACGAGCACGCCGACCGCGACGAGTGCGGTGATCGGTCCAGCGAGTCGTAGCAATACCAGCGGCCGGCGACCGCGCCGCGTCGACCACCAGGTCTTGGCCAGCATCGCGACGACAAGGATCGAGTAGAGGTTGGCGGTGACGTCGGCAACGCCCACCGGGGCCGGCTCTTCGGCACCGGCGACGCTTGCGAGCCCGACAGTGCGCGACAGAAGCCACGTCGCGACGATCACGCTGTGCAGAGCTACGCCGAGCAGCCGCACTCGGTTGGTGGGGCGGCCCAGCATCCGGAAGGCGAACCACCATTGCGCCGCTGCCATCGCGGCGAAGCCGGTCGCCAGCGCGAAGTACGCGAGGTGATGGCGGATGACGGCCGCGTGGATCAGCCCACCGGCGAAGGCCAGCGTCGCCACGACCACTGACGCCAGTCGACCCCGGTCGGCGGCGGGTGTCATCGACCTTGTCGGGCCGGGGGCGACGAGCGTGGGAGCAACCATCGGAGCCACCTCGGGAAAGGAGGCATGAACCAGGCCCGGGCACTCGACCGACGACCTTGGCGGTCGAGTGTCCGGGCCAGGGAACTAGGCCAGGAACCGGTCGGGGAACTGGGTGATGATCCCGTCGGCGAGAGCGTCCGCCATCTGCAGGATGTGGGTGGTGATGTGGGCGTACTCGGCGACGCTGGCTTCGAAGTCGCCGGTCAGCTGGGCGGTGGCCTCGGCGAGGGTCTGGTCGAGGTGGCCGCGCATCATGTCCTTGAGCGTGTCGACGGGCCAT